>JAHZHZ010000001.1:0-40525 GCA_019419995.1 Clostridiales bacterium
CCTTGTTTCGGCTCGTAAGGGCAAAAACAAGGGAAAATACATGAAAACCGAGCATTGGACAGGCGAAACGCCTTGCAAAATCAATGGTTTTAGGAATTTTGAGTTTTTAATTTTTAATTGGGATACAATGTTATAGGGAGGCAAAGTCATGGATCTGAAAAAAATGGAAGAAATTCGAGATTACACTGGCCATAAATATATCATCAAGATGATGGATCCCAACGATTGGATCCGCCATTATAACGAGGGAAGTGAAGTGGTTAATGATTTCATCTTGCCCCGGGGTCCCCGCCAGAAGGATGAGTTTTCGGATACCATTTACCACAAGGGCACAGAAGTCCCCTACCACTGGCATCATCGTGGTTTTGAAACCTTTGAAATTGCCAAGGGTAGTGTAGACTGTGTGGTCAACGGGCAGCATTTCATTGCCAAAGAGGGCGATTTGATTCACCTGCCGCCGTATACCTCTCACGGGTTTGTGTTTTTGGAGGAAGGAACCATATGGCGGGAACTGTTCCAGGAAATTGATATGTCGGGCGGCATTATGGAGAAAAATATGGTCAGCGCCTACTATGAGCCTTACAAAGAGGATGAAGCTTTCATGGCCATGTACCGGGAAGGAAAGACCATGAAGCGGGAAGCGCCCGAAGCCTTCAAGCGCGAGCCTGTGGATCACAGCCAGGTTTTTCAGTGCCGCACGCCTGACTTTGCTTGGATGAAGCACGAAGGACCGGGTTATAGCCTTCAGCTGAAGATCTGCAAATTTGAAACGGCTGGCTGCAAAGAAATCTGGCATGCGGATCTGAAAAAGGGCCTGAAATTGGAATACAACTATCCTCATAGGGGATATGAGCTGCTCTATATTCAGAGAGGTAAACTGGAAGTGACCATCCAGAGTACGCATGCCAACGCCCAACCGCAGACCTACATTGTGGAAGATGAAACCATTGTGGATATTCCGCCCTATCACTGCTATACCATTCGAGTGTTGGAAGACACCGCTCTATACAATTATGGCGGAGAATATGACCTGCAATGCTGCCTGGAGGATTTGGAATCCGTGCGCAAAAATGATCCTCAACGCATAGCTACTGAGGAAAGCATGCTAACTTTCCTGCGCCAGTATGGAGTATATGTGACCAATGTGGAGTATAAGCCGGAATGAATAAGGCAGGCAATGGGCTAAAAACTGCAGATTTCAAGGAATGAGCGCGTAATCGAAAGGCGCCAGCCATCCTAAACGCTTTGCTCACCGTTCATAAAAATGCGATTTTGCCCACAATCAAAGCCGCCCGTCAACATATTGACGGGCGGCCTGTTTTTGAATTTGAGAAGGATGAGCTTTTTATTCATCTTCTCCAACTTTTTGCTTACATTCTACCGTTGAGAATCTCTACGGCCGCTTCGGCGTATTCCTTCAGAAGTGCCTGGGTCTTTTCGCTGGTATTGGAAACGGCATTGACGTAGAGCTTGATTTTTGGTTCCGTGCCGCTGGGACGCACACACACCCAGGCATCGTTCTCCAATTCAAAGTAGAGCACGTTGCTCTTAGGTAGGGTCAGTGCTTCAGTGTGACTGCCAGAGCTGCGGGTACCTTTCTGATAATCCCGCAATGCCACTACCTTCGCAGAGCCGATGGCCGCGGGCGGATTGTCCCGCAGAGAGGACATTAGCTGCTGCATCTTTTCCAGGCCATCCTTGCCGGGGCAGACGAAGGAAACTACCTTATCTCCGTAGTAGCCGTACTGCTGATAAAGCAGATCAATGGCATCCACCAGAGTTTTGTTGTACTTCTTCTTGTACCAGCAGGCCGCCTCGGCGATGAGCATGCAGGCGTTTACGCCATCCTTGTCCCGTACGTCGGTGCCGGACAGGTAGCCGAAGGACTCCTCAAAACCAAACATGAAGGTATTGCAGCCAGTAGTTTCAAATAGATGAATCTGTTCTGCAATGTATTTAAAGCCCGTAAGCACTTCAATCATCTTGCAGTCGAAGGATTCCGCAATGGCTCTGGCCATGTTAGTGGATACGATGGTGGTAACCGCCGCGGCATTCTCTGGCAGTTCACCCCGTTCCTTCTTCTGTGAAAGGATGTAGTGCAGCAGCACGCAGCCAATCTGGTTGCCGTTGAGCAGACGAGGACCATTTTCTGTCATGCAGGCGATGCCCACTCGGTCGCAGTCCGGATCGGTGCCCACGCACAGATCTGCACCCAGTTCCTTTTGCATCTCCAAGGCGAGGCGGAAGGCATCCGGTTCCTCGGGGTTAGGTACGCGTACAGTGGGGAAATCGCCGTCAGGCAATTCCTGTTCCTTGACCACGTACACGTTTTCCATGCCGATTTCCTTAAAAATGCGGCGCACGGGCAGATTGCCAGAACCGTGCAGGGGAGTATAGACGATTTTCAGGCTCTTGCCCATCTCACGGGCCAACTGGGGATTGACAGAGAGTTTCTTTACGGCCGCAATGTAGGCGTCGTCCACTTCGGGACCAATATAGCTTAAAAGCCCAGCGTCCAGTGCGGCCTGTTCGTCCATGGGCAGGGATTCAGCATAACTGGTTTGGGGCAGCAGATCCGTAATGCCCTTGACGGATTCCGGAGGCATCTGTCCACCATCAGACCAGTAAACCTTGTAACCGTTATACTTGCTGGGATTGTGGCTGGCGGTGATTACGATGCCTGCGATGCAGTTGAGATGCCGCACCGTAAAGGAGAGCACCGGTACCGGCCGCAGGGAGGGAAACAGGTGTGCCCGCACACCGGCGGCAGCCAATACCAGCGCAGCCTCCCGGGCAAACACGTCGCTCTTGTGGCGAGAATCGTAGGCGATGGCTACGCCCCGATCCTTGCCGTCCGGCGTAGTGAGAATATATTTGGCCAGCGCCCTGGAAACCCGGCGCACATTGTAGATGTTCAGACGGTTGGTGCCTGCACCCAGCACGCCGCGCATGCCTGCGGTGCCAAATTCCAGTTCCCGGTAAAAGCGATCCTCTATCTCGGCGGGATCGTTTTCAATAGCCTTTAAATCGGCTATGGTCTCTGCGTCGCCGGCAAAATCATCAAGCCACTGGCGATAAAGCTGCATTGCGTCCATCAATGAACCCTCCCGTTTAAATAGTATTTTTATTTGGATAACAGTTCAAGCTGCCGTTGCAGGCGGAATAGATGTCCACGCTCCTGGCGGGCAATCTCCCCAAATACCGTTTGGGCATGGGGATCCGATGTACGGCACTGAAGTTCCGTATAAAACAGTATGGAATCTTTTTCCGAAGCAATGGCGCTATGCAAAACCGCCGCTGGGTTTTCAAACCCCTCCTCCCGCAGTCCCATCAATCCCTGAGGAAAGACCACCTCGGCGGCTATGGCGGTGAGATAGGCGTTGGTTTCGTCGTCGTAGCTGGCGTCAGACAGACCGCCGCCGGATTCGGTCCGGTACAAGCGTTCAAATTCGCTCCGATGGTTTTGTTCATCCTTCATCAGGCTGTTGAGCATCTCCACAGTTTCTTTCGTCCGGCTTACCCGGGCGGCACGGCGGTAAAAATTCTCCCCGCGCCTTTCCATTTCAATGGCGATGCGAATACCTTCCAGGTCGCTGAAGATGTGAAACATGAATCCTCCTTTGCCCCATGAACCGGGCTATTCATAACCTAACTTTAAGTTTACAACAAACATGAGGGGATTGCAAGCGCTTTTCTGCCAAAAACAGGAAGGGCGGTCGCTGGTTCAACTGCTGACCGCCCTTAAAACTTAATTTTGCTCCTTGGAGACATGAGATTCCCTGCGCCGGTATAGCCGCCGGTCCAGCGACCAGATGCGCTCAGTAAAGCAGCCAGGCTGGGTATTTTTCAAAGCGCGATCCATTTCAAACATCCGCGCATCCAATAGATCCAGCGTGTGCAACACCTCCGCTTCTGGGAACATGGGCGGCTTGGGACTGCCGTGTTCAGGCAGCTCGTGGTGGGAGAGAATCATGTGCTCCACCATCATCAAAAGTTCCGGGCGGGTGCCCAACTCTTTCCCCAGTTGAGAGATCTGAGCTACACCTGCCACCAGATGGCCAATGAGTAAACCCTCAGCGGTGTAATCAGAAACCATGCCGATCTCGTCCGCAGCCATTTCACCAATCTTACAAAGGTCGTGCAGAATTACGCCCGCGGCCAGCAGATCTCCATCCAGCTGGGGATAGATTTCGCACACGTGTCCGGCCATGCGCAGCATGGTGCTGGTATGGTGCAGCAAGCCGCTGCGTTCGGCGTGATGTAGTTTGGAGGCGGCAGGATAGTAGTCCAGCTGTTCTCCGCAAGCCTCCAGGCGGCGACGTACCAGCTCCTGCAGTTGAGGATCTTCCATCTCCTCGATGCGCCGGAGGATTTCATCCTTCATTTCCTGAGGCGGCAGGGGAGCACAGGGCGTCAGCTGATCCATGTCGAAGTCGTCCTGCTCCGTGGCAGGACGCATTTTATCCACCCGTAGTTGAGGGCGGTTGTTGTATTCCTGCATCATTCCCCGCACGCGCAATACCTGGGCCACTCCCGGGGCAGGAGTCAGTCCATCCCACATCTTGGCGTTTACTTCGCCCGAAAGATCGCACAGAGTCATGTCCAGATATTTGCTGCCGTTGGAACTGGTTCGCTGCACTGCGCTGCGGGTGAGCAGAAAGCCGTCAAAAACCTGGCCCTTGATCATGCCCGCCAGCTGAGGCTGCTGTTTCATAAGGGGTTCCTCCGTTTCAAAATGAGCTGTACGTACATGATAAACCGCTGGAATGCCCCTGTCAAGGGAAAAGCTACCTTGTCAAGGGCGGGTATTTTGGCTATAATTGTAGAAATGAATTTCTGCGGGAGCGGTGAAGAAAATGAAGCAGATTGTCGAACATAGAAAGCTGAGCAAGATTCAGGGCGTGGGGTTGGTGTTAGGATTGCTGGCGGTACTGGTTATCCTCAATTATCTCTCCGGTACGCTGCTGGCCCGGCTGATTGGTAATAACCCTGCGGCGCTGGTGTTTTGGCTGCTGGGGGCGCTGGTGGCCTGGCAGGTATTGCGCATCTATGTTGTGCGTTACAGTTATGAACTCAATGATACCCTGTTGCGCATGAATCGTTCCTATGGCAAGCGGGAGCGCCATATCGAGGATATCTATCTCAACCAGCTGCTGTTTGTGGGTTCACCCCAGGAAGCTAAAAAGAGATTTCCCAACGCCAGAAAGCTGCGTGTTTTACATGCAGGTACGAAACAGAGTGTCACAGCCGTGGCATACAAAAGCACCACTGGAGTACGAGTGGCGCTGATTCAGGCCAATGAGGCCCTGAAAAATCGTCTGAGAGATCAGATTCGGGGGAAATGAGAGCAATTCATTCCAGACGGACAAAGGGCTGTGTCAATTCTTGACCGGCACGTCGCTGCAGCGAATCACTGCACAGAAGCGCCCGCAAATCTGTGGCCCGGCATTCCAGTTCAAACACTGGATCTCCACGCAAAGCGGTGGGATCGGCGGCGATGGGCAGGCGGCTGCGTGCCTTTAATTCCCGCATCAGAGGCGCAGAGGCCATCCGTAAGCCCGTCAGGCGCGCATATTCCGGCAGGGGATGGCTGCGGCAGAGGGCATCTGTTATACCTAACAGGGCGTGAATGCACAGACGGGAAAGCCGGGCGAAGGTGTATCTCTTGCATTTGAGCAGATTCATCAATTCTTCCCGATTGGCAGATCTGGCTGCGGCATTCTTAACCCGCTTTTCCAATCCCTCGGCGACGTCTGGAAGGGCGCGCAGCTGTTCTTCGGTCATGTTCCGTAGCACATACAGCAACAGATCATCCCCCTGGTGCATCCGAGGTGCGCGGCGCAGCAGAAACCGGATTTCTTCCGGAACGCATTCCAGTGCTTGCTCCATGCGCCCATCTGCCAGGGCGGCACGTATGGCTGAAGCGCAGGCCCATTCTCCCAGTTCCGTGCCGTGGTAAGCCCCTATCCGGGGCACGGCTAGAGCCACCATGGGCATTTCCAGTGCGCGAATGGACCGCAGATATTCTACGCCCAGAATCAGGTTGGGACGATTGAGAGCGTCTGCTTCGATCCCCAGGTATTGTGCCAGGGCTTCCCCCCGAGCCCGGGCGTGGGACAGGCCCTGATTCAGCCCGCTGCGAATGGCTTCGGCAAGGGGCTTGGGCTCGGCCTCTCTTAATTCAGCCATGCGTTCCAGCAGGGGCAGATCTGCCTGCTCGCTGCCGAAGGAAAGCACATCGCAGCCCAAAGCGCCCAGTATGGCTACGCCGCCCCGGGCAAAAGCATCCGCGGGGCGTAAAGTCCATAGGGCAGGTAGTTCAAACACTGCGTCTGCGCCGCAGCGAAGGGCCATCTCCGCTCGGCTCCACTTGTCCAGACAGGCGGCTTCGCCCCGTTGGGTAAAGTTGCCCGCCATGCATACTACGACATAATCGCAGCCGCTCAGCGCCCGAGTTTGGCGGATGTGGTGGGCGTGACCACGGTGAAAAGGGTTGTATTCGGCGATGATGCCGGCAATGCGCATGTTGTTTGCACCTCCCATATCCTTACTGCTATTGTACTTGAATCCGTGTGCATAGGCAAGCTTAACCTGTACATCGGCAGGAGGATGCCGCCGATGCAGCGAAATTTATATTCTCATTTATAAGCAAGGAGTTTTCGATATTCATGGCTAAACTGTACTTTCGCTACGGCGCCATGGGTTCGTCCAAGACGGCGAACGCCATCATGGTGCAATACAACTATCACGAGCGTGGTCAGAACGCGTTGATGATCAAGCCTCGGTTGGACAGCCGGGACGGAGAGCGCATCGTGGGTTCCCGCAGCGGTTTGAGTGCTCCCTGTATCTATATGGAGGAGATTGATTCGGTAGAGCTGTCCGCCTATAACTGTGTCATCGTGGATGAGGCTCAGTTTCTCACCAAGGCCCAGGTGGAAAAGTTGGTGGAGATTGTGGATGAAATGAATATTCCCGTCATTTGCTATGGCCTGCGGGCGGATTTTCAGGGCAATCTGTTTGAAGGCAGTACTTGGCTGATGGCCTGGGCGGATACTATTGAGGAGATTAAAACTGTCTGCTGGTGCGGTCAAAAGGCCATCTGCAACGCTCGGGTGGTGGATGGCAAGGTGGCCCGAGAGGGTGAACAGATTGTGCTGGGGGGAAATGAAAGCTATGTGGCCCTGTGCCGCCGCCACTGGAAGAGTGGCCAGTTGGCTCCGGTGGAAGTGCGCAAGATCAGCAGTGGCAGGCGGTCTTACCTGCCCCTTCTGCTTCAGGCGGATCCCAGTGAAGCTATGATCTACCGCTATCTGGAAGAAGGAGAAATGTATGTATTGATGCTCAACGGTCACCCGTCCGGTGTGGCGGTAGTTAGCCCGGTTGTGGATGGAGAATGTGAACTGATGAATCTGGCCATTGTGCCTGAGCTGCGGAGGAAGGGCTATGGAACCGGGTTGATGCGGCATCTGATTCAGACGTACCGACCCCGATGCAGGGCTATGCGCGTAGGCACGGCCGAGGAAGGAATGGCGTTTTACCAGCGGCTGGGTTTTGTCTATGATTATACTCGCAAGGATTTTTTTCTCAATGAAAATTACGCTGGGGTGTCCTTTGATGAGGGAGAATTGAGGGATATGCAGGTGTTGAAACTAACCTTTTGAGTCGGTTGGAAAATGGATGCTGTACCACCCTGGATCGACGCGGAGGCGCAGAAGGGAGAAGCGTCAATCTTCATGGAATTTAGGTTGAACAGCGAGAAGGAAACCGATATAATAGAGGCTCAGAGAGGTGTTTTGCATGTATATCGCTTCCAACTGGGAGGACTACGAGGTTATTGATACCGGCGACGGTGAGAAATTAGAGCGTTGGCGGGATATTATTCTGCGCCGGCCCGATCCCCAGGCTATTTGGCCCAAACAAAAGCCGGAAATCTGGGACAGGGCAGATGCCCACTATCACCGCTCTGCCAAGGGTGGTGGAGAATGGGAATTTTTCAGGAAGTTGCCGGAGCGCTGGACGGTGCGCTATGGCGAACTGGAATTTTACGTGCGGCCCACGGGCTTTAAACACACGGGGTTGTTTCCTGAACAGGCGGTGAACTGGGATTGGATGGCGGAATTGATTCGAGATGCTCGCCGTCCCATCCGAGTGTTGAATCTGTTTGGCTATACGGGCGGAGCCAGTTGTGCCTGCGCTGCGGCAGGGGCTCAGGTAACCCATGTGGATGCGGCCAAGGGCATGGTACAATGGGCCGGGGAAAACCGGAAATTATCAAAAATTGACGAAACGAAGCTGCGTTGGATTGTAGATGATGCGCTGAAGTTTGTCCAGCGGGAGGCGCGAAGGGGCAAGGTTTACGAGGGCATTCTCATGGATCCGCCCAGCTATGGACGGGGGCCGGGAGGCGAGATCTGGAAACTGGAGAACGAACTGTTCGGCTTGGTTTCTGCCTGTGAGGCAGTGCTGGCGGAGGATGCGCTATTTATGCTCATCAACAGCTACACCACAGGTCTGCAGCCTGCGGTGCTCAACAATATGCTTGCCATGACGGCGCAGCGCCATCGCGGTGGGCGGGTGAGCGCGGATGAGATCGTGTTGCCGGTGACTGCGGGGGGCGTATTGCCCTGTGGCGCCAGCGGGCGGTGGAGCCGCTGAATTTTTCCACGGAGTCTTAAAAAATGATTTTACTATCCTTACAGAATGTTACCAAGTCCTTTGGGCTCAATACTGTGCTTCGGGATGTGAACCTGAGCCTTCAACAGGGCCGGCGAATGGGTCTTACAGGAGTCAACGGTAGTGGAAAATCCACGCTGTTCAAGCTGATTTCCGGGGATATGACGCCGGACGAGGGCAGTATTTCCCTGATGAAGGGGGCCAAGGTAGGGCTTTTGACCCAGGAGGCGGATATTCAATCGGATCTGACGGTTCAGCAGGAGCTGGAGCGGGTGTTTGAACCTCTGCGTCAGATGGAACGCAAACTGCGAGAGTTAGAGGCAGAAATGGCCGAAAAACATCAGGATCCTGAGGAATATGCACGCCTTTCTCGCAGCTATTCCAACCTGATGGAGCGATTTGAATCTTCGGGCGGCTATGAGTGGCCCAGCCGCATCCAAGGGGTGCTGGCAGGCTTGGGCTTTGCCCGGGGGCGGGAAGATCAGCCTGCACGGGTGCTCTCCGGTGGAGAAAAGACCCGGCTGTGCCTGGCCCGGTTGTTGTTGACGCAGCCGGATCTGCTGCTGCTGGACGAGCCGACCAACCATTTGGACCTCAAATCCACGCAGTGGCTGGAGGAGACGTTAAAGAAATACCGGGGCAGCGTGCTTGTGATCTCTCATGACCGTTACTTTCTCAATGCTGTGTGTGACTGTATGGCGGAACTGTCTCTGCGCCGCCTGACTCAGTATGAGGGTAATTACGATCAGTTCAGCGTCAAACGCAGGGCTAACCTGGAACGTCAGATGAAGGAGTACAAGCTTCAGCAGGCGGAAATTGCCCGGCAGGAGGCCATTATTCAGCGTTACAGGATGTACAACCGGGAAAAGTCCATCAAAGCCGCGGAAAGCCGGGAAAAGCGGCTGGAAAAGATGGAGCGGCTGGAGAAGCCCCAGACCGAGCAGAAAGTGCGCCTGAGCTTTGAGACTCGGCGACGCACCGGTGACGATGTCTTGATGATTCGGGATCTGGCCAAGGGCTTTGAGGGGCGGGAGCTGTTTGAGAATTTCAACTTGCACCTGCGAGCCGGAGATCGTGTGGCCATCATTGGTCCCAACGGCGTGGGAAAATCCACGTTGTTGAACATCATTGCTCGCCGCCTCCCGGCGGATAGGGGCACGGTGGATTTTGGTGCGAATGTGGATCTGGGGTATTATGAGCAGCACCAGACACATCTGCATCCGGACAAGGACATCCTACGGGAGTTGTGGGATGATTTTCCACGACTGGAGCTGGACCGGGTGCGTGGCGTGCTGGCCCTGTTTCTCTTTACCGGGGACGATGTGTATCAGCCGATTCATACCCTTTCAGGAGGGGAAAAGGGGCGCGTTTCTCTGGCAAAGCTGATGCTGCGCCACGACAATTTTCTGCTGATGGACGAGCCTACCAATCATTTGGATATGGACAGCCGTGAAGTGCTGGAGAGTGCTCTTGAGGACTTTGACGGTACCCTGCTCACCGTATCCCACGACCGCTACTTCATTAACCGTGTGGCCAACCGTGTGGTAGAGATGACGCCGGAGGGTGCCCGGGAATATATCGGCAATTATGACGATTATCTGGAAAAGAAGCGGCAGGAAGAGGCAGGGGAGCTGGAAGAAGCCACATTGGGCAAGACCCGCACCCAGCTGGACAAGGAAAAGCGGAAGGCGCGACTGAAGCAGGAGGGGGAACGGGCACTTCGTCAAAAGCTCAAGGCTGCGGAGGAGGCCATCGGGGCCATGGAACAGAAAATCGCGGCACTGGAAGCGGAGATGGGCGATCCGGATACTTATCGTGATCCCGAGCGTGCCCAGCAGGTGGCCAGGGAGCATCGTCAGGCACAGGAGGAACTGGACGGCCTGTATGAGAACTGGGAAGCTCTGAGTGAAGTAGTGGCAGCGCTGGACGAGTAATATAATGAAAAGCGGCGACCTGGTTTTTGTACCGGACGCCGCTTTTTAAATTGATTTCCGGTGCATTCGCACCGGAAATCAAGAAATTATTTTTTGCTGTTAAGATAGTTCTGAATATTATTCAGGACCTCGTCACAGTCGATGCCATGCACCATGCAGGCTTCTTCCAGAGATTCGTTGATGGAAGAGGGGCAACCGATGCAGTGCATGCCGGCCTGCATCAGCACCATGGCGATGCCGCGGTCGTAGGTGAGCATTTCACCCATGGTGGTCTGTTTGGTAATTTGCATAATCGTTTCCTCCGTTTCGTTTGTGCCTCTATTATAACCCAATTTTCCGCAAAAGCAACCATGAAATTGTTTAATTGCGCAGGCTATGCAGTGGTGCGGGGATGCGGCCACCCCGGGCGATGAATTCGCCGGAAGAGAAGGGATTGACCCGAATTACGGGAGCATGGCCCAGAAGGCCACCAAACTCCACGTTGTCCCCTTCTTTGCATCCGGGAGCGGGAATCAGGCGCACGGCGGTAGTCTTGTTGTTTACCATGCCGATAGCTGCCTCATCTGCGATGATGGCAGAGATAGTTTCCGCACTGGTGTCGCCAGGTATGGCGATCATGTCCAGGCCCACGGAGCAGACGCAGGTCATGGCTTCCAGTTTTTCCAGCGTCAGGGCGCCTGCTTCCGCCGCATGGATCATGCCGCAGTCCTCGCTTACGGGAATGAATGCGCCGGAGAGTCCACCTACGTTGGAAGAAGCCATGACGCCGCCCTTCTTCACCGCGTCATTGAGCAGAGCCAGAGCTGCCGTGGTGCCGTGAGTACCGCAGCATTCCAAGCCCATTTCTTCCAGAATAGCTGCCACGCTGTCGCCTACCGCCGGAGTCGGAGCCAAAGAAAGATCCACAATGCCGAAGGGCACATTGAGGCGCTTGGAAGCCTCCAACGCCACCAGCTGGCCCACCCGGGTGATCTGGAAGGCTGTGCGCTTGACGGTTTCTGCCACTACATTCAGGGGTGCGCCTTTGACCTTTTCCAGCGCCACCTTCACTACGCCGGGTCCGCTGACGCCCACGCTTACGGAGCAGTCTCCCTCACCAGGTCCATGGAAGGCGCCTGCCATAAAGGGATTGTCTTCCACCGCGTTGCAGAATACCACCAGTTTGGCGCAGCCTAGGCCATCCCGATCTGCTGTGCGTGCAGCGGTCTCCTTTACCACTTTTCCCATCAGGGCTACGGCGTCCATATTGATGCCTGCTCGGGTGGAACCGATGTTGACGGAGGAACACATATAGTCAGTGGAGGATAGTGCCTCGGGAATGGAGCGGATCAGTCGCTCATCCGCCTCAGTCATGGCCTTGTGTACCAGTGCCGAATAGCCGCCGATAAAGTCAACGCCTGTTTCCTTTGCTGCTGCGTCCAGTGCAAGTGCCAGCTTTTCAGGATGGCGGATGCCGCCGGAGATCAGCGCCGCGGGGGTGACGGAAATGCGTTTGTTTACGATGGGCACGCCGAATTCCCGCTCGATGGCACCGCCCACGGCCACCAGATGTTCTGCCTGACGGGTAATGCGGTCGTACACCCGGTCGCAGAGCAACTTTTCATCGTCGCTTACGCAATTGAACAGGGAAATGCCCATGGTGATCGTGCGCACGTCCAGTTTTTGGTGGTCAATCATCCGTAGGGTTTCCAGAATATCGGAAGTATTAAACATGCTATCGCCCTCCCCAGCCCCGCATCGTCAGACGTGATGCATGGCGTCGAAGATTTCGTTGCGCTGGATACGGATTTGCAGGTTTAGCCGCTCGCCAAGAGAATTCAATTCCCGGGAGATATCCTCAAATTCCTTTTCCAGTCCGGTTACGTCCACTACCATAACCATGCTGAACATGCCGGAGAGAATGGTCTGGGAAATATCCAGAATATTGACATCGTATTGATAGAGAATCTTTGTAACCCGGGCAATAATACCCTTCTGATCTGCGCCCAGGACGCTGACGACAGCTTTTTTGATCTCGTTCATGATTCTACACACCTCACTTACTGCCTATTGTAGTGGATCATCCATGCAAATTCAACGCAGAGACGGTTATTTTTCGATTCTGCCCTTGCCCGGAGACCAGTTTTGGCAGTATAATGGCGGCATCCATTACAATTGATGGGGGAATGGTTATGCAGGACTATCTCTTGATCGGCGAAATCACCAAGCCTCAGGGTGTGCGCGGGGAGTTAAAGCTCAGGCCCGTCACCTGTGATCCCGGACGCTTTGAGGGATTGGAGCGGGCCTACCTGCTGGAAGAGGGAAATTACCGACCGGTGAAGATCAGCGTGCGCCGGGCGGGGGCAGACGCGGTATTTTTCCGCATGGAGGGTGTGAATAGCCGTGACGATGCGGAGCGATACCGGGGTCAGGCCCTATATATCGACAGGGCTCATGCCGTGGCGCTGGATGGGGATTCCTCCTTCATCTGCGATCTGATCGGCCTATTGGGGAAGCTCAGCGATGGCGGGGACATTGGCGTTTTGCGGGATGTGCTTCAGCCGGGAGGAAACGATGTGTATGTATTTGAAAAAGACGGGCGAGAAGTGCTGGTGCCAGCTCTCAAATCTGTAGTGCTGAAGGTGGATCTGTTGGCGGGCGAGATGTTGCTGGATGCCGAACGCATGGCCGAAGTGGCGGTGTATGATGAAGATTAAAATACTGACGCTGTTTCCTGAAATGTTTCAGAGCGTACTTGGTTCCAGCATTCTGGGGCGGGCGCTGCGCCGGGGATTGATGGAGATTGAATTGGTGAATATCCGGGATTACGCCCGCAACCGGCACAAGAATACCGACGATTATCCATTTGGTGGCGGGGCAGGCATGGTGATGTTGCCCCAGCCGGTGGTGGATGCGGTGGAGGATCAGCAAGAAGCGGGTATGCGTCGCATTTATCTTTCTCCTCGGGGACGGGTGTTTACCCAGAAGGTGGCGGAGGAGTATGCCCAGTGCGAATCGCTGTTGTTTCTCTGCGGCCATTACGAGGGCGTGGATCAGCGGGCGCTGGATCTGTGCATCGATGAAGAGTTGTCCATCGGGGACTACGTGCTCACCGGCGGAGAACTGGGGGCCATGGTGGCAGTGGATGCAGTTGCGCGGCTAATTCCCGGCGTGTTGGGCAGCGAGGAGTCCAGTGGTGACGAGAGTTTTACTACGGGCCTTCTTGAATATCCCCAATACACTCGTCCAGCGGAGTTCCGGGAAATTCGGGTGCCAGAAGTGCTCCTGGGGGGCAATCATGCAGATATTGAGGCGTGGCGACGGAGGCAGGCGCTGGAACTGACCCGCCAACGACGACCGGAACTGCTTGATAGCGCTCCTTTGAATGATGGCGACCGGGAAATTCTCCGGCAGGCGGAGCTTTCGGAAGTGCTGATCGCCGCGCTGAACCGGGAGGGCGCCTTCGCCCGGCGCATGGAGATGTTTGCCGAACGGCGCTATGCGAAGGCCTGGTTTGCCCATGTGGTGCCCGGGGATCAGCGCGCCGTGGCGAAGAAACAGTGTTTTTCAGGCCGGAGGCATGTGGGCTATTTGTATCAGGCTTTTGAGATGGGTTATGCGCCCTGCGTCGGTGGCGAAGAGGCGCAATCCGCTTTTCGGGCAAAGCGAGGGCCAGCGGTGCTGTATCTGAATCGGGAGGATCTGGCGTTGGAAGTGGCAGAGGCGGCATCAATCAAAGAGCTGGAGCCCTGCCAGGTGCTCAGTGCGCCAGACTTTGCGTGGGCCTTTGCCTGCAGTGGTTCAGGAAAGTTATATTTTTACTGTCGCTGCGCCGATGCGGATGCAAATGCGCCAATTTTGGAATAAAATAGCGGATAATTTGCCGGAATGCGGCGCAAAAGCCCTGATTTTAACAGAAATAACGCTTGCCGGTGGGAAGAATATCTGATATAATTATTTCTGTTATATCGGACGGTCCTCTGCCCTGTGGGGGTTATGAACGTCCTTGTGAGGAGGAAAAATCCCATGAACGAGATTATCCGTTCCATCGAGAACGCCCAGCTCAAGACCAACATTCCCGACTTTGCCGTGGGTGACACCGTTCGCGTACAGGTGAAAGTTGTGGAAGGTTCCCGTGAACGCCTGCAGGCGTTTGAGGGCGTCGTTATCGCCCGCCGCAACGGTTCCGTGCGCGAAACGTTCACCGTTCGCCGCAATTCCTATGGCGTGGGCGTGGAGCGTACGTTCCCGCTGCATAGCCCCCGCGTGGACAGCATCACCGTTGTCCGCCGTGGTAAGGTTCGCCGCGCAAAGCTGTACTATCTGCGTAAGCTCAGCGGCAAGGCAGCCAAGGTCAAGGAAAGAACCTAATTTCCGGCCGAAAACGAGAACCGCTCCTTTTAAGTGGTTCTCGCTTTTTTCAACCCTTTTTCCGGCTGCAGGCGAGAAAGAAATGATTTAGGAGTTAAAATATGCCCAAAATCAACTGGTATCCCGGCCATATGGCCCGGTCCCGCCGGCTGTTGCAGGAGCAGCTCCGGGCGGTGGACGCAGTGGTAGAGCTTTGCGATGCCCGTGCACCTCAGGCCACCCGCAATCCTGATCTGGGGAAACTCACTCAGGGCAAAGCTCGGCTGTTGATTCTCAATAAGGCTGATCTGGCTGATGACGCCCAGACCGCCCGATGGTTGGAATACTTTCGCACGCAGGGGCTGACGGCGCTGCGCTTCAATTCCAACGGAGGTAAGACAAAAGATATCCTCAACTATATCCAGCAGGCCACGCGGCCCGCGGTGGAACGAGCAGAAAAGCGGGGCGTGAAAAAGACAGTGCGATTGATGGTTATCGGCATTCCCAACGTGGGCAAGTCCACCTTCATCAACCGCTTACATGGCTCAGGCATTGTCAAAGCTTCCGATCGCCCGGGCGTTACCCGGTCTAATCAATGGGTAAAGATCGGGCCGTATCTGGAACTGATGGATACGCCTGGCATGCTGCCACCCCGCATGGATGATCAGGAATCGGCTCGTTTGCTGGCCTATTTGGGCTCTATAAGAGATCAGATCATGGATACCGAGGAGTTGGCGGGAGATTTGCTGGTGCACCTGCTGACGCTGAGCCCTCAGGGCGTTCGGGCGCGCTTCAAGCTGCCCGAGGACGAGACATTTGAGGAGGCTCAGCAGGCATTAGAGGCTTGTTGTAGGGGCCGGGGCTGGCTGATTTCCGGCGGACGGCCGGATACCGACCGGGCTGCCGCATTGGTGCTGGACGAATTTCGCGGGGGCAAGGCTGGCAAGATCACCATTGAGCCGCTGAAGGAGGCATAGACCATGGGCGCAAACCGGCGCGTTCGGGAGACGGCACAGGAGAAATTGTTCCGCCTGACCCGAACGGAGGAGGAGCTGTGGAATGCGGGCCTGAGTGTGGCGGGCATAGACGAGGTGGGACGTGGACCACTGGCAGGTCCAGTGGTTACGGCTTGTGTGTGTATTCCCCGAAACAGGTTGGTGCTCGGCGTGGACGATTCCAAGAAGCTGAGCGAAAAGAAGAGGGAGGCGCTCTTTGACCAACTGTGCTCCGCAGCGGATTACTGCCGCACCTGTTTTCTGGGACCGGAAGTGATTGATGAGATCAACATTCTCAATGCCACTCGTCGGGCCATGGAAAGTTGCGCGGCGGATTTCCGGGGTGTGTTTCTGGTGGATGCGGTGGATCATCTGCACCTGCCAGGGGAGGCTCAGGCTATTGTCCACGGAGATGCAATCAGCTACATGATTGGCGCTGCATCCATCGTGGCGAAGGTGACTCGGGACCGATACATGGTTCAAATGCACGAAAAGTATCCCATGTACGGGTTTGATCGGAATAAAGGGTATGGTACCCGGGAGCACATTGAGGCGCTCAGGAAATACGGGCCCTGTGAGTTGCACCGGCGCAGCTTTATCCGCAAGTTTGTTGTGGAGGATGGAGAGTGAACCGGCGGGCGCAGGGCAGCGCAGGGGAACAGGCGGCCTGTGATTATCTCACCGGCCAAGGTTGGAAAATTCTGGATCGAAACGTGCGCCGGGGACGGGGCGAGATTGACGTTATCGCCTGCAGAGGAGATCTGACGGCTTTTATCGAAGTCAAAAAGCGAAGCTCGTTGCGCTGCGGGCGTCCAGCGGAGGCGGTGAACCGTGAAAAGTGTAGGCGCATCGTGAATGCAGCCGCCATCTACATTCAGGAGAAAAATCTGGCGGATGCTCGGCTGCGCTTTGATGTGATCGAAATCCTGCCCGGTCAGATCCGGCATATTGAAGGCGCTTTTGACGCTACCGATATTTTTGAAAACTGATCGAAATGGAGGGGTGGAAATGGAAAAGCTCGAAAAGAACATTCTGGAAGTTTTGACCGATGATGCGCGCACGCCCATCTCACAGATTGCCGTGATGCTGGGCGAGACGGAGGCAACCATTGCCGATACCATTGCTCGCTTGGAGCGCCAGAAGATTATTTTGAAGTATCCCGCACTGGTAAACTGGGATAAGGTGGAAGTGGACGAAGTGGAAGCAATGATTGAAGTCCGGGTCACGCCCCAGCGGGATCAGGGCTACGATGCCATTGCAGAGCAGATTTATCGCTTTGAAGAAGTTTCCAGCGTCTATCTTATGTCCGGAGGTTATGATTTGCTGGTGAACATGAAGGCCCGTACTGTGCGTCAGCTGGCATTGTTTGTGGCGGAAAAGCTCTCTACCATAGAGCATGTGATTTCTACCGCTACTCACTTCGTACTTAAAAAGTATAAAATGCAGGGAGTTCTGATGGATGGCAGCGAAGAGGACTTCAGATTGAAGGTGAGCCCGTGAACTATCAGGAAATTCTCTGCCGCCGGGTGGCCCAGGTGCCGCCGTCGGGTATACGCAAATTTTTTGATATCGCCAATACCATGGAGGGCGTAATTTCTCTGGGTGTAGGCGAACCGGACTTTAAGACTCCTTGGAATTATACCGATGCAGCCATCTATTCGTTGCGCTCAGGGCATACCCATTACACGAGCAATTGGGGACTGTTGGAGCTGCGGCGGGAGATTGCCCGCTACCAGGCGGAGCGCTTTGGCCCGGAGTACAATCCGGAGAATGAAATTTTGGTTACCGTGGGTGCCAGCGAGGGAATCGATCTTGCGGTGCGCGCCCTGGTGGAAATGGGCGACGAAGTACTGGTGCCCGATCCCAGTTACGTATCCTACATGCCCTGCATTACCTTTGCGGGGGGCGTGTGCGTACCGTTAAAGACGGATATGGAGCATGGATTTAAGCTTACACCGGAAGTATTGAAGGCCGCGATTACGCCCCGTACCAAGGCCCTGATTTTGCCCTATCCCAACAATCCCACTGGTGGCATCATGACCAGGGAGGATTATCTGGCCATTGCTGAGGTGCTGAAGGATACGAATATCATCGTTATTCACGACGAAATCTATGCAGAATTGACCTATACGGGGACGCCTCACGTGAGCTTTGCCGCTATCCCCGGTATGTGGGAGCGCACCATCACTCTCAACGGATTTTCCAAGGCCTTTGCCATGACCGGCTGGCGCCTGGGCTACGCCTGTGGCCCGAGGGAACTGATGGCGGTGTTGTGCCGGATTCATCAGTATACCATGCTTTGCGCCCCCATATCCAGCCAGTATGCGGGCATTGAGGCCCTGCGCAATGGCTTTGATACGGATTTTGCCGATGTGCGCCGCATGGTGGCTGCCTACGACCGCCGCCGGCGCATGCTGGTCAATGGCTTTAGAGAGGCAGGGCTGAGTTGTCACGAACCGCTTGGAGCTTTCTATGTATTTCCTTCAGTGCGTTCCACCGGCCTGAGTTCCGAGGATTTTTGCGAAAAGTTGCTCTTCCAGCATAAGGTGGCCGCAGTGCCGGGTACAGCCTTTGGTGCGCTGGGCGAAGGGCATGTTCGTTGCAGTGCTGCGTCTTCCAATGAAAACATTGCAAAGGCGTTGGACCGGATCAAGGAATTTGTAGACGAACTATGAGGGCTGGCGTCCTTGGCCGTATGTGCGGCCAAGGACGCTATTTCTGTTCTGACGAAAAGAGAGTTGTAATCTTTCCATCTGTTTCAGGAAAAATCCTTATTTTGCCTACTATAAATGGAGGAATTTCCAAAGGCCGCATGGAAATGATAAAAGTTAGAGAATTTTTCCGTTTATTAAAGGAGTAGTTTTGTAGATATGAAACGGTGCTTGTGTGTGTTATTTGCGCTTTTGATTGCCCTATGCGCTCCGTCTCTGGCCGAGACTCAGGAAAATCTGGTGGTCAACGGCGATTTTTCTCAGACGGACGAATTGGGAATGCCTGTAGGCTGGATGCGTGAAATGTGGCACACTGATGTGGGGGTTAGCCAGCTCTATGTGGAGCCAGAGGGCTATGAGGGCAACTGCATTGTCGTGCTCAACGCAGATGCCAATGATGCTCGCTTTGCCCAGACTATTGAGGTGGAGCCGGACAGTGTGTACCGCTTCTCTTGCATGGTAAAGGTGGACGGTTGCGGCGATTCAGGCTATGGAGCTACTCTCTCCTTTGAGGATACCTTTAGTTATTCGGATTCCTTACTGGATACAGATGGCCAGTGGCGCTCCCTGACCGTCTATGGCCGCACTGGGGAGAATCAAAGTGAAGTGACTCTCTTTGCTCGGGTAGGCGGCTATGGGATGGAAAATACCGGCAGAGCATACTTCGACAACATTGAGGTTGTGAAAGTGGATGCCGCACCTGAGGGAGAGACGGTGCTTTCCCTGGCGCCGGTGAGTACTTCATCCAATCAGGAGACTCAGGCACAGGTGAGTACTGAAGCGCCCAAGCGCAATACTGAGGCTTATCTGTTGTTGGCCGTCCTCTATGGCGTGTTAATTTTGGCCATAGCTCGCCGGAATCAGCGCTTGAACAATGGACGGATCAGCGGGGAAACATTGCTGATCGTAGGCTTGAGTGCGGCGCTGATTGTGCGCATCGGCATGAGTGGCCTGATTCGCGGCTATTATACAGATATTAATTGTTTTTCCGCCTGGTCGGAGCGTATGTTTGCAAACGGGCCCACGGGTTTCTATGCAGAGGATTATTTCTGTGATTATCCGCCGGGATACATGCTGCTTTTGTGGCTGCCTGCGGCAGTAAGGAATTTGTTAGGAATTTCGTTGGAGAGTCCGGTGTACCTGGCTCTGCTGAAGTTGATTCCTGTGGCCTGTGATTTGTTGGGCGCACTGCTGGTGTGGCGAGTGGCCAGAAAATTCAAGCTGAGTGAAAAGCTTGCTGCTGTATTGGCCTTGATTTATGCCTTTAATCCGGCTGTAATCATTGATTCTGCCGCTTGGGGACAGATTGATTCGGTGTTTACGCTACTGCTGGTTTTGTGTGCAGTAAAGGCATCGGAGGAGAGATATCCTTCTGCATTGGTGGCGTTTGCCGCCGCCATGCTCATCAAGCCTCAGGCGATGCTTTTTGCCCCATTAGGTTTGGTGGCCATCGGGATTAATTTGGTTCGCGCCAGGGAAGTGCGCAGAGTTCGGAATTTTGCACTGGGTATGGTATGTGCATTGGGCATGATCTATTGCATGGCTTTCCTATTCTATATTGGCCATGCTCGGAGCGTCACGGATGCAATCATAGGCCCGGTGACATGGATTGTGGAACTTTACGGCAATACCTTGGGCAGCTATGCCTATATCACTATCAATGCCATGAATCTCTATACCCTGTTGAATCTCAATTGGGTAGCTACGGCCAGCGTCCCGGCATGGACAATCTTTGCCTGGTGCATGTTTAGCCTCTCCTATCTGTACACCTTCTACCTGTACTACAAGACAAAACAGAAGCATCATCTGGCGTTGGCGGGAGCTGTGCTAATTGCTCTGATCTTTACTTTCGGACCGATGATTCACGAGCGGTACATCTATCCGGCACTGCTGTTGCTGGCTGTGGCCTTTGCCATGGATCGAGATCGGCGTTTGCTGCTGTGCCTCACGGTGATGACCATCACTACGGCTCTCAACGAACTGATGGTGCTTCAGGGCGGCATGACAGAGCTCAATTACGGCCATTTGCAGTCTTCGGAACAGTGGCTCAATGCGCTGCTTTCCCTGATCAATGTGCTCAATACCCTCTATCTGTGTTATGTGGCGCTGGATATCTGTGTGCTGGAACATTGCTGTGAGTTGAAGGGAACGGCAACTCAGGATAAACTGTTTGACCTGCCTCAATCCCGGGATCATCGCCTGCACTTAAAGCGCTGGGATTATCTGTTGATGGCGGTAGTTACGGTGCTGTATTCGGTGCTGGCCTTTACCAATCTGGGGACCATGGATGCACCCCAGACTGCTTGGGTGGCCAGTCGATCCGGAGAGAATGTGATCTTTGACCTTGGCAGCGTACATTCCTTCCGAATGACATACTACGGCGGCATCTGTGATTCTACCTTTACGGTGGAGCTTTCTAACGATGGCGAGAACTGGACGCAGCCCTATTATGCCCAGTATAGTCAGGGAGAGATGTTCCGCTGGTTGTGGTATGTACCCCGGAATGCGGATCAAACCAATGTTATGGATCAGACCTATGATCCGGGTGACGGTAGCGCTTATGTAACCTTTGCCAGCAACGAAGAACCCTATCCCTATCAAACAGCTCAATATGTTCGTATCACGGCTCAAAGTGCGGGGCTGAATCTGCTGGAATTTGGGTTCTGGAGTCCGGAAGGGGAATTGCTGGGCGTGAGCATCGCGGGTCGCAGCGGTGAACTGGCAGACTATGCCACCGATCCGGAAAATCTCATTGACGAACAGGATTGCGTAGTGCCGATTCCCAGCTACTGCAATGGAACCTATTTTGATGAGATCTATCATGCACGCACAGCCTATGAAATGGAGCACGGTTTGTCGGTCTACGAATGGACCCATCCGCCGCTGGGCAAAGTGGTTATGATGTTGGGCATCAAGCTCTTTGGAATGACGCCCTTCGGTTGGCGCTTCATGGGTGCGCTGGTGGGCGTGCTTATGGTACCGCTGATGTATCTGCTGGCGAAACAGCTCACCAAATCCACGAAGCTGTCCTTCGCAGCAATGTGCTTGATGGCTCTGGATTCCATGCACTTTACTCAAACCCGCATCGCCACTATTGATTCCTATGCCGTGTTCTGGATCATGCTGATGTATCTGTTCATGTTCCGCTATTTCCAGATGGATTGGAACCAGGTGAAGCTGGGTCGGACTCTGGTGCCCTTGGGCCTGTGCGGCGTGACTATGGGTGTGGCCATTGCCACCAAATGGATTGGTATTTATGCGGCGGTGGGACTTGCAGTACTGTTTTTCTGGAAGGTGATCGGCGAATTGTGTCGTGCGGGAACGCAGTTTAAGAGCTTCTTCCGGCGCACACTGTGGACTGGATTGTTCTGCCTGGGCTTTTTCATTGTGATACCGGTGTTGATCTACTACTTCTCCTATACGCCGCAGCTGCGCTACGAGGGTGTGGTGAACATTTGGGATATGCTGGATAAGAGCCGCTTGGAGCGAGTGATCGAATTGCAGAAGAGCATGTTGGGCTATCACGCGGGTCTGGGCGGGGATACGCACTACTTCCGTTCACCCTGGTATCAGTGGCCGGTGATCTGGTGGCCCATGTGGTATTTCTCCGGCACGGCCTATCTGCCCAACGGGAACATGATTTCTTCCATATCCTGCATGGGCAATCCTGCAGTGTGGTGGACGGGTTTGGGAGCATTGATTTTTGTGCTGCTGCGCTCGGCCTGGCAGAGGAAGGCAAATCGCACCTATCTGGCAGTGCTGGTAGGCTTTGCCTCGCAGTTCCTGCCCTGGGTGTTGGTGCCCCGATCGACCTTTATCTATCACTACTTTGCCAGCGTGCCCTTCATCATCCTATGCACGGTGCTGATGCTGGGCTGGCTGCGCAAAAAGGATCAAAGGATATTTAACTGGGCTGTTGGCATTTTGCTGGCACTGGCGTTGATTCTCTTTGTGGCCTTTTATCCGCTGGAATCGGGCCTGCCGGTTTCCCGAGAGTATGCCCAGTATCTGCGCTGGTTCAAGTGGTATAATTTCTAAGGATTTATGAAAAACGGAGGCGGTAAGCGTGCTTTGCAGGGTGTTGAGCTGCGGCCTGCGCGGCATTGATGGCTTTGCCGTGACGACGGAAGTCAATTTGATGAACGGCATGCCCATGTTTGAAATCGTGGGCCTGCCGGATGCTTCCGTCAAGGAATCCCGGGAACGGGTGCGTGCCGCCCTGAAAAACAGCGGTTTCGCCTTTCCAGGTGGCCGCATCACCGTCAATCTGGCACCGGCGGACTTGAAAAAAGAGGGCCCAGCCTATGATCTGCCCATCGCTCTGGCTCTGCTGGCCTGTTCCGGAGTCATGGCTCCCCAAGGGTTGGAACAGCTGTGTGCCCTGGGCGAACTTTCCCTGGACGGCGGAGTGCGGGGCGTGCGCGGTGCGCTTCCCATGGTGATTTCTGCCCGCAGTAGAGGTGTGAAGGCGATCCTTTTACCCAAGGAAAATTTGCCGGAAGTGCGGTGTATTGAGGGAATTGACATTCTAGGTGTAGATTCTCTGCCGAGTGCCGTGCGCCACCTCAGGGGAGAGGAAATGATTCCCCCCATGCCCGTTGCCAATTATGAAGATCTGCTCAGCCGGCGACGCTTTCCCATGGATTTTTCCCACGTAAAGGGTCAGCACGGGGCCAAGCGGGCGCTGGAGATTGCCGCCGCAGGGGGACATAATGTGCTGATGATTGGTCCGCCCGGGTCTGGAAAGACCTTGCTGGCTCGCTGCATGCCCACCATTTTGCCGGACATGAGCTTTGAAGAGGCGCTGGAGACTACCCGCATCCATTCAGTGGCGGGTACCGTTCCCCCAACGGGTCTGCTCACACAGCGGCCCTTTCGCTCGCCCCATCACACGGCTTCTCATGCCTCGTTGGTGGGTGGCGGTGCCAACGCCCTGCCGGGAGAGATTTCCAAGGCACATAACGGCGTTCTGTTTCTGGACGAATTGCCGGAATATCGGCGGGACGTGCTGGAAGCGCTGCGGCAGCCATTGGAGGATGGATTTGTGACCATCACGAGGGTGAGCGCCCAGTCCACCTATCCGGCCAATTTCGTGCTCGTTTGCTCCATGAATCCCTGTCCGTGCGGAAACCTGGGTAGTCGTACGCAGGCCTGCCGTTGTACACCCACGGCTATACGGCGTTACTTAAACCGCATATCCGGACCGCTGCTGGATCGAATCGATATGCATATCGAAGTGGAATCCATACCGGCGGAGCAGCTCTCGGGTCAGGAACGTGAAGAAAGCTCAGATGAAATTCGCCGTCGGGTGGAGATGGCCCGCGAGATACAGCGCAAGCGATATGAGGGCGACCTCGAGGGTATTCGCATCAACGCGCAACTCAGTGCCCGCAATTTAAATGAAGTTTGTCGCATGACCCAAGACGCACACCAGTTACTGTTGCTTTCCTGTGAAAAACTCAGACTCTCCAATCGTGCCTATACCCGAATTCTCAAGGTGGCCAGGACCATCGCAGATCTGGAAGGCGCGGAGGAAATTAACGCTGAACATATCGGGGAAGCGGTGCAATATCGCACGCTGGATCGGAAATACTGGGAGTAGAAGGGCGGGCGTTGTCCTCCCTTGCAATGGGTGAAGTCAGGGGAGAAGGGTATGAGAACTCGAAGGTTATGGCCTATTTGGGCGCTTATGTGTCTGGTGCTATCCCTTTTACAGGTAGCTGCCGTTGCCGAAACAAGGAGTGGGCATGTAGGGCAGATCCCGGTTGAGGATTGTCAGGTCCAGCCAGATAGGGAGAATTTTGTATCCGGGGGGATGACGTTGTCAGCAGAACGCACCACTATTGGCATTGGGGAAAAATTGCAATTGACTACCTCGTTCGATTCCCTAGAAGAAGACGGTACACTGACCTATCGATCCAGTAAGCCTTCGGTGGTATCGGTCGGCGCCGGAGGAGTTGTGACGGGCAAGAAAAGGGGTACGGCGGTGATTACAGCCAATACTCCCTTGGGCAAGCAGGCCAGCTTGATGATCACCGTTGTCAAGGCTCCATCCAGCGTGCAGATCACGGCGGAGCGGGAGGAGTTGGGTGTGGGGGAGAGCCTGCGCCTGGGCTATGAGCTATCCGATGGAAGCGCAGGTGCCGTTACATTTAGTGTCCGGGAGAATCCTGTGCTGAGCGTGACGCCCCAGGGATTGGTAACTGGCCTTTCTCCGGGTTCGGCTACGGTGACGCTGAACACTTTTAATGGAAAGAAAGCATCCATTGTCCTCACTGTGCTTCAGGCCCCCGAGAGGATTTATCTTTCGGAGGAACATGTGAGCATTGGAGTGGGAGACCACTATCAGCTTTCCGGACAGGTAAACGAGGGTGCGTCGGGCACTTTTCGCTTTGTGAGTTTAAATCCCGAAATTGTCCAGATTGATGCGCAAACAGGCCTGTTGACTGCCGTAGCCCAGGGACGGACCACCGTCATCGCTACTGTCTACAACGGCATCAGCGCCAGCATGGAAGTGACCGTACTGCAGCCGCCCCAAAGCATTGCTTTGAGCGGAATGGAGCAGATGGAAGATGGATGCTATGTGTTGGAATTGAGCAAGGGAAAGAGCTATATGCCGGAACTTGCATCGTCCCAGTACAGCTGTGTCGGTTGGACCATGAGCAGTTCCGATCCCTCCGTGGTAGAGATTGACCCAACGGGATACATGCTGGCCCGGCGCAGCGGCGTTGCCCATGTGGAAGTCAGGGCCTACTGCGGTGCGTGTGCCCACATTGTGGTGAAGGTACAAAAGTGGATGGAAGAAACACATCCTCTGGTTATTTCCCATGCCATGGGCGGCATAGATGGCAAGGCCTATTCCAACAGCTTGGAGGCCTTTGAGGAAAATTACGCAGAGGGACACCGGTATTTTGAGGTGGACATGAGCTTTACCTTCGATGGTGAGCTGGTGCTCTGGCACGACTGGGCCATCAACCGCATCAACCATTCCGTGCAGCCCGGTTATGTACCCAGCAAGGCAGAATTTGCGGCTATGCCCATCTTTGATCGGTATACCTCCCTGAGTCTGGAGGATCTGTTTGAACTGATGCTGAAATATCCCGACATTTGGATCGTTTCCGACACCAAGGAGACCAGTGCGGCGATGGTCAGGCGGCAGTTCACCCAGATAGTCAATACTGCGGACCGAATGGGAGCGCGCAGTACTCTGAGCCGCTGGATCGTTTATCTATACAGCAAGAACATGTACGATGTGGTGGAGAGTATCTATTCCTTTGATCAATATGCCTTTGCCCTGTACAGGACGTATCTCAGGGCGCCTTCTCAGAGCCAAATGAGGGATATAGCCGCCTTTTGTGATGCACGGGGTATTGAAATGATCGTCATGTCTCATCGCTGGTGGAAGGCAGAATACGCGCCTGTACTGAATGAGTATGACGTGGAAGTAGCCCTGTATACCGTCAATTCTGCCGCATCTGCGCAAAAATATTTTGATCAGGGTGTTGCAGCGGTAATCACGGACGAACTCTCTCCCGGTGGAGGCTGACCGGGGAATTTTGCAGACCGGGGGGAATGTATGAATCTGAACACAATGGAGCAGTATTGGGCCTGGCTCAGCAGCGTAGAGGGGATTGGGCCCAAGCGCTTTTATCAGTTGATCAGTATTTATGAGGATGCTCGCGCCGTGTGGGACAATGTGGGGGACGAAGAAATGGCCTTCCTGGGCCGGACGACCCTTCAAAATCTACGGCAGGCTCGGAGCGAGGCGTATTTCCAAACCTACTTTGAAAAGCTGGATCATTTGGGGATGCGTGTAATTACTCGCATTGGAGAGGATTATCCCTCGGCTTTGGGCGCCATCTACGATCCGCCACCTACGCTCTACGCTTTGGGGGACTGTCCTCTACAGGGCGATCGAATGTTTGCCATTGTTGGCTCCAGACGTTGTACTCGTGATGGCCAGCGTGCAGCACGTGAAATTGCACAGACACTGGCGAGGGAAGATGTAACCATTGTCAGTGGTCTTGCCCTTGGAGTGGATACCGCTGCCCATGAAGGAGCGCTCATTGGTTTGGGCCGCACCATTGCCGTACTGGGTTGTGGTGCGGACGTAGTCTATCCGCAACAGAATGAAGAACTCTATCGGCGCATTTTAGAAAATGGAGGCGCGGTGATTTCGGAATATCTGCCAGGGACTCAGCCCCGCAGTGGCAACTTTCCAGCCCGCAATCGTATCATTAGCGGTTTAAGCGAGGGTGTGCTCATCGTGGAGGGGACTCAGAGATCTGGGGCGATGATTACTGTTCGGGATGCGACCGATCAGAACAGAGATATATTTGCTGTTCCCGGCTCCATTTACTCGCCACTGAGTGTCGCGCCCAACCAATTAATTGTGGAGGGTGCTGTTCCTGTACTCTCCGGATGGGATATTTTGGAGCACTATCGTTGGGCCTTCCGCCCGGATACCCAGCGGAGCGTGTCCAGTCCCCAGGTGGCGCTGGATCCGGAGGATGATCAGATCGTGCGGCCTTTGCTGGAGCAGGAATTGTCCTTTGATGAGCTGGCTGATCTGGTGGATTTTCCAGTGGCAAAACTAAATTCCCACTTGACAATGTTGGAACTTCGGGGAATAATAGTTAAAGTGCCGGGCGGCATGTACCGGGCGTACCTGTGAGCCCGCTTGAACTCAATACCCACAACGGAGGAATCTCATGGCAAACAAGCTCGTCATCGTCGAGTCACCCGCAAAAGCAAAGACCATCGGCAAGTTTCTGGGTCGCGGCTATAAGGTGGAAGCGTCCCAGGGACATGTGCGCGACATGCCCAAGTCACAGATTGGCGTGGACGTAGAGCATGGTTTTGAACCGAAATACATCACTATCCGTGGTCGTGGCGATATTCTCAACCGTATTCGCAAGGAAGCAAAAAATGCTGCAAAGATTTATCTGGCCACTGACCCGGATCGTGAGGGTGAGGCGATTTCATGGCATTTGGCGAATGTTCTCAATATCGATGAAGGGTCTCCCTGCCGCATCGAATTTCACGAAGTGACCGCCAAGGCGGTAAAGGCGGCGGTAAAGAATCCAAGGGCAATTAATATGGATCTGGTCAATGCCCAGCAGGCCCGGCGTGTACTGGACAGATTGATTGGTTACAAAATCAGTCCACTGCTGTGGCGCAAGGTGAAAAAGGGGCTAAGTGCTGGGCGTGTGCAATCCGTGGCTACCAAGATGATCTGCGATCGGGAACAGGAGATAGACATCTTTGTGCCTGAAGAGTACTGGACTATCGGTGCGGATTTCACCATTGGCAGGGCCAGGGTGCGAGGCCGCTTCACCGGTCACGGCGATCAGAAGACGGAATTGCACAGCCGTCAAGAGGCGGAAGAAGTGGTGCGCAGCTGTGCCGGAGTGCGCTTTCAGGTTGCACAGATTAAGAAGGGTGAGCGCCGTAAATTTCCTGCCGCTCCCTTTACTACTTCCAATCTTCAGCAGGAAGCTAGCCGAAAACTGAATTTCACCACCCAGAAGACCATGCAGATCGCCCAGCAGCTCTACGAGGGAGTGGAGCTGGAGGGGGAGGGCCTTCAGGGTCTGGTCAGCTATATCCGTACCGACTCCACCCGCATCGCGGATGAGGCCATGGAGGCTGTGCGCGGCATGATTGCCGAAACCTTTCCGCCGGAATATCTGCCGGAGAAGCCCAATATTTACAAGACTCGATCTTCTGCCCAGGATGCTCATGAGGCCATTCG
Source organism: Clostridiales bacterium (assembly GCA_019419995.1). Taxonomy (GTDB): domain Bacteria; phylum Bacillota; class Clostridia; order Christensenellales; family Aristaeellaceae; genus SFTH01. The sequence goes on from JAHZHZ010000001.1 coordinate 28,397, forward strand.
TCCCACAGATGTGACGCGTAAGCCGGAGAGCATCAAGGCGTCCTTGTCCAGAGATCAGTTCCGCCTCTACAAGTTGATCTATGAGCGTTTCATCTCCAGCCAGATGACCCCGGCGGTTTATGATACCCTGTCTGTGGACATCGACGGAGAAAACGGCGTGCGCTTTCATTTTAACGCACAGAAGCTGCGTTTTGCAGGCTTTACGGCCATTTATGAGGAAGGTCAGGATGATTCCGCCGAGGAAGACAGCGTAAATAATCTTCCTGAACTGGAAGAGGGAACCGAGGCTAAGTTGGGTGAGATCACTTCGGATCAGCACTTTACTCAGCCACCGCCCCGCTACACCGAGGCTAGCCTCGTGCGGGCCCTGGAAGAAAAGGGCATTGGACGGCCCTCCACCTATGCGCCCACCATTTCCACCATTATTGCCAGGGGCTACGTGGCCAGAGAGAACAAGCGCTTAATGCCTACGGAGTTGGGCAAGATTGTCAACGACATGATGTGCCGGAATTTCCCCAACATCGTGGATATTGCTTTTACGGCGGGAATGGAGGAGGAGCTGGACGAAGTGGAGGCCGGAACCATGGAGTGGCACAAGCTGATTGCCGACTTCTACGGCCCCTTTGAAAAGACCCTTGAGGAAGCGGATAAAAATATCGAAAAAGTGGCGCTGGAAGATCAGGTGTCCGATGTACCTTGTGAAAAGTGCGGGGCTATGATGGTTTATAAGATGAGCCGCTACGGGCGCTTCCTGGCCTGTCCCAATTTTCCGGATTGTCGCTTTACCATGGCCTTGCCCAATGATATCGGCGTGCCTTGTCCCAAGTGCGGCGGCAAACTGTTGGAGCGCATCAGCCGGAAGGGCCGCAAGTTCTATGGTTGCGAACACTATCCCGATTGTGATTTCGTATCCTGGGATCGTCCTGTAAAGGAGACCTGCCCCGTCTGCGGGGGAAGGATGGTGTTTAAATCTGGCCCGAAGGATACTAAATTCCATGTATGTGTGAACGAAAGCTGCCGCCATCGGGTACAGCTGGAGAGCGGAGGAAGCGATGAATAAGACTCCTGTAACCGTCGTGGGCGCCGGCCTGGCCGGATGCGAGGCTACCTGGCAGTTGGTCTGCCGGGGTGTGCCGGTGCGCCTGATCGACATGAAGCCAGAAAAGCATAGCCCGGCGCACAAGAGCGATGGCTTTGCTGAACTGGTTTGCTCCAATTCTCTGAAGGCGGAACAGCTATCCAATGCCTCCGGGTTGCTCAAAGCGGAGATGCGAGCCCTGAACGGGCTAGTTCTCTCAGCTGCGGAGGCCTGCCGGGTGCCGGCAGGCGGTGCGCTGGCAGTAGACAGGGATCTTTTTTCCCAAAAAATTACCCGCACACTGTGCCAACATCCGCTAGTGGAATTTGAAACCCGACTTGTGGATCGCATTCCCGAGGGTCCGGCGATCATCGCTACTGGGCCGTTGACTGATCCTGCGCTCACAGATGCTATTGCGGCGCTGCCGGGGGCCCGTGCGCTGCATTTCTTTGATGCAGCCGCTCCCATCGTTACCGCTGAATCTCTAAATATGGACCGGATTTTTCGAGCATCTCGCTATGGGCGGGGTTCGGACTATCTGAACTGTCCCATGATTGAGGCGGAGTACAATGCCTTTTACGATGCGCTGGTGGGTGCAGAACTGGCGGAATTGCACGATTTTGAAAAAAAGCTGGTGTTTGAAGGTTGCCTGGCGGTGGAAATTCTGGCTGCCCGGGGACGTCAAACGCTGGCTTTCGGACCATTGAAGCCGGTGGGGCTGATAGATCCCGCCACCGGCAGGGAGCCCTATGCGGTGGTGCAGCTCAGACAGGAAAACGAAGTCGGGAGCCTGTACAATCTGGTGGGCTTTCAGACGCGGTTGAAGTGGGGAGAGCAAAAGCGGGTGTTTTCTCTAATTCCCGGACTGGAGCGGGCAGAGTTTGTGCGCTATGGAGTGATGCACCGCAATACGTACCTGAACGGGCCTGAGATGCTGGGCGCAAATTATGCTTTGAAGGGCGATCCAATGATTCGCTTTGCGGGACAACTCAGCGGAGTGGAGGGGTACATGGAATCCACTGCTTCCGGCATGGTGGCTGCCATTGGCCTGTATTGTGCTATGCAGGGTCGCCCCGAACCAGATTTTACATCCCAAACGCTGTTGGGTGCGCTGGCACGCCACGTCTCTACACCCAATGCCAACTTTCAACCGATGAACGCCAATTTTGGTATTCTGGATCCCCTGAACGAACGGGTGCGGGGCAAGCGCAACCGCTACGAGCGTATGAGCGCCCGCGCTATTGATACTCTTAATGAGGTGATTAAACAAAATGAGCTATGAACATGAACCCACTAGTCCTTTTCGCGGCACTACCATCTGCGCGGTGCGGCGCAATGGAGAGACAGCTCTGGCGGGAGACGGCCAGGTGACCATGGGCCAATCCACGATTCTAAAGGGCGGCGCCAAGAAGGTACGGCGTATTTATGGCGGGAAAGTGGTGGTCGGCTTTGCTGGCAGCGTGGCCGATGCTTTTGCCCTATGCGAAAAGTTTGAGGATAAACTGACTCAGTATTCGGGGAATCTGCCTCGGGCAGCCGTAGAACTGGCTCAGGACTGGCGCATGGACAAGGCTATGCGCAAGTTGGAAGCAATGCTGTTGTGCGCGGATAGGGAAAACTTGATGCTGGTGTCCGGCACAGGCGAAGTGATAGAGCCGGACGATGGCGTTCTGGCCATCGGAAGCGGAGGCAATTATGCTCTGGCGGCAGCGCGTGCGCTCTATGCCAATACGGAGCTGTCTGCCCCGGAAATTGCGCGAAAAGCCCTGGAAATTGCTTCCGAAATCTGCGTCTTTACCAATGGCAATATCATTGTCGAAACCGTCTGAAGGAGTAAAAAATCATGACTGAATTGACCCCCCGCGAGATTGTACGGGAACTGGATCGCTACATCGTTGGCCAAGACGAGGCCAAGCGCGCCGTGGCGGTAGCCCTGCGCAACCGCTATCGTCGCGCCCAGCTGCCGGAAGAAATTCGCGATGAAGTTACCCCCAAAAATATTCTTATGATTGGTCCTACGGGCGTGGGCAAAACTGAGATTGCTCGCCGCCTGGCCAAACTGGTGGACGCGCCCTTTATCAAGGTGGAGGCTACGAAATTCACCGAGGTAGGCTATGTGGGCAGGGACGTGGAGTCCATCATTCGGGATCTGATCGAAGCTTCCATCCGCCTGGTCAAGGCCCAGCATTCTCAGCGAGTGCGTCGCCGTGCCGAAATTGTGGTGGAGGATCGGCTGGTGGATCTGATGACCCGAGCACAGAAGAAAAAACCGGTCAATCCCATTGAGATTCTTTTGGGAAATAAGCCTAAGGAGCCGGAATTGTCCCCGGAGGAAAGATCTCAGCTGGCTGTAAGGCAGGAAGACGTGCGCACTCGGCTACGCCGGGGTGAGCTGGAACATGAAATGGTTGAGGTGGAGGTAGAGGAAACCACGCCTCAGGCAGAAATTCCTGGCATGGATGTGAACATGAACGATGTATTGGGTAACATCCTGCCCAAGAAGACCAAGATGCGCAAGGTGGAGGTGCGCGAAGCCCGAAAGATTCTGCAGGCAGAGGAAGAGCAGAACCTCATTGACATGGATGCGGTGTATTCCGAAGCTGTGGAACGGGCAGAGCAACACGGCATTGTCTTTCTGGATGAGATCGACAAGGTGGCTGGCCGCGGGGGCGGCACCGGCCCAGATGTTTCCCGGGAGGGTGTGCAGCGGGATATCCTGCCCATTGTGGAAGGTACCACCGTCAATACCAAGTATGGCCCGGTGAAGACTGACCACATGCTCTTTATTGCTGCAGGTGCCTTCCACGTATCCAAAGTGACAGATCTGATTCCTGAGCTTCAAGGCCGTTTTCCCGTACGGGTGGATTTGAAGCCTCTTACGGTGGAGGATTACAAGCGCATTCTTACCCAGCCCGAGAATGCCCTGATTCGCCAATACCAGCTGCTGCTTGGCGTGGATGGCGTTTCCCTGGAATTTCAGGATTCGGCTCTGCAGACCATTGCAGAATGCGCGTGGCAGGCTAATGAGACTGCCGAGAACATCGGAGCTCGCCGCCTGCATACTATGCTGGAGCGCATCCTCAACGATATCGCTTTCAACGCTGGTGGCGGCGACGCTCCCGAAGTTTGTGTAAGCATTGACGCGGATTATGTCAATGCTCAGCTGGGGGCTGATGCCCATGCCAAGGACGTACGTAAATACATTCTCTGATTTCCTTTATCTTAAAGACAAGCGCCAGGACGAAAATTATACTTTCGTCCTGGCGCTCATTTTATTGTTTGATGTGCGCTCAGATGATCTGACTGGGCTTGTCCTCTTTTACTGTACCCAGGGGAAATTCACAGATGCGCAGGGGAGATTCGCCATAAGGTACCAGCTCCAAAATGTCCAGGGTACTTTTGGCGAAGCGTGGAGCCATGGGAACGGGGGCACAGCTGGCACCATCCATGGGCCAGTCGATTTTTGCAGCCTTGACCATAACGCCCAGAGCGTGGTCCCCCTGGCCGAAAGCGCTCACATCTTCCTCAATCTGAATCAACTTCATGGGCTCATCCCGAACTAGCGCCCGATTCCAAGGTTGGGTGGGTTCCGCCCAAAGTCCCTCGGGAGTTTGCGTCCAGTTGGGCTCGGGTCGCAGGGCCATCAGCAAGGGGCCCACTTCCACTGCACCAGACTGGTGATACCAGCGGCTGATGCGTGGCACGGCAGGCATTTCCAGCCGAACCACGTCGCCACTGTTCCAGCGGCGGCGCACACAGGTGTTTTCGCCTGCCCATACCTGCATAATTTCACCGTCGGGCAGGTAAACCATTGCCTGGCGGGCCCAGAAGGGAATGCGCAGATATAGAGGAAATTCCACGGGCTGCTTAACGCTTACCCGCACCTTCACACAATGCATGAAGGGATACCCTCCAGATACCTGAATGCGGACTGGGATTCCACTGATTGCCGTGCGTACTGTGCAAGGAGCATAGCTGACGGCAGACAGTCCGCCGTCATTGGTGGCGTACCACTGAGCGGCAGCAAATTTCGGCCAGGCCTGATGACAGCTGGCACAGTCCAGATCATTTTGTGCAGTGTGGAAGAGATTGGCGTCTGCCTCCTCATTGTACCACTTGCGCTCCTCTTCGGAGACACGCACCTGGTTGGCCTGCTGAAGCCGCTGATAACGGGTCATATCGCTGGTAAATGCGGCAGGTAGGGCATTGTAAGCGATTTTTTCCAATACATCTGCGGGTTCTGCTCCAAAATCACTGATGCCGATTAGACTTTCCAGCGTATTGAGCATCTCTACCACTGCCTGTAGGGAGACACCCTGAGTGGGATTGGTGCCGTTGATGTGAGTGTCGCAACTGAACATGCCATTGGCCAGGCCGTGGTGTTTCATCAGCTTTTCATAGCCAAAGTGAAAGCCGCCTTGCTCCTTAAAGCCGCTTTTAAACAGGTTGATTACCCCGGGAGCCTTGAGTCCAATGGCCAGATTGACACCATGAGTCAAGTGATATTGGCTGTGGAAGTAGGGACGCTTTTCCCCTTGAAGAGGTTCATCCTTTTCCTCATTCAGGGCTTCCCTCAGCCGCTCCCAGCGCTGAGCCTTGGACATGGGCATGGCATTGGAAAAAGTGTGGAAGAAGTTGGGCCAGTCCAGCGTCTGGGCACGCAGTTTTCGACACAGCTCAATCAGATATTTTTGTCCCGTCAGATTGTACAGCCACAGAGCCACATCCATGTTTTCGCCGCCCCGGGCCACCGCCCACTCTTGGAGGGGATGAGTGGAGAGGTTTTTGTATTCATATTTGAAGAACCGGTCCATCAGCACCAATACGCGCTTATCGCCGGTGGCGGTGAAATAGGCGCGCAAAGCGCGAAGAGCCAGCATCAGTGGCCAGTAATCCCGGTTATTTTCAGGGCCAAACCAGCCGTCCTCGCTCTGGCTGGCGAGAATCCATTCCACGGCCTTGGAGGCGCGAGCTTTCAAGGCAGCATCATCCAAAGTCCAGCCTAGATAAATGATGCCCTCCAGGTAATAGATGGAGCGGGTGAGATCTCCGTCCTCGCCCCGGCGCCATTCGCCGCTCTCCGCCAGTTCCGGACAGACTCTGGCAAAATCCTGAGTGATGCCCGCAGCCTGCATCTTCACTTCGTCCAACAACCAGCCCTCAGGACGAATGGAACCCAGGGGCAGGGGAGATAGACTATTGGGCGTCAGAGGCGCTCTGTTGAAGATCGGTTTCATGTTTTTTCACCTCGCGTGCCGTTTCGCCGGACCTGCCGGCCATTCCGGCCTTGATTTTGTTTTGTTTCCTCCGGGGCCTTTGCCTCAAAGATGTGGTATTCGCATTCGATGCGGCCATTGTAGTAGCGGCGGCGTCGGTTGGCCCGGCGCTCATATTCCCGTTCAAAGCCCATATCTGCGGTAAAGGCGCATAGAGCCCAACCGGGATTGCGCTGTTGAAGCTTGCCTAACTGTCGGGCCACTGCATGGGCGGCCCGCAGGTTATCCAGTCGTTCACCGTAGGGTGGGTTGCAGACGAAAACTCCTGGTTCTCCTGCCAAAGTTACGTCTCGCAGGTCGCGTATTTCCAGATCGATGCGCCCTGCCAACCCTGCCTGGCGCAGGTGACGACGGGCCAATTCGATGGCTTCAGGATTGATGTCGGAGCCGCTGATGCGGATTTGACGGCGGTATCCTTCTTCATACCGACGCTTGGCATCGTTGCGAATTTGTACCAATGCATCATGTGGTACACAGGGCCAGGCTTCCATAGCAAAGCTCCGGGTCAGGCCAGGTGCCCGCCCCAGGGCGATGAAGGCTGCCTCAATCAGCAATGTACCCGTACCACAGCAAGGATCGTACAGAGGTTGCCAAGGATGCCAGCCGCTCTGAAGGATCAGCGCCGCTGCCAAGGTCTCCCGGATGGGAGCCTCTCCATTCCAGGTGCGGTAACCCCGCTTGGACAGGGGTTCGCCCGAGGAATCCATGGCCACGGTTACCAAATCGTCCCGAATCGAGATATCGATTTGAAATAACACACCTGTCTCGTCGAACCAGTCTCGGTCATAAGCTATTTTCATGCGCTCCACCATGGCCCGTTTACTGATTTTCTGCACATCGGACGGGCTCATCAGAGTGGATTTTACGCATTTGGCCCGAATAGGGAAGCGTGCATCTTCAGGCAGAAATTTCTCCCAGGCAATGGCTTTTATCCCTTGAAAAAGCTCTTCATAGCTGGTAGCCCGGAATTGATCCATGACCAGCAGGATGCGGTCGCAGGTGCGCAGGTTCAGATTGGCGCAAAAGGCATCCTCAAAGCTACCCTCAAACATGGCGCCGCCGATGTCCATGACGTGCACATTTTTCATCCCCAGGCGCTTTAAATCTCGCCCGGTCATGCCCTCCATGCCAAATGCGGCGCTGGCAATCCACTTCATCATTCCACTTATACTCCGTTATTTATTATCCGGATTCAATTCCCGGCGCATGGTTTCCAGAGCACTGCGCTCTGATCGGGAAACCGTCATCTGGGATACACCGGTGCGCAGGGCTACTTCTCGTTGGGAGAGGTTTTCAAAAAAACGCAGATAGATTACTTGCCGCTGTTGAGGGCTGAGCTTATCCATACTTCGCCGAAGCAGATCTGCATTCTCAAAATCTGCAAAACCTCGATCCTCTGCCCCCAATAGGCCGGAAAGCTGCATTTCCCCCTCTTCGCCAGCGCTCTCTGCATCTAGAGACACCGGTTGGATTGAGGCGCTTTCCAGAGCTTGTAGCACTTCGTCTTCGCTCAGGCCCGCCTGCCGTGCGATTTCATCTACCCTGGGTGAGCGGCCCAGAGCCTGCAGGCAGGCTTCACGCGCCGTTTCCACCATGCGGATTAGTTCCGCACTGCGCCGGGGAGGCCGAATCAGACGGGACTTGTCCCTGAAATAGTTCTTGACTTCACCCACCATAGCCGGCGTAGCAAAACTGGGGAATTGAATGCCCCTTTGAGAATCAAAGCGTTCTACGGCTTTGGTCAATGCCAGGGCCGCCACCTGAAACAAATCATCGTAGTCTACGCCTCGGCCGGAAAATTTGCGGGCAATGATTTCCGCGATGTAGAGATGGGCTTCCACGATTCGATTGCGTGCTTCTGACGACCGAGTTTGAGCGTAGAGATCCAATAGCCGCTCCACTTCTCCAGGAGGAAGCTTGATGTTCGTGCGCATGAGCTCACCTCATTTCACAAGAGCGATGTTCAGCTCCACTTCGCTCAGTCTGTTCGCTTCCATGCGCAGCTCTACGCTGTCCACCAAAGATTCCAGGATACATTTAATGACCGTGCATTCCTCTTCAGTCATGGGCGCCGAGCAGATTCCTTCGCCATTGACGCAGATACGCAGCAGATTTTCTCCTTCGGTAAAGCGCAGTTTAAGACGTTTGGGTGCGCATTTCTCGCCGATCAGGCAACTGCAAGCTTCCTCCACGGCCAGCTTTACATCATCCATGCGGTCCACGGTCAGCCCAGCCCGTGCTATTACTCCCGCCGTCGTTAGCCGGATTACCAGCATCATATTTCGCTGTGCCGGCAGGATCAATTCTACAGGCTCCTTGAGTATGATTTCGCGCATGGGAAACTCCCTCCAATTCCAAATCACTCAATAGTGATCATAACTCTCCCTAATTTACCATTCTTAATTATAAAATAAAAACTGAACATCTGCAAGTCCAGACCGCGGTAAGGAGGTGCTGGCGGGTAAATTTCATGTGAAAGTTTTGGATGAGATGGACAATGACCTGCTGCACTTGACAGAAACGGTTCCTTCGGGGGATAATAGGGAGGGTAATTCTTAAACAGGAGGCTTTTCATGCCGGAAATCATCGTTGCAGGACGGTTTTCCGTTCCAGTACTCTACGAAGATAATCATCTGCTGGTGGTAGTGAAGCCTGCAAATCTACCTTCTCAGGCGGATAGCTCCGGAGACGCGGATCTGTTAAGCATTTTAAAGGAGTATATTGGGAAAAAATATCAAAAGCCTGGACGGGTTTATCTGGGGTTGGTGCACCGCTTGGACCGGCCTGTGGGTGGTGTGATGGTGTTTGCCCGTACCTCCAAGGCTGCAGAACGGCTTTCCAGAGCTTTTAGCAGTCACCAGCAGGATCGGCGCTATTTGGCGGTGGTGGAAGGAACGATCCCAAAGCCGATGGAATTGAAAAATTATTTGTTGAAAGATTCATCCACGGGCATGGTGAGCATTGTGCAGAAGGATGCGCCAGGTGCGAAGGAGGCCCGACTTATTTCCCGGCCGTTGGCAAGCCGAGATGAATTAACACTGACCGATGTGCAGCTCTTTACCGGTCGCGCTCATCAGATTCGCGTGCAACACGCGGGTATTGGACATCCTCTCTGGGGAGATCTGCGCTATGGTCATGGGGTTCCCGGACAACAAATTGCCCTGTGGGCCTATCGATTGGTGTTGGAACACCCCACTCGCCATGAAAGGTTATCATTTACATCTCATCCCCCTCAGAGCAGTGTGTGGATGCGTTTTGCCCGAGAGATTGATAAGACTGTAGAGGAGGTGGACGAATGGGAAGGAGAATAGGATTATCTCACTCTACGGCGACCTTTCTAACTTGTCTGTTGGCAGTACCCACAGTGGCATCCATTATGTATGGAAAGCCGGATACTGCTGATCTTCACGCACTGGCCCCGTATCTGGCCACCGGCACAGCATTGGGAGTGGTACATCTGGTTTTGCGGCCAGTTTTAAGGCTGATCACTGTGCCATTGGGTTGTCTTACGTTTGGACTTTCGGGTACAGCCATTGATATCGCCCTGATTTACCTCAGTGGGCATCTGGTGCGGGGCTTTCAGCCTCCAGAATTTCTCTATGCGCTGTTGACCGCCATTTTGATCAACGTGGTGGTAGCTGTCGTGGGCGGTAAACGATGATGCAAGTGTATTCTATTAAGGAAACTTTTATCATGTGCCAGAACTGGAATTGAGGCAAAAAACCAAAACAGGCGGTCTCCCAAGAATAACAAGTGCGTCAGCTTTTTTAGCTGACGCACTTAAAATTGTTCCATTCTGTATCCAAAGAAACTTATGTACAAGTTACAAAGATTCAGACTATGTTACTTTACCAAAAGAGCTTAGATCAGAAAACTCTCTTCAAATCATCCATCTGGCAATAGGCACCCTTGCCAGACATAGTCTTAATATAGGCCCAACCGCCATAGGTCTTGTATACCACTACAAACTTGCCTCTCTCTACGCTGCCATTGCTCTTTAGACTACCACCGGACCGCTTGTAGAGCTTCACATCATCTGTAGCAATATATATCTGGCTCTTCTTCATGGCGCCATAGGTGGACAGGTAACCCTTGTAAATGTAGCCGACCTTGCCGTCGCGGGTGACTACTTTGCACATTTCGTCGTCATGCTCTCCCCAGTACAGCAGCTTCGTACCCTTGCGCAGGCGAGCCACCGTGCCATCATTCCCATTCGGGCCTTCGCGCAGACGAACCCAGTCGCCCTCCACTTTCATAATCCGCGCAAGATTGGACGAAGCAAGCGCAGACATCGGAGCCAATAGCGTGGAAACAATCAACAACAGACAAAGAACCGATTTCAACACTTTACGCTTCATATCCAGTGCACCTCCATGATTTAGACTTATTTTATCACATCTGACCCTAAAATGCAAGCATTTTGAAACATTTTTGTGATAATTTCCGTCACAATTTTCAGTTGAAGTACACCAATTCCTCCTCGGGAGGCTGGGCGGGAGCAGTATTTTCTTCAATCAGAATTAGTGCGTCTCTACCGTGGAGGGGGCTGAAGGAGGCTTCAGCTCGAGCTGTGAGCCAGATCCAGTCGTTGGTGCCGGGAGCTTTCTGATTGTAGCGGCAGAGAAAGCCGATACCACCGATGTCATCCACACAGCAGGTCATTGCATGACGGCCAAATACATAGCAATGCTTGGGCATGTCCTGCATGCGAAAGGCCCTGCCCTTGGCATGGATGCGCTTGCCGTCGTATCTTTCCGGATGTTCCATAGCATCCAGATAGAAGATTCCAAACTGAGTATCACCAATTTCAATTGGATCAGCTTTGACGTCATAAGGTAAATCCTCATCGGTCACGCCGTCATCCATGCTACCATCGGTATTTTCAAAGAAAATCCGAGCCGTGTTGTTCATGGCCAGGGCAGCGCGTCGCCATTTGCTCTTCGGCATTTGATCTGTGCAACGGTTAAAGATGATCAGATCACCTTCCTGAATGCCGTCGGCCATGAATTTGCGCATATTGGTCAGGTAAAGTTCGAAGGTGGAAGCGTCAATCAGCGTAATGATCTGCGCCAATTCCCAGTTCTGAGGCTTTTTGCAGGAATACAGGGTCTGAAGCATCCAAGTGCTGTTGTATTCAATCAATACCCGCTCTGGACGATACTGACTGTCCAATTGGATCAGCTTGTCCCCTTGCAAATCTTCGGGGCCATCCAGATTAACCAAAACGGTGTTGCACTTTTTTAAAAGCGCTTCGTCGTATTCTTCCTCTCCCTCTTCGCAAACCAGCAGCAGGGTTCGTTCACCTTCAGAGAAACCATCGTCAGTGAGCATTTCCTGCATAAATTTCGTTTTACCGCTCTCCAAAAAACCTGTAACAATATATACTGCCGCATCCATAATCTCAGAACTCCTTACAGGCCAAAGCGTTCCTTCAGCTGAACTTCATTAATTCCAGTACCGATTACACACAGGCGTCCCGTGTAATCGGCGCTGCCATAGCGCAGATCGCTTTCTCCGGGGACATAGTCAAAATGCAGCCATTTTCCGTCAGTGAGCGGCAAGATGCCCTTGGCCCGTAGGATGACACCGTACTTCTCTTCATCCTTTAGATCATCCAACGCTGCGCGAATGTCCGCTTCCTCAAACTTGCGCGGAGTCTCTACGCCGATATTCTGGAACACCTCGTCGGCATGGTGATGACCGTGGTGGTCGTGGCCGCAGCCGCAGCCGCACTCGTGATCATGGTCATGGTGGTCGTGGCCGCAGCCGCACTCA
>JAHZHZ010000001.1:40625-266207 GCA_019419995.1 Clostridiales bacterium
GCCGCAGCCGCACTCGTGATCATGGTCATGGTGGTCGTGGCCGCAGCCGCACTCATGGTCGTGGTCATGGCAATGGAGTACCACATCGTCAGTGCTCAGCAAACTTTCCGCACTTTCAATTACTTCCAGCATCTGTTTGGGCGTGAGTTCATCCCATGGAGTAGTGATGATGCGAGCGTGAGCATTGTAGCCGCGCAGTAATTCCACACATTTTTCAATGCGGTCAGCAGTGGTATTTTGGGTTCGACTGAGGATAATGGTCTCTGCGTTTTCGATCTGATCCACGAAGAACTCGCCAAAATTCCTGGCATACATTCGGCATTTGCCTACGTCAGCCACTGTGGCACTGCCTTCCAACGCGATATCGTGAGTTTGCATCATTTCCAATACTACCCGGCGAATATCGGACAACTTGCCCACGCCTGAGGGTTCAATGATGATGCGGTCGGGATGATAGCTATCCATTAATTCGGCCAAAGCTCGGCTGAAATCGCCCACCAGAGTGCAGCAGATGCAGCCAGAATTCAGTTCCGTAATCTGAATGCCGGAATCGCGCATAAACCCGCTGTCTACGCCCACTTCACCGTATTCATTTTCCAGCAGCACAACCTTTTCATTTTCAAAGGCGCCGCTCAAGAGCTTTTTGATCAGCGTGGTTTTGCCCGCGCCGAGGAAACCGGAAATAATATTGATTTTCGTCATCGTCTATCACCTGTCCTGAATGGTATCTTTTCTATCCATCATAGCCTGTGAAAGTAGATTTGTCACGCACGGCGAACAGATTTTATCAAATAATAACATTTGCCCTGCGTCGGGTCCGCCGTTGCATGCCGGCATATAGAATTGTGAACAGGACAACGGCAAACAGCACACCGGTGATGGCGCCTCCACTATCGATCAATACATCCCTGAAGGAACAGTTGCGCCCTTCCATAAAAGATTGATGGTATTCATTCAGAGCTGCCACCACGCTGCAGACTATAACAGCCAGCACGGCTCCCAGACCTCGTTCTCGCAACGTGTACATCATGGCCATGCTTAACAAAAAACCTTCCGTGGCAAAGATGGCAAAGTGCGCCATCTTTCGCAGTATAGGCTCCAATTCTCCCACGGAAAAAGGTAGGGAGGGAAAAGTCTGCAGCACAATTTCCGTAAATCTGCGGCTGAGCGCGCCAGACTGTATGCCGTCCTGTCCTGAAAAATAAAACAGTACGCCCACCCAACTCAGGGCCGCGAGCCATAAAAAGACCGATACTGCCGGCCTGCGTTTCATTTTCATAAGCGCCTCCAAGTTTGCATTTACTCTATTATGCTTCTTGGACGATAACTCAATGTTTCGTGCTCCCCGCATTTCCGAAAAATAACAGAAATATTCCAATGCTGACAAATAAAACGAACCGGCGAAGTAGCCGGTTCCATAATTTATCTGCGGGAGGTTACAGCCGTGCCAGTGCTGCATCTATTTGGGCAGCAACTGCCTTGGGCGCTGGCCCTCCGGGTATGTCGCGCTGTCTTACGCAGTTCAACAAGTCGATTTCTTCGTAAACGTCCTCCTGAAATACGGTCGAGAATTCTCGATAAATTTCCAGCGGCAATTGATCCAGCGTGGTACCCAATTCGATGCAGCGGTTTACCAGCTGGCCGGTGATGCAGTAGGCGTCCCGAAAGGGCACGCCCCGACGGGTGAGGTAATCCGCGCAGTCTGTAGCGTTGATAAAGCCCTCCAGAGCAGCCTTTTTCATGTTCTCCGGATGGAAACAGGCAGTTCTGAGCATGGGGGCGAGTACCTCCAGGGACAATTGCGTTGTGTCCAGCGCGTCAAATACGGCTTCTTTATCTTCCTGCATGTCTTTGTTGTAAGCCAGCGGCAGCGCTTTCATGGCAGTCAGCAGAGTCATGAGATTGCCGTACACTCTGCCCGTCTTGCCACGAACCAATTCGGTGATGTCCGGATTCTTTTTCTGGGGCATGATGGAAGAGCCAGTGGAGAAGGAATCCGACAGGGTGACGAATTTAAACTCCCAACTACACCACAGACAAATCTCTTCGCTGAAGCGGGAGAGGTGCATCATCATAATGGACAAATCGCTTAACAGTTCCAGCACGAAGTCCCGATCGGAAACTCCGTCCATGGAATTGGCGCAAATGTTGTTGAAGCCCAGTTGTTGTGCCACGTATGAGCGATCCAGTGGATAGGTGGTGCCAGCCAGAGCACCGCTACCCAACGGTAGTACAAGCGTACGCTCTCGGCAGTCTTTCAGACGGTCGATGTCCCTGAGCAACATCTGGACATAGGCCATCAGATAGTGGGCAAGCGTTACCGGTTGGGCCCGCTGAAGATGCGTGTAACCCGGCATGACGCTGTGCAGATGTTCTCGGGCCACTTCACACAGGGCGCGAGCCAGTTCAGCTGCCAGCGCTATGGTGTGTTCGATCTCATCTGCCAAATACATGCGCAGATCCAGTGCTACCTGATCGTTGCGGCTGCGGGCCGTGTGAAGACGCTTGCCTGCGTCTCCGATGCGCCGGGTGAGTTCTCCCTCCACGAAGGTGTGAATGTCTTCGCTGGTAGGATCAATTTCCAGCGTTCCCGCTTCCAGATCCGAGAGAATATCCTTCAGGCCTTCCACTATTTTGTGGGCGTCTTCCTCAGAGATAATGGCCTGCTTGCCCAACATACGCGCATGAGCTATGGAACCGGTGATGTCCTGCCGGTACATTCTGGAGTCAAAGCCGATGGAGGCGTTGAGTGCGTTGAGCTTTTCATCTACCTGACCCTGCAATCTGCCTGCCCAGAGTTTCATAATAATTCCTCCCCGCATCATGAAGAAGGGACTGGCCCTACCGGGTCAGCCCCGAAATTGTGTATCTTTGCGCCCCTTACATCAGACCGTTCTTCATCTTCATCCGGGCCTGTACCTGCAACGGCAGGCCAAAGAGGTTGATAAAGCCTGTGGCGTCGTTTTGGTTGTAGACATGATCCTCGTCAAAGGTCACGATCTCCGGATCGTACAGGGAGTAGGGGCTGGTCATGCCCGCGCCGATAATGTTGCCCTTGTACAGCTTAAGTTTGACGGTGCCAGTGACAGTCTTTTGCGTCTCAGTGACAAAGGCACTCATGGCCTCGCGCAGGGGGGTGAACCACTGACCATTGTACACCAGATCCGCAAATTCCAGGGCCAATTTCTGTTTGTAGTGCATGGTGGCTTTGTCCAGGCACAGCTGCTCCAGCATCTCATGAGCGTGATAGAGGATGGTTCCACCGGGAGTCTCATACACGCCCCGGCACTTCATGCCCACCAGACGGTTCTCTACGATGTCGATGATGCCCACGCCGTGTTTGCCGCCCAGCTCGTTGAGCTTCCACACCAAGCTCACAGCATCCATCTTTTCGCCGTTGACGGCCACCGGAATGCCTTTTTCAAAATCAATGGATACGTATTCCGCCTCGTCGGGTGCTTCTTCGGGGCAGCATCCCATCTCCATATTGCCCTTGTACTTGGGTTCCTGGGCCGGATCTTCCAGTTCCAGCCCTTCGTGAGACAGGTGCCACATGTTCTTATCCTTGGAGTAGTTGGTTTCCCGGCTGATCTTCAGCGGAACATTGTGGGCTTCTGCGTAATCAATTTCCTCGCTGCGGCCCTTGATATCCCAGATCCGCCAGGGGGCGATCACAGGCATATCCGGTGCAAAAGCTTTGATGGCCAATTCGAAGCGTACCTGGTCGTTGCCCTTGCCCGTGCAGCCGTGACAGATGGCATCTGCACCCTCTGCCTTGGCAATTTCCACCAGCCGCTTGGCGATGATGGGGCGTGCAAAGGCAGTGCCCAACAGATACACATTTTCATATTTTGCGCCTGCCTGCATGCTGGGGAATACGTAGTCCTCAATGAATTCCTTATTCAAATCTTCCACATACAGCTTGGAAGCGCCCGTCTTGAGTGCCTTTTCCTCCAAACCGTCCAGTTCGCCTACCTGACCGACGTTGCCGGAAACGGCAATGACTTCACAGCCCTCATAGTTTTCCTTCAGCCAGGGAATGATGATGGAAGTATCCAGTCCGCCGGAATAGGCCAACACAATTTTCTTAAAATTCTTCTTCATTTTATGTAACTCCTGTTCGCAGGCCGCGCAGCAGCCGGTGTTGCTTTTGATAGTATGATTATACACCCAAATGCCGGAAAGTCAAGGGATAATCTGCATATGTATGTATATAATTCGTTAAAAACCTGCATATACGGGAAATTTAATGTATATTAATTCAAAATTGCTGCATTTATGTAATGGAGATTTTCCGTTTTCCTGCAAAAAAATCTTCCAGGAGAGTTCTGCATTCTTCGGCCAGGATGCCGCCCTCGCTGAGGCAGAAGTGGCTGAAGGCGGGATCCTCGGTAATGCGGTAGACGCTTCCGGCGCAACCATACTGGGCATCGGGGGCGCCGAAGACCAGGCGCCGCAATCGGGCCTGCGAAATGGCTCCGGCGCACATGGGGCAGGGTTCCAGAGTAACATAGAGGGTACAGTCTTCCAGCCGCCAGCTTCCCAGGGCACGGGCTGCCCGACGGATGGCGGCGATTTCGGCGTGGGCAGTGGGATCCTGGGATTGCTGGCGCAGGTTGTGTCCCCTGGCCAGAATTTTACCATTCTGGACGATGACGCAGCCCACTGGAATTTCGCCTTCGACCAGAGCCGTCCTGGCTTCCCGAAGAGCTTCTTCCATAAAAATCTGATCATCCATGGATGCAACACCTCCGAAATTCTACAATATATTATAATATCGGAGAGGAAGTATCCCGTCAATACAGATTTGCCAGCGTCAGGCGCTCTGCATCGGAAACATGCTCCATGCGCTCCCCGAAACGGTAAATAGCCTGATAAAATTCATCAATATTATCAAATTCGATGCTGGTGCGGGCATCAATGATCTCGGCTTTGAGATCGTGAAGATCTTCATGCTCACACAGCATTTCCAGCCAGTTCATATTATCCTTGAGATGGCCTGCCAGTTCTGCCAGAATTTGTTGGGTGCCTTGGGAGTCGCCGTTATCCATAGCTTCAATGGCCTCGTTTCGCAATTGAAGTGCATGCTCTACCACTCGATGAATGCTGTGACCTGACAGCAGGCACAATCCCATAGCCAGGGAAAATACCAGCAGAGTAATCAAAATCGTTCTGCGCATTACCAAGTCACCTCGCTTTTCTCAAGCGCCTGAAAACGCAGGATCCCGCCGTCCTTCAGTTGTAGAGTCATGCGGCCCTGGGTGTCCAGGCTGGATAGATACACGGCGCTTTCGGTTAGTCCCCGCCCGGTCAGCATCTTTCGCAGCCAGGTTTCATCCCTTCCCATCTGTTTTAAATTGTTCTGCTGGATGCGTCCATCCATAATCAGAATCATGGGGATCCCCTCATAGCCGGGGTTTAAATTCAATTCGCTGGCTTTGGGAGGACGATCCTGGCCCCCTTCAAAGGCAGATATGCTGCCGTTGGCCTCTACCACAGCCGTACTTACCCCCGATGGATCCAGATAGCCCGCACAGCGTAGGCCTTCCAGCAGATCTGACAGACTCAGACACAAACGGTTGAGTGCCTTTTGATCGATTATTCCTCGATTGATAACCAGAGTGGGCTTGCCGGAAACGATGGCGCGAATCCGGTCGGACTTGAGACAGGCAATGGAAAGAATACCGTGAAGCACAATGACTGCCGCTACTGGCAACAGGCCGTGAATTAATGGCGTAGAGACACTGCCAATGGGGCCGGAAATGATGTCAGCAAGTAATATGGTCAGGGCAAACTCATAGGGTTGCAATTGTCCCAACTGGCGCTTGCCCAACAGGCGCATGGTGAGAATCAGCACGCTGTAGAGCATTGCCGCACGCAAAAACAGGGTAAACATACCCGCCTTCACCTTCCTTAATGTGGTATTCTCAGTATGTCCGGTAGGCGAGGGCTCCATGCGCTGGATTTTTGTGGGAAGCTGTGCTAAAATAAATGGGAAAACGGTTCCGGAGGAGATATGAGATGAAAAAAGGGTTGATCCTGGAAGGCGGCGCCATGCGAGGTATGTTTACGGCTGGCGTAACGGACGTCATGATGGAAAACAACCTCGTCTATGACGGACTGATTGGTGTATCAGCAGGCGCCTGCTTTGGATGTAATTACAAGTCTCGCCAAGCGGGCCGGGCTGTTCGTTATAACATTCGCTATTGTCGCGATCCCCGATACAGTGGCTTTCGAGTATTGCTGCGCACGGGGGATATTTATGGGGCAGATTTTTGCTATCGGGAAATTCCCGAAAAGCTGGATATCTTCGACTGGAAAGCATTTGAAGAAAACCCCATGGAATTTTATGTGGTATGTACCGATGTGAATACGGGTGAGGCTGTCTATCATAAGATGGAGCATTTTAAAGGCAGTGAAATCGAATGGATGCGGGCATCCGCTTCCATGCCTGGTGTGTCCCGGGTGGTGCGCGTGGATGGACGGAGTCTTTTGGATGGTGGCATTGCTGATTCCATTCCTCTGCGCTTTTTTGAGAACCTGGGGTATGATCGGAATGTGGTGGTGCTTACCCAGCCGCTGGACTATGTGAAGAAACCCAACCGCATGCTGCCGTTGATGCGGCCTTCACTCAAGCGCTATCCCATGCTGTATCGGGCCATGAAGCACCGACATGAGATGTACAATGATACCACTGCATATATCCGCCGTCGGGAGTTGGAAGGAGCGGCTTATGTTATTCGGCCCAAGGCTCCTCTGGAGGTGGGACACATTGAACATGACCCGCAAAAGTTGCGCGCCGCTTATGAAACCGGGAGACGGGTTGGAGAGGAACATCTGGAAAGTTTAAAGCATTTTCTGGAGGGCTAGGAGATGCAGCCTCAGTGAGCCTCTTCGTCCAATGCCTCAATCAGGAAGCTCACAGGCCGAAAACCATCGTTGCAGGAGATCATGGCAGATTTTTCATTTTTCATCCAGCCATCATAGAAATTTTTGCCTCCGTGAGCCAGCGCCATCACAAAGGGCGACATGCTCTCCCATGCACTCAGACACAAGCCTTCGGGGCGCTCCCAGCCGTTGGCGATGAAGACCTGTCCCTCTTGCAGATCGCAGGCGTGTTCCAGGGGATTTTCATATTTTTCTATCAGGTCCTCATAGTGAGCCATGCGCATGACTGTAATTCTGCACTTATTCATATTTCCCTCCTCATTGGTAGCTTGATTCAATCGTATATCAGGTATCCCCGAAGGCTGTATGTCTTCGGGGATACTTTTCATGGAGATGTGATTGAGTTTCAGTAGAGTTTGGCCCCTGCAGGGATACGGTCGTCCACCATCAGGCAGTGAAGCTTTTCCACACCCTCCTCGTGGTGAATCGCAGAGATGATCATCCCGCAGGAATCAATGCCCATCATCTTGCGGGGCGGAAGATTGGTAATGGCAATGAGGGTCTTGCCCAGCAGTTCCTCAGGCTCATAAGTATCATGAATGCCGCTGAGAATCACCCGGTCTACGCCGGAACCGTCGTCCAGAACAAATTTTAAAAGCTTTTTGCTCTTAGGTACGGCACTGCATTCCTTAACCTTAACTGCACGGAAGTCGGATTTTGAGAAGGTTTCAAAATCCACAAAATCCTGGAACAGCGGCTCAATTTCGACCTTAGAAAAGTCCGGCTTTTCCAGAGACACCTTTGCTTCAACCGCTTGCTGCTGTTCCGGCTTTGTCCGTTCTTCCCGTACAGGTAGTTCAGCTTTTTCCAGCGGTTTCATGGTGGGGAACAGCAGCACATCACGAATGGATGCGGAATCGGTCAAAAGCATTACCAGCCGGTCCACGCCAAAGCCCAGTCCACCCGTAGGGGGCATGCCGTACTCCAGTGCAGTGACAAAGTCATAATCCACTTGTGCACGGCAATCGGGATCTACGGCCTTGCGTTCAGCTACTTGGCGCTCAAAGCGGCCCCGCTGATCGATGGGATCGTTTAATTCCGTAAACGCATTGCCAAATTCGGTGGCGTTGATAAAGTATTCAAAGCGCTCGGTGAAATCGGGATCATCGATTTTGCGCTTGGCCAGTGGGCTGATCTCCACTGGATAGTCGTAGATGAAGGTAGGCTGAATCAGTTTTTCTTCTACATAAGCATCGAAGAACTCTGCCAGGATGGCGCCCCGCGTGGGCTGTTCCGGCAATTCTACCTTGTGGGCCTTGGCGCAGGCAATGGCATCTTCATCGCTCTTCCAGTCGTAGTAGTCCACACCGCTATATTTTTTCACGGCTTCCACCATGGTCAGCCGCTCCCAATGACCCAGATCAATCTGATGGCCCTGATAGGGAACTACAAGCGTGCCGCACACCTGCTGAGCGACGGTTTTCATCATTTCTTCTACCAGATCCATCATGCCGTGGAAATCGGTATATGCCTGATACAGTTCAATGGTGGTAAACTCCGGATTATGCCGGGTATCCATGCCCTCGTTGCGGAAGATACGGCCCACCTCATATACCCGGTCCATGCCACCTACGATCAGGCGCTTCAGGTATAATTCTGTTTCGATGCGCAACACCATGTCCATGTTCAGCGTGTTGTGATGGGTATAAAATGGACGTGCAGAGGCGCCGATTTCAAAGGGGGTCAGTATGGGCGTGTCCACCTCCAGAAAGCCCTTGCCATCCAGATAACTGCGCAGCGCCCTTAAAATATTGCTGCGCCGCACAAAGGTTTCCTTTACGTCAGGATTGACGATCATGTCCAGATAGCGCTGGCGGTAGCGCGTATCAGTATCCTGTAAACCGTGGAACTTTTCCGGCAGGGGATGCAATGATTTGGTTAGCAGAGTGATCTCCCGGGCATGTACGCTCACTTCCCCGGTCTTGGTGGTAAATACAAAGCCCTTTACGCCGATGATATCGCCGATATCGTAGTTTTTAAACTGCCGGTAGGCTTCTTCGCCCACATCGTCCCGACGCACATAAATCTGAATTCGACCCTGGCAGTCCAGCAAATGGGCAAAACTTGCCTTGCCCATGATGCGGCGGGTCATCATTCGCCCGGCAATGGAAACGTTCTTTTCCTCACCCTCTTGGTATTGAGAAATAATCTGGGCGGAGTGGTCACTGACATCATAGGAAGTTATGGCATAGGGATTCTGGTTAGATTCCATCAGTGCGGTCAGTTTTTCCATGCGGATGCGGTTCTGCTCGGACATTTCCTGGGAATTTAATTCGGGAGTATTCATCATTTCTTCTGCCATAGCCTTTGCTCTCCTTTATCCATATAAATGGCCGGCGTGTGAAATGACATGCCGGCCGGTTTAAACGGGTGAAATTAACGCTTGCGGATGTTGAGGATCTTCAAATGCACCTTGCCACCAGGCGTGGCAGCCTCCACGGTGTCGCCCTTGTGTGCACCGATGAGCGCTGCGCCAATGGGAGATTCATTGGAAATGAAAAGCTTCAGGGGATCAGCTTCTGTAAAACCTACAAGGGTGTATTCATCCTCTTCATTGTAGTCAAGATCCAGTACACGCACCACGTTTCCCAGGGAAACCACATCCGTAGATGCGGCCGTATCATCCACAAAGTTGGCCGTGCGAAGAATCTGTTCGATTTCTCCCATCCGCCCGTAGACCCGGGCCTCTTCCTTTTTAGCCGCGTCATATTCGGCATTTTCGCTCAGATCACCAAATCCCCGAGCTATTTGTATCTCTTCGGCCACGCGCTTTTTTGCTTCTATCAGCTCGTCCAGCTCGGCCTCCAACTTTTTCTTGTCAGTAAGGGTTAATTCGCGGATTTCAGACATGGTTTGTATCCTCCTGCACCGTGCAAGGTCAATGAAATTACGCAAATAAACACTGCACAACACGTCCGATGCAGTGTTTATCCCGATGGGGGATATTATACGCCCCCATGGAGAAATTGTCAAGCTCAGGAAATGGAATTTAATTTGTAGGCTGCGGGCGCCGATTTGTGGGACTTGTACATAGCCAGGATAATCTTTACTCTCCCAGACGGCTGTTATCGCAGGAGACGGCTTAACATATTTGCCGAAAATTATTCGGAGGAATTAAATGTCTGTAAAACTCATAAAAATACTTGAATCCTTGCACAATCCGAGTTATTCTATAGTTACAGAATTTTGCCCGGCGTGGCACATACTTAAAGGGGATTAAAAACATGAAAGCAGTTAACATCAAGCTCAGCTTGGCCGAAAACGTTAAGTACTTCGTGAACATTGCCAACAAGTACCCCTATGATCTCGATCTGCGCGTTGGCCGCCATGTGGTAGACGGTAAGTCCATTCTTGGCATTTTTAGCCTCGATCTTTCCAAGCCGATCACTTTGGAGGTCTATTCCGACCACTGCGATGATCTGATTGAGGAACTTAAGCCGTTTATTATCGGCTGAGTTGTCCTTATTAACGAAAGCAAACCCGAAAGCCTTGGCTTTCGGGTTTTATTTTTTTTATTCGGCGTTATAAACTGAAACAGATGCGCGCTTGCAGAAGAAGCGCGCATCCATTGTGATCCAATGATTCATCAGTCGTTCGTTTCAGGCAATTCCAAGGTGACATTGAGATCTACGAATTCATAGCCGCCGCTCACAACGAGTTCACCGGTGTTCTGGATACTCTCCTGGCTGGAAGAACTACCGTCATCGTTGCCGTAACCATAGCCGTGGCCGAAGCCGTAGCCGTAGTTGCCGAAGAAGTTGCCAAACATATCATTGTAATAATTATTATTGGTGCTGACCATCTGAGCGTTGTTGTAACGTACTACCGTAACTTTTACGGTGTCGCCAGCTTCATACTTGTCCAGGATGGAGGTCAGTTCGCGGAAACTGGTCACGCGCTCATCGTTGACTGCATAGATGAAGTCGTACTGCTGCAATCCAGCGGCTTCGGCTGCACTGCCTTCGTTGACGCCATAGATGCACACGCTGGCAGGAGCCAGATTGTTAGTGGGCTCACTGGGACCATCATAGTCCTTGACGGTGATGCCCAGCTGCGGACGGATTACTTCACCGTTTTCAATCAACTGCATTGCAATGGGGTAGGCCGTATCGATAGGAATGGCAAAGCCCAGGCCATCGAAGCTGACGGTGGAATATACGCTACCGGAATATTTCAGAGTATTGATACCTACCAGTTCGCCTTTGTAATTGAACAGGCCGCCGCCACTGTTGCCAGTGTTGATAGCTGCGTCATGCTGAATGTAGTCTACACCACGGGTGGTATTGTCACTGTAGATGGTGCTGCGCTCCAGCGCGGAAACGATACCCTGCGTAACCGTATTGGCCAGTACCTCGCCGCCGGGATTGCCGATGGCTACTACTGTGCTGCCTACTACCAGTTCACTGGTGCTGCCGATGGTTACTGGAACCAGCTCATCTGCATATTCTTTATCCACCTGCAGGACGGCCAGATCCAGAGAAGAATCGGAACCTACCAGACTGGCGGGGACTTTGTCGCCCGAAGGCATCAGGATCTGGTAACTGTCGCCACCTTCTATCACATGGTAGTTGGTTAGCACATATCCGCCTTCGGCGATCACCACGCCGCTACCCTGAGCGTACATGGTATCTTCAACCTTATCGGTGGCACGATCCCAGGTCTGCTTGTTATTGATCACACCCACCACAGAATTGGCGTTTACACTGGCAACATAGGCTGCGGGGCTGGGATCAGAAGCAGGCTGCTGAACCGTCGTAGAGGCTTGAGCTGCTTCTTCTGCCTGCGCCCTGGAATTGGCGCTAAGTGCCGTTCCCACATTAATGCCGCACAGGGCAATCATGCAGGCCAAACCCATGCTGGCCAACCACAAAAAACTGCGCTTTGTGCTGTGCTTCTTCGCAGTGTTTTTCATATTTCATATCTCCCTTCGTCGATTTATAGCTTGTGTTTCTGTCCCGGAAGCTCTCTTTCCGTTGACGCAATTATTATAATTCTGTAGTCAGGGAAAGTCAATGAACAAAGATGCGGTAATTTATGAACGAACTGTAACTCTTTTTTTGGTCATATTTTGTGGCATAAGAGCGTCAGTTGAATGGAAAAATATGGCAAAAAAGCCGCGTGAAATTGTCCAAAATCTGCTGAGAGCAGGGAATCTATTTCCCCTGCTCTCAGTGATGTGCTTAGCTGCGCGCCGTAGCGTGCTCCTCATCCGGAGTCCGTTCACGGAACAGTAGAGAGATACACCACAATCCGGCGATGCCGACGATGGTGTAGATAATGCGGCTGATTACTGCTCCCTGTCCCCCGCAGATGTAGGCGACCAGGTCGAACTGAAACAGTCCTACCAGCAGCCAGTTGATGGCACCGATGATGGTCAAAATCAGTGAAGTGCGATCCAACATAATCATTTCCTCCTTTTATATCCTGCGGTTTGTCCGCATGATGCACTCATTGTTGCCAGAAATTCGCAGATTATGCGATGCCGAGGAAAGATTTTTTATGCCAAGAAAGATCCTGAGTACATTCTGCACCATTTTTCCATCAGAAATTGTTCTTCTACCTGTCTGGAGAACATAGATAATTCCACTTCGATCCGCGAAGGAGGTCATTACCTATGTTGCGTGCCCTTCATTGGGAAAAGAGTGCGAGCGTTGCTACCCGTGCGGTGGCGCTTCTGGAAAGTCTTTGGAGGCCGGTAACGCTTGCGGCAATGATGTTTTTCTGCATGCGTGCCGAGCTGCTGCTGAGGACATCTCCATTGGCGGTTGCGCTGCTTGCAGCGGGACTAGCTTCATCTCAGAGTGCAGCTGCCCTCGTGGCTGGTTGTCTGCTGGGAATGTTCCGCTTGCCCCTGCAGGAGATTTCCCTGCTACCGGCGGTAAGCTGCGCGATTCTGTTGGCTGTGGAATTGTTGATGAGTTTTTTTCCTTGGCGTTGGACTCAGGAGGTTCGCGTATCGCTGTTGGCAGGTTTTTCCACATTGTTGCCGCCCCTGATTCAGGCTGGCGGAGACTGGCTGCTCTCCGCGCAGGCCTTGGCTTGCGCGGCACTGGCTGCGGCAGGCGCACCCTTTCTGATGGCAGTACTTCAGCTCCGGCCAGGGCGCACTCGCCTGCTGATCGAGGAAAAGGCGGGCATTGCCCTGTTGGCTTCAGCTGCACTTGCCGGCATGTACACACTCTTGCCACCTATCTCGGAAATTGCCGCCTTTTTAATTGTGCTGATGGTTTCCAGCCTGGGCGCCGGATCAGGTGTGCTGGCGGGGCTTGCGCTGATTGCTGGTGGCGCAGGCCTGCCTAAACTGGGCGCCTTGGCGTTATGCGCGCTTGCATCTAGCTGCCGCCTGTGGACCAAAAACTGGCAGCGGGCACTTGCCCTGTTTTTTGCAGCGGCTCTCAGCTGGCTGTTTGCGGGGGATCAAAGCCTTTCGCCTCTGTGGGCACTGGGGGCATCAGGAATCTATTTGCTGTTGCCGAGGCGTGTGGAACGATGTATTAACGATTTACTGTCTCCATCCCAGCCGGAGACGTGTGATCCAGCGCAGTTGGCTAGAGATTTAAGTGCCGATGCCCGGCGGCGGCTGATGGCCCTGGGCGATGCCTTTGATGAAATGGCTGAAGGTTGTGCATCACCCACAGAAGTTCCAGATGAACAGGCGTTGATTTGTGAAATGCGCAGCCGACTTTGCTCCGGTTGTGCTGGCTATGAAGAATGCTGGGCAGGCGCGGACAATCGGGCTGTGCGATTGCTCTGTCAATTGATTTCCGATGCGCTGGATCGAGTGGACGCACCGCCAGGAATGCGGGTACTATATTCTGACGGCGAAATTCCCCCGGATATCCTGCGTATTTGCCGAAGAGGGCGCATGATTCCTGATCGTCTGGGACTGTTGCTGAGGGATTTTGGGGAAAAGAGACGCTCAGAAATCAAGCGATGTGCCACCGGTCAGCTGATGTCTGTACAATTCATGCAGGCTCGGGAGATTCTCTATAATTTGGCTCAACGCCAGCAGATTCCGGTAGATTTCGAAGGAGTGCGTCTGGATCAGCTTCGGGCCTCGCTGGAGGCAGAGGGACTGGGTAGCTGTCGAGTGTTTTTCAGTGGCGTGGAGCATCGCCAGATTCACCTGTCCCGTCCTGCTGCACCATGGACCCGGGAGGAAATCCGCCGAGCGGGAGCGGCGTTGGGGCGAGCATGCGGCGGTCGTTTTTCTCCTCAGATTAGCGGTGAAAGTCTGTGTTTTACCCAGTATCCCCGATACTGCGTGGAAACTGGGACAAACTGTCAATCCGGTGTGGCTGGACAGGTGTGTGGAGACAGTCATCTGGTGCGCATGCTTTCCCCTTCGAAACTGGTACTTCTGTTATCGGACGGCATGGGCTTGGGAGAAACTGCGGCCGGGGAAAGCATGGAGACATTGCGCTTGCTCTGGCGTTTTCTGGAGGCTGGGATCTCCCGGCCGCTGGCCCTGGAGACAGTAAATCAGCAGATGCTGATGCGCAGCGGAGAAGAGATATTTGCCACGCTGGATCTATGCGTCTTGGATCTTAATACAGGTGTGGCAGAATTTACCAAATTAGCTGCATGCAGAACGCTGATTCTTCGTGGAGATGAGATTTTGCCTGTGGAGGGTGGGCATTTGCCTTTGGGCATATTGGAACGGGTACAGCCTGCGGTCAGCAGGGTGAGGCTTCGCCCGGGGGATTTGTTGGTGATGGGTTCCGATGGCGTAATGGAGGCGGGAGATATGCTGATGATTGAACATCTGGCTCGTTCCTGTGCCGATATGTCTCCGGAACAGATGGCAGAACATTTGGTCCGGGAGGCTGGTTTGCGCCGGGGTACCGGCCGGGCCGACGATCTTACCTGTATCTGTGCGCGCATGGAGGATGCCCATCGGGCCCACAGTGCTCAGGCAGGGTAATCTTCAGACAAAAAAAGCACCTGCGTCGGATAGACGGGGTGCTTTTGAATTGTTACATGGTTCCACAATATTAATTAAAAGCTTTTTTGGCAAGGATGCGATCGAATTTTTCTGCTCTTCAAAGTTCGATATCCATCATTAAGGGCCAGGGTCCTTGCCCCTTTGATTCATTTCTCGGATAGTATTTCTTTAGAGTCCTCAAGTCTAACTCGATCTGTTTCGGAATTATACCAACGCTGACGATAGGCGCTGGGAGTAATACCCTCATAGCGCTTAAATAGGGAAATGAAATGACCGATGTTGTTGATGCCTACATCCAGCGAAATCTGACTGATGGAATTGGAGGAAGTGCGCAGCAATTGTTTGGCTCGGGTCAGTCGCGTGTGGATAAGGTACTCGTTAGGGGAGAGGCCGATACTGCGCTTAAACAGCTTTTGTAGATAGAACTTGTTGATGGAAAGGGAGTGGGCCAGATCATCCAGGGTGATGCGTTCTGCATAGTGGAGATTGATGTAGCTGCGTGCATCCATTACATAGCCCGGAAGACGGCTGCCGCTGCTTTTGCCCGCAGCCTGAATGCAGTGGGACATTAGTTGGGTAAGCATGGCAGAGGCCTGCACATCATCCTGAAGGATGCTGTTACCCTCCTGGTAGAGCTTCAGCAAAGTTTCCAGTGTTCCCCGAATGGCGATATCCGAATCCGGATGCACCACGCAGCGGCCCTCATTCTGATTGAGAAACAGACGATAGTAAGCACCGCAGGAAGCGCCGCTGAAGTGTACCCAAAGTACCCACCAGTTGCCTGTTTCGGAAGTACAATAGTATTGATGCTTCATACAGTCAATCCAGAACAGATCGCCCTGCCGGATGCTGTAACGCTGGCCCTCATAGTCCAGCGTGCCTTCGCCACCCAGACACAGCTTGATCAGGTAGGAAGGTAAGAATTCTCGATCCGTATAGTACCCTGGACCACAGCGAAAATCGCCCATTTCCTGCACGAAGGGGATGACATCTCGGACAGCCTGAGCGGGGGTTACCGTAAGCCATACGGAATCTGGCGTGAGGTCAAGATTAAAACTGATTCGAATCTGCGGCACGCTCGAGCTCCCCTTTCTTTCAAGTTACGGAAACGTAAAAAGCCAAGATTCTGGAATTATCAGCCAATTCTTGGCAGTGACAAACCATAGCTTAACGTTTTATATTATTATATATCAAATGAATCCAATATTCAAGTGGACTTATCCGTGAATAACCGCTCTATCCATATGTATTTGTAAAGAAGAACGATGGAAAAATGGAAGGACATGTTTACGGATGATTTTTTTGTAAAAGTCAACATTGGGAGATTTTATTTCCTCAATTGGTTAATTGTTAAGATCAAGGGTTGCTGGATTTGTATCCGGCAGAATCAATGGGCGGAGGTAATCGCATGTCGGAATACATTCTGGAGCTGAATGACATTACGAAAATCTTTCCGGGTGTAAAAGCGTTGGATCGCGTGCGCTTTAATTTGAAAGCCGGTGAAATTCACGCGTTGGTAGGTGAAAATGGCGCAGGAAAATCCACCTTTATAAAAACGCTCACGGGGGTTCATCAGCCAGACGGCGGCGAAATTATCCTGGAGGGCAAAAAGGTGGTTATGAGTGATCCCATTGTCGCTCAAAGGTATGGTATTGCCGCTATTTACCAGCATGCTGCCTCCTATCCGGATCTAAGCGTGGCAGAAAATATCTTTATTGGCCATGAATTTAAGCGGGGGCCTTTCATTAACTGGAACCGGGCGAACCGGGAAGCCCAAAAATTGCTGGATTCGGTGGGCGCAGATTTTAGTCCCACGGTATCAGTTGGCTCTCTGTCCGTGGCCCAGCAGCAGTTGGTGGAAATTGCCAAGGCCCTGTCCATGAATGCCAAGATCTTGATTATGGATGAACCTACGGCTGCCCTTTCCAGGCGGGAGAGCGAAGATTTATACGCTATTTCTAGAAAGCTGAGGGAACAGGGTACAGCTATCATACTCATTTCGCATCGTTTTGAGGATATCTTTGGCCTGGCAGACCGGGTAACCGTATTCCGGGATGCTCAGTACATCGGCACTTGGGATCTGGATGAGGTGGACGAACAGATGTTGGTACACCACATGGTAGGTCGGGAAATTACCCAGTTGTTTCCCAAAAAAGTTGCCAATGTGGGCAAGGAGTTGCTGAAAATTGAGGGGCTCTCCCGTACGGGATATTTTAAGAATGTGAGTCTGAATGTGCACGCAGGCGAGATCGTGGGCCTGACGGGCTTGGTGGGTGCAGGGCGCACGGAAGTAATGGAGGCAGTGTTCGGCATTACCCGGGCCGATTCCGGAGAGGTATATTTTGACGGCAAGAAAATTACCGGTATTACCCCTGTGCAGGCCATGAAGGTTGGGCTGGGGCTTTTGCCGGAGGACAGGCAAAAGCAGGGTCTTTTACTGGACTGGTCCATCAATTACAACATTTCTCTGCCGGTGTTGGAAAAATGTCAGAAGGGAATTTTCCTGCAAAAGAAACGGGAGTATGAAATTTCCAATGATTTGAAAAAACTGCTGGCCATCAAGGCTCCGAATACAGACACCCATACCAGTGCTCTTTCAGGGGGCAACCAGCAAAAGGTGGTTGTGGCCAAGCAACTGGCGGCAGACCCCAAGCTGATCATTCTGGATGAACCTACCAAGGGCGTGGATGTGGGCAGTAAGGCACAGATTTATGAAATCATGTCCGATTTGGCAAGCAAAGGCTTGGGCATTCTGATGATTTCCTCGGAGATGCCGGAAGTGATGAATATGTCCGATCGCATTTATGTGATGAGCGAGGGGAAGATTTCTGCCGAATTCCAGGCGGAAGGGCTGACCCAGGATGCCATACTCAAGGCCGCGATGCCCCAGAGCAAGGATTGACCGAAGGGAGCAGATCAAATGCAGACAAAGAGAGAGCGCAAACCCTTATACGCGCTGCTGATTGAGCACCGCGAGATTCCGCTGCTGGCGGTTCTTGTGTTGTTGCTGGCACTGGTCAGCATTCGCGTGCCCAACTATTTGCCCAACAATTATATGAACGTGCTCAAGGGTGGATCCATCAATATGGTCATGGCCTGTGGTATGCTGTGCGTGTTGTTGGTGGGGTCCATAGACATTTCCATCACGGCGATCCTGGCCTTTTCCGGCGCGGTGGTGGGAAAACTGATGGGCATGGGCGTCCTGCAAAGCACCATCCTGGCTTTCATTTTGGGGCTGGGTATCGGTGCAGCCATTGGCCTGATAAACGGTTTGCTGATGAGCTACGGACGGGTTATCGCCATCATTGTTACACTGGGTACCAGCTACATTGTGCGTGCGCTGATTCCCATGAGCTGGTTGTTGGGCATGAACAAGGTGGTACCCACAGATCTGACTCAAAGCTTTAAGGATTCGCTGATCAACAACAGTTTTCTGGGGCTTCCCTTTCTGGTGTGGTTGGCCATTGTGGTCACCGTGATCATGGGTATTTTCCTCAAGTACAGTTGTACGGGACGTAACCTCTACGCGGTGGGGTCCAATGCCGAGGCGGCACAGGTGCGTGGCGTTCACATTAACCGCATCAAGGTACTGGCTCATATCATCTGCGGGGCCTTGGCTGGACTGGCAGGCGTGATGTGGCTGGCTTACTACTGGGCCATCGAAAAGGGCTCTGCCAATGGAAACGAGATGTTTACCATAGCGGCATGCGTGTTGGGTGGCGTGTCCGTTACAGGAGGTTATGGAAAAATTACCGGCGTGGTTATCGGTGCCCTGATGATTGCCACCATAGACTCCTCTATTCCTCAGCTGGGCATTGGCAATTCCATGATCACTGAATTCATTAAGGGCATTCTGTTGCTGTTTGCCATATTGCTCAATGTACTTCTTCAGCGAGCTGCCAACCGACGGGATCTGGCAAGGAGGGACATCTAATGAAAAAGAATAAGTTCGTCTCCTTCTTCATGCGGTGGGAAGTTTTCCTGATCGCGCTGATGGCCGTCATGTGTCTGGTGTTTAACCTACAGGACACAGCGCGACTGAATGCCGGTTTATCCAAGAAAGACGTGTTCAACTTTGCAAATGTGGTGCGTGGTTTGCGTCCCTACATGCTCTACAGCTTCATGACTCTGGGTATCATGCTGGTCTTGGCGCTGGGGGATATGGATATTTCCGTGGGCGCTATCGCCACACTGAGCGTGGTGGTGTTGGGTGTATTATACCAGACCCTCACCTCCAGCGGTATGGACAACGTGCTGGCCCTGGTGCTTTCCCTGCTGGCCTGTGTGCTGGTAGGCAGCCTATGCGGAGCGCTCAATGGCTTTTTGGTTACTCGATTCAAGGAACTGTTCCCAATGATCATCACGCTGGCAACCCAGCTGTTTTTCCGCGGGTTTTCCTACCTGCTGATTGGCGGCGATACGCTGACTTTTAATGATGACACCTTTGGTTCCCTAAAGGAACTCAATAGTCTGATCGACCTATTTGGAATGCGTGTTCCACTGATATTGCCCATCTTTCTGGCGGTGGCCCTGGTGTTCTTTGTGTGGCTTCACCTCACCGGCAGCGGGCGCAAGATCTTTGCCATCGGCACCAATGCCACCGCGGCCCGCTTTTCCGGGATTCGCGTGGACCGCATTAAATTCACCTGCTTTGTGGTGGCGGGTCTGATGAGTGCAGTGACTGGCATCTTCTTTGTGGGAGCTACCTCTTCCTCCGTGAAGGCGGACATCATGGATGGCTATCACATGTACGCCATAGCAGCGGCCATCCTGGGTGGGTTCTCTACAGATGGCGGCAAGGGCAGCGTCTTTGGCGCGGTGCTCTCCCTGCTGATCTTTGGCATTATGAAGATCGGTTTGGGTACGTTGTTTGGCTTTGCGGATAGCGCTGTGAATCTGTCTGTCGGCGTTATTTTGATCCTCAGTGTGCTGGGCCCGAACCTTGCGGAAGATCTGGGTAAGGCTCTTCGGGTACGTCGTCAACGGGCAGAAACGGCGGCCAAATCTCATTGATTCTGTTTTGCCTGAAGGCAAATAAAAATAAGGAGGCTATTTTAAATGAAGAAAGTACTTGCACTGGTTCTCGCAGCACTGATGGTGCTGACCCTCAGCTCTGCGTTCGCAGAGGCCAAGCCCGGTGAAGGCATTTACATCGGCGTGGTGTACAAACAGTCCGGAAACGCTTACTTCCAGGCTGGCGTCACAGGTTTTGAAAAGGCGGCAGAAGAATTGGGCTTCACCTTTGATCACGACGGTCCCGACGACGGATCTTCTGATGGTCAGATTCGCATCATTGAAAATTACATCACTCAGGGCGTAGATGCACTGTGCGTATCTGCCAATGACCCCGCCGCACTGGTAGATGTGCTGCAGGAAGCTATGGAAGAAGGCATCAAGGTCATCTCCTGGGATGCTCCTGTGGACGCTGCTGGCCGCAATCTGGATGTGGAACCTGCTTCCGCTAAGGCCATTGCCCTGACCCAGGTGGAATCCATTGCCAAGTCCATCAACTATGAGGGACAGATCGCCATCGTGTCTGCCATGGCCACCGCACCCAACCAGAATCTGTGGATTGGCTTCATGGAAGATGAACTGGCCAACAACGAGGCCTATGCGAATATGGAATTGGTAGCTATCGTGTACGGCGATGACGAATATACCAAGTCCTTCGACGAGACTCTGGCTCTGCTGAACCAGTATCCCGACCTGAAAGGCATTATCACTCCCACCACTGCTGGTGCTCCCGCTGTTGCCAAGTGCGTGCAGGATGAAGGCCGCGATGTAAAAGTGACTGGTCTGACTCTGGCATCGGATATGAAGGAATTCATTGATGCAGGCATCTGTGACGAAACCTTCCTGTGGAATCCCATTGAGCTGGGCTATGCCGCGGGCTACGCTGCCGTGGCGCTGGTCAACGAAGATATCACTGCTGCAGTGGGCGATACCTTCACTGCTGGTGATTTGGGAGAACTGGTTGTAGAACAGAGCACGGCCGTTAACGAAGCAGGCGAACTGGTGGAGGCTGATGGCACCATCGCCTATCTGAACAAGCTCAATACTTTCAATAAGGATACCGTCAACGATTGGGTGGATATCCTGTAATCAATCCTGAATTTGCAGCTGGGCCGTGCGGATATTTCCGTGCGGCCCTTTGTTGTTTGTTGCGTATGTGCACAATTTTATTTTGCAATATATCTTGCAAAATTCTGGTTTTTGTCTTGACAATCGCCTATAAAATGGCTATAATGGCAACGAAATTGCATGAATGCTTGCATTTTTGCCTTGGATATAATTTCGGAAGTGAAACAAAGGGGAGCGGAATGGCATGCGCATTGAGCGGGATATGGTGGGCAGTCAGGTTATCAGCGAGGATGTTTATTACGGTTTGCAGTCGGTGAGGGCAGCAGAAAACTTTCGCATCACGGGGCGAAAACTGATTCGGGAGTTTATTGATTCTTTGGCCGAAATCAAAAAGGCCGCAGCGCTGGTTAATGGAGAGGATGGTCGTTTAAGCCCAAGGCAGAGGGACGCCATCGTACAGGCCTGTGATGAGATCCTGGCGGGAAGGTTTCGGGATCAATTTATCACGGACGCCATTCAGGGGGGCGCTGGCACTTCGGCAAACATGAACGTCAACGAGGTTGTAGCTAATCGAGCCATTGAAATTTTAGGTGGGCAGAAGGGTGATTACAGTATTGTACATCCCAATGACCATGTCAATATGTCTCAGTCCACTAACGACGTCATTCCCACTGCGGGTAAAATGACGGTATTGAAACTGATGAATGGGCTGCGGGAGCAAATGAAGCGGTTGGCGGAAGCGCTGGCTGTGAAGGAACGGGCCTTTGATCACATTCTGAAAATGGGGCGCACGCAGATGCAGGATGCCGTTCCCATCCGCCTGGGCCAGGAATTTGGGGCCTATCGATCCATGGTGGAGCGGGATCTCACTAGGCTCAACCGGGTGCCTGAGGAACTGAGCCAGGTTAACATGGGCGGAACGGCCATAGGTACCTGTATCAATGCGGATCACAACTATGTGGATCACATCGTTCCCATGCTCTCCCGCGTTAGCGGACTGGAGTTGACCCGGGCTTCAAACCTTATTGATTCCACTCAAAATCTGGATTGCTTTGTGGCTGTATCTGCCATTCTGCGCATTTGTGCTGTCAACCTTTCCAAGATGGCTAATGATCTGCGCATCCTATCTTCCGGTCCCCGCACAGGATTTCACGAGATCAATCTTCCCCCCCGGCAGAACGGTTCTTCCATCATGCCTGGCAAGGTCAATCCCGTGATTCCCGAAGTGGTTTCTCAGGTGGCCTTTGGCATTGTGGGCAATGATGTGACCATCGCCATGGCGGCAGAAGCAGGGCAGTTGGAGCTTAACGCTTTCGAACCAGTGGTGTTCTACAAGCTTTTTGAATCCATTACGACCCTTACGGGGGCGGTGCAGACGCTGGTGGATAATTGCATCGGCGGCATTACTGCCAATGAGGAGCACTGCGAAGATTTGGTGAATCATTCTGTAGGCATCATTACCGCTCTGTGTCCCTACATCGGCTATAGCCTCGCTGCGGATATCGCCAAGACAGCTATACGCAAGAATATCTCCGTTCGGGAAGAACTGGCGGCGCGCAATATCCTCAGTGCTGAGGAAATCGAGCGCTATCTCAATCCCTATGCTATGACCTGAAAATGGTTTTTACAAGGCCACTTCCGTATTTGGAAGCGGCCTTGTGATCTTTATTGAACCCGAGGAACGTGAAGAGATGGACTGGGCAGGAGTAAAATTTCCCCCAAGTCTTTACCGCTTTTAGTTAGTAAGCGAATTTTGGGTCTTTTCATCATTAAAGTGATTTCTTAGCTGTGGAACTGGTTCAATCTGCAAACCTTGCTGCGGGACAAAAGCTGAGAAATTATACCATTCGCTGGAAAGGGGCGGAGATTTGTGCTATAATAAAGGAGACCATTCAGAAGAAAATATCAAAACGAGGAACTTACCGATGAAAAATGCGAAGAAAATTTACGGTGTAGGCCAGCTGGTGCTGGTATTGGGTTCTATATTGTATTTGGTGGAACTATTGTACTATGAAAGTTGGGCCTTTACTCTGTCCATCTGTGGCGTGTACGCGGTGGCCCTGGTACTGTTGTTGATTGGCTGGGTTGGTACTCGAGAGGAGCGACGGGAGAAAAAGGCCAGGGAGCAGGCTGAAAAAGCCGCTAAGAAGCAGGCGAAGGATTCTCAGGAGAATTCCTCAGCTGCGTAAATTTGCTGGGCAAGGGCCGGAGGGTGCTTGCCCATTTCTATCTCAAAACGCGGACATTGAAGCGATTATGCGTTTATTTTAGATCAAACAGCACGGGTTCGTAGTCTTCTATATAGTATGGAATGCTTTTCGCCCTTTCTGGATGATGATATGGCCCTTAGTCTCCGGTTTTCCCATATGGGCATGAAATCGGGGTGGGAATGTATAGGAGTTTGTCGGGCTGCGACCAGAGCTGCTTGCATTGAAATTCAAAGCTCAAAGAGTGCTTGGACGGTTAAAATATACAAGACCGTACCTGATGGGCGACGGGGATGAGATCGTCAGTGCACATTCCATCTCCTAAAAATCAGGGAACATGGGCACGATAACTATATAATTTTCGAGATGCCGGAAAGATGATTGCAGATGAGTTAATGATCTTTTATGATGGAGAGACCGGGGGGAAACTTTCTCCATTATCAATATTTCCTCTGAAATCATTCAAGCAGTAACCTGTAAAATTCAATTTTCAATTCAGTGGTTGATCCTTATTTTCAATATAACACAATTGCATAAGGCCTTTAGAATGCGGGATATCACGAGCTGCGCTTTTGGATGAAAAGTAAAGCCCGTTTATTTTTTACCTGTTACCTTTGTCATTCACAAATTTATTTGATCATATAAGAGCATTGCCTAATAAGAGTCTAAGGCAAATTATCCTTTTTATATCCATCTTTTGTACTTCGCCAGTAGATAAAAATATAATTTGGAAAATCATTTAAGGACGACATTACCTTTTGTATCAAATAAAGCTGGGTTACATTTAATCTTATCATCGGCCATTTGCTTATTGAGTTTTTCCAACGAATTCAGAACGTATGAATAAATGAAAGGAGAGGATACAAGGAGGATGCCCATGAAAAAGATTTTAGCTCTGATCTTTGTACTTGCGCTCGCGCTGTCTTCCGTTACTGCCTTTGCGGCGTTGGAAGACTACAACATCGCTACTTTTGCCGAAACCCATAAGGTCATCTTTGATACGGATAGGGATATTTCGGCGATGACGCCTATGCTTTGTTTATCTTGCTGCAGGCGGATGCAGCTGGTTACATTGAACTGCTGGGCGTGACCTCTGTGGGAGCGAACGTAACCATCGCAGAAGGTACGACCGCCTTTCTCAATCAGCTTAAAGCTGTTGGCCGCGAAAACATTCCGGTCTACATGGGCACTGATAGACCCATCATGGGTTTGCATGATGATGAAACCATCGCCGCTAATGTACTGAAGCGCATTAAGAGTATGTAGAAGGTTCTGGATTACGGCGATACCATCTCCTATGACAATCTGGGCAATTTGCTCAATGAAGATTGGGGTTATAGTGAGCTCAAGCCGCAGGAAGGTTATGCCTAGGATTTCATGATTGAGCAGGATCACAAGTATCCGGGTCGGGTAACCATCATGGCTGTGGGCGCTTGCACAAATAGAACTGGCATTTGTAGAAGGAACAAAGAGCCTTTCGGGAACGACCTATGTCTTTGAAAACGAAGATTACAGAATTTCAATAGTATTTGATCGCAAATTGGAAGTGGGCGTAACCGCAGGTGAAAACTCCATCAATTCTATTGAAATTCTGAGCCATGTTACTGAAACTTCCGGTTGCTACTTTACCAAGAAATCATCCAGAAACAACGTAGATAGCGAAGTAACCCTGGAAAAGATGGATGAAGATGGACTCTGGCAGGGTACCTTCCGTGTAACCGCGACTGCCGCTGATCGTTGGCTTGGCGATATGAAACCGGGAATCATTGCGGAACTCAAGTTGGAAAACGGAGAATTCTGCTTTTGCGAATAAACTCACATAGGGAGTCAAAAGCCTGTCAGCGGTACATCGCACCGTTGACAGGCTTAGTTTATAGGGGGAACTGTTCTGCCTATCATGTTAGAACAGTTTTTTGTAGGTAAATCAGAAAAAAAGGTCATGATACTGGCGCATTCTGCTTTCTCAGCACGGTTTTGCCAGATGAGGTTTAATACACTGCACATCATTTGCAAACTATCTGTTTGGTTGTATGAACAACCGCTTTCTTAGCTCTTTGAGGGCATACTAGACACAGGAACCCAATTAAAGGAGGCAAAATAAGATGTGCACCAGCATTGCATTTACAAATCCCGCCCTGTACGGACGCAACCTTGATCTTGATACTTCATTTGGCGAAGAGCTAGTCATTATGCCTAGAAATTTTGATTTTCCATTTCATTGTCAACCATCCTCAATCGATCACTACGCCCTTGTTGGTATGGCACATGTGGAAAAGGGGATCCCCCTGTTCGCAGATGCTATGAATGAAAAAGGATTATATATGGCAGGCCTGAACTTTCCTGGAAATGCATACTATTTTCCCAATTTAATGCCCAGGCCACATGGCGTTGCTCCATATGAGTTGATCCCACTGGTGCTAAGGACTTCTTCTACCTTGGAACAGGCACGAAATCTATTGCTGGCCATAAGCATCACTGCTATTCCCTTTGCTCCGGACTATCCCCTCGCACCTTTGCACTGGCACATCGCGGGGCCTACAGGTTCAATAACTGTAGAACAAATGGAGGATGGATTACATATATATGATAATCCCATCGGTGTGTTGACCAATAATCCGCCGTTTCCCTACCAGATGATGAACCTGAGCAACTACCGGACATTATCGCCTTTCCAACCGGAAAATAGTTTTGCGCCTCAGTTATCCTTGCAACTGTATGGGGAAGGCATGGGTGCGATTGGGTTGCCGGGCGATGCTTCACCAATGTCTCGCTTTGTACGTGCGGCATTTTTCAGGGCTCACGCGGTTTTTACGGGGGACAATGCACAGAACGTCATGCAATTTTTTCATATCCTGGATGCAGAAGCTGTGGTGTGTGGAAGTGTAATTACTCCCAAGGGCCGCTATGAGCGAACTATTTATGCCTCTTGTATGGATGCAGCGCACCTTGTGTACTACTACAAGACATATGAAAGCAGTCGTATCTGCTCGCTGCGTCTGACTCAAGACGCTTGCCGGGGATCAAAACTTTGCTCTTATCCGCTGGAGGGGATGTCCAAGTTCCACGACGTTACTGAACGGGGGGAAGAACAATGAGTGGAATTGAAAATATGGCTTTTTTAAAATTACGCCCCGTGTCCGATTCCAAACTTACTGAACTTGTAAAGCCGCTTCTGTGTGAGGGTGAACCCATTTTCCAACAATATCAGGGAATACGCGATGGCATCCTCTTTACGGATCGACGGGTCATTGCAGTGAATACCCAGGGGATTCTTGGGAAAAAGAAGGAGTTTGTAATACTCCCATACAGATGTGTACAAGCCTATTCCATCCAATCTGCAGGGCTTATGGACTTCGATAGCGAGATGAAGCTCTGGTTTGCCGGCTTGGGAATTGTTACCTTTGAACTATTTGCGGGTGCAGATTTAGTCCAGCTTAGTAGAATCATTTCGGACGCTCTGTACGGCTGAAGACCACAAATCATTGGATCATTTCACAAAGAATAATTCTTTTATTTCGTTGTTCAGCACACCGATTTCTTGCGCAAGATGCGCTATGCTGTATTTACGTTGAAGGTAATGGATTTCACGTTTCTGTCTTCACAAACTGTAAGGGGAACGGGATGGGTACGCTGAGCGATTTTTCTTCAATGCATTAAAAGGGCTGGGAACCAAATACCCAAGCCGACAGGAGGTATACCATGTATTACACCAATGGAAATTACGACGCTTTTGCCCGTCCCCGCAAACCCCTCAACGTTGAAAACAAGCAAGCCTGGATAGTGGGAGGAGGACTGGCGGGACTGGCTGCGGCAGCTTTCCTTGTCCGCGATGGACAGATGGATGGACGGCACATTCATATTCTAGAGGAATCAGACATTAGTGGCGGTGCCTGCGATGGCGCCATGAAACCTGATCTGGGATTTGTTATTCGCGGTGGACGAGAAATGGAGAATCACTATGAATGTTTGTGGGATCTGTATCGTTCCATTCCATCTTTGGAGGTAGAGAACGCCAGCGTGTTGGATGAATTCTACTGGCTCAACAAGGATGATCCTAACTTCTCCATGAACCGCGCTACGCAGGAGCGAGGGCACAGCGCAGAGACCGGCAACCGATTTGCATTGAGCGATGAAGCCATTCTGGAGCTGATGGATCTGTTCTTTACAAGAGATGAGGACCTTTATAACCAGAGCATCGACGATATCTTTTCAGAGGCTTTTTACCATTCTAATTTCTGGCTCTATTGGCAGACCATGTTCGCCTTTGAAAAATGGCACTCTGCGCTGGAAATGAAACTGTATTTGCAACGGTTTCTGCACCACATTGGTGGATTACCCGATCTGTCAGCACTGAAGTTCACAAAATACAATCAGTATGAGTCTTTGATTTTGCCGCTCAAGGGCTATCTGGAGGAGAATGGTGTACAGATTGAATATGGCGTAACTGTGGAAAATGTGTTGTTTCATTTTCTGACCGATAGAAAGATCGCACACCAGATGATTTTGCGGCGCGATGGTAAAAGATTAGTCGTCGATCTGACTGAGGATGATCTCATCTTCGTTACCAATGGATCTTGTACCGAGAAAAGCGCCCTGGGAGATAACGATCATGCACCCGTGCTGAATTTGCGATCCGGAGAGGGAGCGTCCTGGGAGTTGTGGAAAAATATTGCTGTACAGAATGCAAAATTTGGACATCCAGAAAAATTCTGTTCTGATATCGAGGCTACACAGTGGGAATCTGCGACGATAACAATCAATGGTGACAGAATTGCCCACTATATCGAAGCCGTCAGCAAGCGTGACCCTTATGCCGGGAAAGTTGTCACCGGTGGCATTGTAACTGTAAAGGATTCCGCATGGTTGATGAGTTGGACGTTCAACCGGCAACCGCACTTCAAGGCACAACCCAAAGACCAGTTGGTTGGATGGATTTATGGCCTGTATCCAGATGCCCCTGGCAACTATGTCAACAAGCCGATGAACGAGTGCACTGGCACCGAGATTTGCATGGAGTGGCTGTATCATCTGGGTGTACCGGAGGATGAGATCCGTACGCTTGCGCATGAAGATGCCAATACGATCCCCTGCATAATGCCCTACATTACGGCGTTCTTCATGCCGCGGGAAGCGGGCGATCGCCCTGACGTGGTACCGGAGGGATGCGTCAACTTTGCCTTCCTGGGACAGTTTGCCCAGACCCCCCGGGATACCATCTTCACTGTGGAATATTCCGTTCGCACGGCTATGGAGGCCGTCTACACACTCCTGGACGTGGAACGAGGCGTGCCCGAGGTATTCGCCTCCGTATACGATCTGCGTTGCTTGCTCAATGCTGCACACCATCTGCTGGATGGCCGTAAACTAACCGATATGAAACTTCCAGTGGCCTATAAGCTGGCATTACATGCGGGATTGGAAAAGCTGCGAGATACAACGATGGAAGAGATACTCGAAAACTATCAACTGATCTGAACGAAGGGGGCTGTTTTATGAATTCTGTCCATGGGACTACTACTTCCACGATGTCCGTTGAAATGCGTGGACATGAAGCCGGTAAACAAAAGAGGGGGGTTATCAGCGGTGTGATTACCGGCGCAATCATGATGGCCCTGGGATTATTCGCCGCGTTTTCTCCGCTGACCTCCGGGATCTTACTGGCCTTCCTGGTTACGGCAGGCATGGGGATATACGGTGCCGTGCAGGCCATTTCATTTTTCCGCACTTCGAGGGAAGGACGCAGCGGCCTGATGCTGGTCAACGGAATGCTCCTAATGGCATTGAGTCTCTTTGCACTTTACGTGGCCATACAATCGGTCTACGGTACGTTGACGATGGTCGTATCGCTGTCATCGGTGGTGGCAGTCTTTACAGTCTTTGGCGCAATAACACAATTTGCCGCCTATCTGGATAGACGTCGTCAGCAACCTGCAGGAGGAACGTTTCTATTAGTGAACAGTATCTTCAGTGCACTCCTTGGCCTGTTGCTCCTGGCCAATCCTGTCGTCGGCTGGTTTTCCATGAGCATCATGTGGGGCCTTTACCTGAGTATTCTGGGTATTTCTCTAATGGTTGAATCCCTTGCAGCAAAAAGATTCGGATGGATAGGTAATCCATAACGCAGTTTTCATGTGGCCGATGTACCCCGGCTGTCTGACGAATCCTACCATGGCCGGGGTGCTGAAAAAAGTTCAAGGGTTTTCATTTGGGTCGGGTTCGTCTTCGGAGATGGGCATTTCCACCAATAGCTCAAAACGGCTCTTTTCAAACCGTAGCAGGCCTTCATCCCGCATTTTACACAGCTCGTTGGACATGGCGCTGCGATCCACGAAAAGAAAGTCTGCCAACTCCTGACGGTTAAGGGGAATGACAAATGTGCGGCTGTTTGCCTTGTGAAACTGTGCGGACAGATAATCCTGTAAGCGCTCCCGAGTGGAACGTCGAATGTTATCCTCGAGCTTGCGAGTAAGGCGTTGTGCGTTTCGGGCCACAGACAGCGTCAGATTTTGCAAAAACCGTATCTGTGTGGGCGCTGTCAAGATATTTTTGCGCAGAAGTTGATCCACGCTTAAAAAGAGTATTTCCGTCGGTGCTGCAGCCGTAATGGTGACGTGTAGTCGATAGCGGCCTATGGCGTTGATCTCACCCAGCGAATCCCCCGGTAAGAGCACATCCATCAAATTGCTGTTTCCATTCTCATCGATGTGTGCCAGATGAATGCTTCCACGCAAAATGATGCCGATTTGCGAAAGCTCATCTCCGTCTCGCGCAACAATTGCTCGCTTGGCATAGCTTGCCTTGCGTGGAGACATAGTTTCAATAACGCTGCATATTTCTTCATCGGATAGATTCCGAAAAAGCGTTCCCGATTTCAGGACAGGCAGATCCAATGCCAATTCCATCTCTGCGCCCCCTGTCTTCATTTACTGCCTTGATTATACTGTATATTGGCCTGATATAGCAAGAGACACATGTGATGCTATATCTACCACCCAGGCTACGTGGGATAAAATAAAGCATAATTACTCCGTAGAGACATCGTGTACAGTCCAACTTAACTATCAGGGTGAGCTTGCCCCGGCAAATGCAGCCCAGATCCCACACATTTTTCCTATCCACTACGTTATATTCGGGAGGTTTTACTATGTTCAAATTTTTCTGGGTCCGAGCTGCATCCATCTGGATTGCTGCACTGTATCTACTTATGGGGATTCTGCTGCTCCTGTTCCCAGGCGTCGGTAGTACCGCATTTCTTTGGCTGTTGGCCGGGGGCGCGGGTGCGTATGGCATTAGCCACCTATGGCGTTATCTACAGGATCATAAAATCGGAAAGCAAAACGCAGGCGATTTGTTTCTCACCATACTTTCTGCAGCTTTTGCCGCGTCGGTGCTCATTTGGCCGCAGGTGATTCTTTCCATACTTCCCATGGCTCTGGGACTGTTACTCCTCTTCGATGGTGTTGGGAAACTCCCGCTGGTAACCACGGCATTGCGCGAGCATTATCCCACAATGATTTCATTGATGTTGTCATCTTTGGTTCCGATTGTTCTGGGCATACTGATCATTGCTAATCCCTTTGCAACACTTCAGATTGCCATCATGATCTTCGGAGGATGCCTGATCTTTGATGGAGTTGGTGAACTTATCACATACTTTCTCGAAAGGAAACGAGCTGCTGCATTGAAATAGAGGGGAGAGGCGCTTGTCCCAAAGTGGTGTTGGCCTTGCAGGCGCTGAGGTATTTGGAGGCCGGATGGCACAGAACAAAAATATTCATTTATGAAAATGCCAGGGCTGCATCATAATTTGCAGCCCTGGCATTGATTTATGTTGATACATGTTTTCGTATGCGGATTAGCAACAACACAATGCTCAGCCCCAGAAGTAGATGACCAATGCCGCTCATGCCGGAGATTGATGCATCCATTCCGCTGGATAGTGGAAGAGTCAGAACCTGAGTTACACCGCGAATTAAAAGAGTGATGCCGGTTATGTTTAATCCCACATGGTAAAGGATTACAATTCGATTTGTCATTTTATCAGCAAAGCCAAAACTCTTTTGCAACAGAAGCAATAACAGAAAGAAGGCCATACCCAATATAAAATAATGGGTATGCATTACAGAAAGCGTTGTTTTCCCTGTAAAGCCAGTGTACTTTGTAAATTCGCGATAGAATACGCCACCGGCTATGGCGATAAACGCGTATACTAAAGAAGCGTTTGCGTAATGTTTCACAATAAATTCTTCCTTTCCATATCAAGACAATTCTTTTTTCATACTCCGGTAGCCGATTAGAACCGTCCATACATACGCGCAAGTCTTGGGTATCATCAGCATACCAATCAACGGCACCGCATCTGCCCACAATACAACCGGAATATAAAATCCAAAACTGAGCACGATGGTCAGCCACATCCAGCGGAAGGCAACATCATTTACAGCCTTGGCACTGCGATAAAATAGAACGATGATCAGTATCCCTAAAAGTGCAAAGGGGATGTTTCGATAGATTCCCCAGGATAGGGGCGCGGACGCGCTGAGCCAGTTGTTTTGAGGCATCATGCACAACAGTACGCGTATACTGGCCAGCACATATACGGCGGCGGTCAGCCCGTTTTTGCCCTGAACATGGTAACGGTATCGCCATACATAATACAGGAGTACGTAAAACACCGTCATAGTCACGGATGTTATCCATTTTCCGGCACCCAGCGCCGTAGTGTAGTTTTCCAATCCCGTGGTGCACAGTGCCAGCGCTCGGGGAACCAGGTGAAAAGCGTCGCCCAAGCCCAGTACCAATGCCATACATCCAAACAGATAGAACTGCCGATTTTCCTTGCTTTTTCTCATCATGCGTAGACCAATGGTGAGGACCGTGGCCAGATATGCGGCGTCAAAAAGCGTTTCTACAACTGCTTGCAAGGATTATACCCTCCTTCTGATTTATAAAGTTTCAGGCGTAGAATTTCTGCAACCAAATTTCAAAGCATATTTTTCAGGACTGGGTAGCTTATTCATATAGAATTCTGCGTGCGATC
The DNA here is from genome assembly GCA_019419995.1 of Clostridiales bacterium. GTDB lineage: Bacteria > Bacillota > Clostridia > Christensenellales > Aristaeellaceae > SFTH01. The sequence continues at coordinate 72,847 of JAHZHZ010000001.1, forward strand.
TCCAGAACGGCAGATGGATCATAATTCTGACGGATCATTGAGGACAATAGCAGAGAAAAAAGCACATCTGCAAAATCTTCCACAGAGAGCGTACTGTTAAGAGCATCGGCACGGATGTGGGGGTCATTTCTCATCACCAGGCACAAACTTTTGCGGATATGTTCCCAGGTTTTGAGCATTTGCTCGCGTCCCTGTACCTTTGAACTGTTTTCAAATCGAAGCGCATGCAGATTAAAGAAATCTGGATATTGGGTTGCGCCGTATTCCAAGCGAAGATACAGCCATTGAATACAGGACAGGAGATCTGGGAAAGCATTTATATCATCTTCCTGATGAAAAATATCGCGCCATACGCTCTCTACGCTGGCAGAAATCAGAGCATCTTTCGAGTCGAAATAATTGTAAATCGTTCCAACGGATACATTACAGGCTTTGGCTACTGAGCGAATATTGACCGCTTCCCAGCCCTGCTTTCGAATTAATTCCCGGCATATCTTTAGGATTTCCTCTTTTGAAGTTACCATGTGATTCATACAATCACCTCAATATGAACATTGTTCATTTTAATGACAATATTCAATTATGTCAAGATAGAGCATATAAAAATATGATTAATTGCAAAAGCCTTCGCTCTGGTCAATCCAGCTTTGCTAATTGATATTCGAGTTTATTCTTTTTAGGTAAAGCTCAAGACTAAATCATTGTGATTGCAGATATTAAAGCGAAGGCTAAGGTTCTGGTAGAGGGAGGATCCATGAGAATGTGGATTCTTGGTGCAACGTGGTGAAAGAGGCGTCACGTTGATGTTGTTTGCCTTTATATTCAATGGAGCTTGCCATTCACGTTAATTTAATGTGCTGTTCCCATCAGTAGCGGCATCAGCTGATTGTGGCAGATCCAGGCTCCGTAATATTTGGTTCGAGCTTTGGTCTTTGCATTGAGGCTGCGATCTGCTCTCATAAGATTAACGATTATCTCTCCATGTTCCTCATAATACGCTTGTTCTGAAGGAATGTATTTTTCATGCGTGTCATAACCGAAATTTCGCCCATCCCACCGCATAAAATAGGCGCCCAAACTCTCACCCAGTTCCTTTAAAGCGGGTACGGCCTCATTGAGTACTAAAAAATTTCCACGGCTTGCAGCCTCCAAAACTGTCAAACCAAACGACTCTGAGTATGAAGGACATATAAACAAGTTGGACAACCCAAATAATTCGAATACTCCACGGCGGGGGAAACCCTGCTCATATCCAATGTCAGAGGTAAAGAGCATGTCTTTTCTTTCCAGACCAAACTTCCGCCCTTCGGTCAAGATGATGCGCTTGTAGATTTTACAGGGGATATCGGCGCTGGGGAAATCGCAGAATATCACTTTTGTCTGCTGCTGTGTTTTTTGCCGGATAGCTCCTGCCAGCGCAGCGACTTTTTCGAACCGCTTACCGGTAGTGAGCCGCCCTGGATACGTCACTAGTATATCGGCGCTGAGCAAGTCAATGTTGTCCGATATTCGGCGTACGTCCTCACTCAGCATCTCCAGAAGGGGTAGACTGTTGTATACTACCGCGCAGTTTCCCTGGGGCACATCATACTGACGGGCCAGTGCTTCAATTCCTGAATAGGTGGGATAGACAAAACATGTATTAGGCATGGGAGTAAAGCGGGCGGAAAAAGGTTCCTCCATTTTCTGAGGACGGTTTACCGGAATGGAGTGTGTGAAAGCTAGAAATTTCAATCCTGGCAATGATTTCTGTGCCTGCCGGATGGCCACATTGTGGATCAGATGCCAACCTTGATAGAGAATGTCGTGCATAATACATACATCCACATCCTGTAGATGACGGATATAATCTCTGGCGATCAGGTCTGCCTGCTCATAAAATTCCTTGTGAACTGTTCCTGTGGGCATGGAGTAGTCATGCCACTGAATGGGCATGCCATTGCAGGTGTTGGTGATTTTAATCCACTCAAGCCGTTCATCTCGAAAAATGCCCCAGCGTTCCCTATCTGGACAGGCCTCACTTACCAGAATTTTCAGTTTCACCTGATTTTCCAGCAGCATTTTGATTTGATCAGCCACCACATTTACCAGTGAATAGGTGGTAGATAGACCGGTAAACATGGTTAGAATGGCAACTTTCATATCAAATCGTCTCGCTTTCCTTATGGACTGGATGGCGCAGCGGAGCTTTGCTGCGCCATCTTCAGTTTATTCTTCTATGCGATTACATTTGCATTCTTTAAAAAGGGAAATTTTATCGTTGAGGATAATCTCCAAATTGGAAATACGATTGACCATGGATTCTACGGATCTGTTGGCCAGTAAAATGGTCTCTGGAGTTATTTCGTCAGAAGCGAGAAATTTTTGGATTTTTTCTCCCTCGGCATTGAGAATGTGAGAAAGTGCGGTTTGCTGCAAAGCAATGGAAGCAAATAGATCCGTAATTGCCTGATTGCGAGGAATGGGAGCTTGCGTGGTAGTTGTAGAGGTGGTAGTTGTAGAACTGGTGGTGGTAGTTGTAGTGGTAGTTGTAGTGGTAGTTGTAGTGGTAGTTGTAGTAGTTGTGGTAGTTGTAGAACTGGTGGTAGAGGTGGAGGTGGTAGTCGTAGAACTGGTGGTGGAAGACGTAGTTGTAGTGGTGGTGCTGGATGTGACAGGTAGACAGGAGGTGGGTTCGGGCAACTCACCAATAAACAATTCATTGTGGCTCTCAGCATTACCTGAAAAGCTATCAAAGATGATGTTGCCGTTTATTTGACTGAAAGTGGTGTTGGCGGCGGCAAAGGGGGCGAGCACTGAACCATAGATGGCAGTGGTACTGTTCGTCCAAGTTAATGCCTGAGGGAAGTTCCACAGAATTTTCCGAGCGTTTTCCCTGGTGGCTGCTATGCCATTGCGAAAGATTTGATAACTTCCATATTGGATGGAAGAACCATCTACGTTGATAAGGATTGTGGAACTCAGGGGAGCTATGATGTTTATACCGTTAAGTTGATTCAGGGAAAGGCCGGTACCATAAATATTTCCACCGTCAAAAGAGAAAACATTCAAAAGCACATCGTTGCCGGTCAGATTCAACTGATTAAAAATCACTTCACCGGTACCGTTGGGTTCCAGAGTATCCCAGAAATTCGAAGCACACTTTAAATAGCGTTCTGCATCGGCAAAGTCAATGGGGGTGCCTACAGTAAAAATACCGTTGGGATTGCCCATGCTATAGTTGATTATCGTACTGCTGGGGTTAACCACTGTGTTGCCGCTGGCATTGGAACCTGCAGTGACATTCACATTTCCGCCTATTACAAATGATGGATCCGTATTGGCTGGGGGAAGCGGTACAATGCCGGCGCCGACGCCATAATTGGTAAGAGTAGCGCTGCCGCCGACGGCAACTCGTCCTTCTGCATCAGTATTGCTCAGATTCATATTTCCAAAGACAAATACGTTATAATCGTTGGCAAGACCAAAATTGTAAGCCATAGTTAATCCTCCTACAAATAGGATATATCCGTTTTAACCGGTTGTTTTTTATAGGGTGGAGCGGGTCTAAAATGCTCCATATTTACGGTATGCGACAATCAAAGAAGAGTGCAAAAAAGGCTGGGGCCTCGTATCAGGGAACCCCAACCTGGATTTTGTTATTCCTGAGTGGCCTCAGATGGACACAGGCAGTCGTTAAAGGTAGCCAACTTGGACTGGAGAATCATTTCTAATCTGGAAACTGCGTTGACCATGGATTCTACAGACTTATTGGTTGCCAACAGCACCTCTGGCGTCACGTCCGGAAGAGCCACCATTTTTTGAATCTTTTCTCCCTCGGCATTGAGAATATGGGACAGGGCAGTTTCTTCCAGTGCCACTGACTGAATCAGATCGGTAATAGCCTGATCTCGGGTTGTGGTGCTAGCGGTAATCACGGGCATACTCATGATAAGTTTGACTCCTTTTTCGTGTATTGAGCTTTTACTCATTCCATTGTATTCGCGCATTGATGTAAGGGTTACGCATTAAATGCAGAAGTTCGCGTGTTCTAAAGCGTTTTTTACATACACCTTGAAAAAGAACGGATTTTTCTCCAAGACCTTCAAGGCATCTATTTCGCCAATCATATTATTTTCTTCACATACAGCGATCAACTCAGTGCTGCTAAACTTAGCAGTTAGAATTTCGCAATGGATTAAAGAAACAAGCCATGGTTCAAGCACGGGTAGAAAAATGACACATGCAGTTGCGGATTTTTTCTCATTCTGGACCCCTATTTCATTACTTCAAACCGAGAAGCTCCTTCATTTTTGTATGCCGCCGAAATAGCTCGTCCGAATCTATTATCCACTGGATTACTTTGGGGTTTTCCGACTTCGATATTATATAGGGTTCCAAGGATATTTTGACTTTGGGCGATGGATGGTCTTGAACGAAGATTTGCTCCATGCGTATGCTGTATTCTGCCATGGGGATTCCGCTTCCGTCAACGATGCCGACAGTATCACCCTGAAGATTTTGAAGGTAAGTGTACAATGTTCCATTGACCTCTACCTTTGCCGGGCAGCTCTGCGCGTCGTAAAAAAGTGCAACTTGTCTTGATGCGCCACTTCATCAAAGTCCGTGTAATCCACCGTCATATGGGTAAGTAGCTTTCCATGGTAAGTATAGTTGGTCGCTTTCAGATACCACGATTGCTCCACGATCTTTTGCACGCGCATGCCATTGTGGCTGGTCAGTTTGTCCTTCCAGGCTTTCCCCAATTACGTCAAAATCTCAAGGCTGGTTTCCGTAGGCGGTTACAGCAAATTATTGAAAACCCTTTTTGAACAGGATATAATGAATGCAGAAGGCAATACGGTTATAGATTGATTTTGCTTATAGTCTTGGGGATGATACCTTGAACTGATTTATACATATGACGTCATCAAATTATGTCGGGAGGCCAATCCATGAGTACAGTATTATATGAAGCTCCCACTGGGTATGGTATCATCGCACCAGCGTTGATCATTCCATTCATCGTATTTCTGGGTTTTATTTTAATTGGCCGATCATATGATCCGGTAAAAACATTTAAGGGCAAGAATTCATCTGCCGTAATAAAGGTCCCCAACTATAAGCTTTTATATTTGGGTATTTTATTTGTTATCGTGTGCACTGCTTTTATCCTGCAGAACTTCTTGAAAATGTATCGTACAGTGATCATTCCATATGCCAACGGTCAATATGAAATCGTAGAGGGATACGTCCATAACTTTATCCCGATGCCTCCTGAGGGGCATTCAAACGAAATGTTCGACATCGGCGATGTTCATTTTGAATACTCCGACAATCTTATTGTCCTCGGATATCATAAATCGAAGCCGAATGGCGGCGTCATTCGAGGAGATGGGCAATATCTGAAGGTCGGATATGTCTATTTTAATGAAAGCTATGGCAATATCATCGTGTATATAGAGGAAATTACACCTGATTAGCCGTATAACTTTTGAACAGATATCATTATCTCACCCATATTTAGGCCCAAACACAGTATTGCAACGATCCTTGCAAGTAAATATTTTGGTGAAAATCGCAGGTGAGGTAAAATGAAATAAGCGCAAACGACTGCCATAGCCGTCTGCGCCGTTTTTTATGCCGGAAAGCCCTCTGAGAATCATACAATTTGGCGAAATTCCTCCAAGAAGCCCTTGCCACAGGGGCTTTCAGGCTCAGTAGGGTAAAAAAATTCCCTACCGGGATGTATCAAATCCTGATAGGGAATCTGGCGGAAGCGGTGGGATTCGAACCCACGGACCCATCTCTGGATCACCCGATTTCGAGTCGGGGCCGTTATGACCACTTCGATACGCTTCCATATATGATTCTTGGCTTTGGCAGGTGTTAATCTTGAGATCAGCTTTGCCATTCAACGGAATCCTGTATATTATAAAACAGCTGCTGGCTAAAAGTCAAGCAAAATGCGCGTTTCAGGGGATTTTAACGCGGGAGAGGGGAAGAAATAAAAAATCCTGCTTTACCTATTGACAAATCCCATTCTGTTGTGCTATAATAACACTTGCGTTGAGAGAGACGCTTTGTCGCGGGGTAGAGCAGTCCGGTAGCTCGTCGGGCTCATAACCCGGAGGTCGAGGGTTCAAATCCCTCCCCCGCAACCAATTTGCCGGCGTAGCTCAGTTGGCTAGAGCATTCGGTTCATACCCGGAGTGTCATTGGTTCGAATCCGATCGCCGGTACCATAATACCGTGTAATTCGTCAGAATTGCACGGCTTATTTTTTTACATATGCGCTCAGGGTAATTCTATGTGAAATTTTCACTTGTGATTAAAGAGACTGCCAAGTGCAACTATACTTTCAGTAAAGAGACAAAGGGCTGGCCCAGCAAAAGTGGGCGGGGGTTAGATTATGCCAGAAAAGGTACCGAACATGAACGTGATTGCCCGGGTACACAGTGATTTTCCGGAGAAATTTGGAATTCCTCGGCAGAGTGGTCTAGCTGGTAGCCTGCGTGCCAGCGTGGTTTTTGAACCTGAATTTAGGGATGAAAATGCGCTCAGGGGTATCGAACAATTTTCTCACCTCTGGCTGATCTGGCTGTTTTCTGCCAATGTAAAAGCGGGATGGTCTCCTACAGTACGGCCACCGCGATTGGGTGGAAATGTGCGGCTGGGCGTGTTCGCTACCCGTTCTCCCTTTAGGCCCAATCCCATTGGGCTGTCTGTAGTGCGGCTCGAGGGTGTGGAACTGCGATCAAAACAGGGACCGATATTGTATATATCCGGGGCAGATTTAATGGACGGTACACCATTGCTGGACATCAAGCCCTATATTCCTCTGGCTGATTCCCACCCCAATGCAGAGGAGGGCTATACTCGCCTGACCGCCATGCACAAACTGCAAGTTGATATTGCTCCTGAGCTGTTCTTGCGTATGAACGAGGATAAGCGAGAAGCCCTGTTGGAAGTGCTGTCTCAGGACCCACGTCCTTCTTACCAGAATGATCCGGGGCGTGTGTATGGCTTCGGATTTGCTGGAAGGGAAGTGCGCTTTCGGGTGGACGGGGATGTACTCACAGTGGTAGACATTCTTTAAATCAAGAAGCATTGCTTTAATACAATAACTATACCAAAAGGATCTTCGATGGAGTAAATCGAAGATCCTTTTAACTAAAGGGCATTTTGAAAGTCATCTACTTTTACGTTTCATTGTCGGATGAAAACAGTTCGTTGAGTACCAATAAAATTCCGCTGCGAACGCCGATTTCTACAGAATCGGCGGCAAAATCGTTGCCCATGCCCAGAGGTACTTCAGGGGTTAGTTCCGCGTTTTCCAACTCATATTTTGCGCCCCGAATGAATACACCCTGACACTTGCCGCTCAGGGCAAAGACTGAGAGTTTCCCGGGCGTTCGGAGAATGTGGGCCGAGCTGTTGCACAAGGCCTGAATCCGTATCTTTCCGTCACAAAGCACTGCATGGGCACCCTGTCGGGCGAGCCAGCCTAGATTTTGCAGATTAGCCAGCGTGTGATCCAAGCGCCCGCCGAGGCCGCCTACGATCAGAAAATCCCGTATGCCCATCTCCAGGGCATACTTCGCGCAGAGCATGGTGTCGGTATCGTCTTTCATTACCGGGTATTGGATTATGTTTTCTTTGGAAGGGGCTGCTGTGGAATCAAAGTCTCCAATCACGGCATCAATTTCCAGATTCAAGTTTTGAGCAAGGGTGTAGCCTGCATCAGCACAAAGAATAAGATCGTTATCCTGAGGATCATTATAGGCTGTAGAAGGGTTACCCTCACAGCGGGCTGTGAAAATTACGCATCTGCGCTTGGGCAACAAATCCCAATAGCTGGCGATCATTCCGCTGGCCAGGGAGGCGATTTCTCCATGAGCATGGCGGCTGGCCTCGTCTAGCACGCAGTAGGCCCGCATGCCAGCACGACGGGCCCCCCGGATACCCTCCAATACGTCTTCGTATACCACACAGTTTTCCGGCGCTATACCCAGCCGGTGCGCCGCCAGCAGAAAGACCTCACCTCCAGCCTTCCCCCTGCCATCGGTGTCTTCGGTGGAGCACAGCGCATCAAAAAGATTCAGGATCCCCAGATGTTCCAGGCAGGGGAGGTAGAGATATTCCGGCAAGGCGGTGGCTACTGCAAGCCGCACGCCTGAGCGGCGCAGGGTAGTCAGATATTCCCGGGCACCGTCCTTCAGGGGTACGCGGCAGGCGTATTCTTCCCGGGCTAACTCTGTCCACTGGGCCACGATTTCTTCCCAGGGTTCGGGAAAACCGAAGCGTGCCTTTGTATATTCCGCACTCTCCCGATAGCTCAGTCCTGCCAGCTCCCGGCCGTAGTCCTCGGGCACCTGCATGCCCCGAGATTCAAAGTACATTTCGTCTACCCGCTGCCAGACGTACATGCTGTCCAGCAGTGTGCCATCCAGATCAAAAATAGCCCCCTGAAAATCAAAAATCCGCTTCAAAGATCTGCGCCCTCCCTTTCCATTAAAGCCTGCGCACAGCGCAGCCCATCCACCGCTGCAGACAGAATTCCACCGGCATAGCCCGCACCCTCCCCACAGGGATAAAGTCCCTGCAGCGACAGAGAGCAAAGATCCTGTCCGCGGGTAATGCGCAGAGGGGAGGAGGAACGAGTTTCCACGCCCGTAAGTACCGCATCCGGATGGGCAAAGCCTCGGAGCTTGCGATCAAACAGGGAAATGGCGGCGCGCATGTCGGCCACCACGTAACTTGGAAGGCAGCGTTCCAGATCTGTCCAATTTACGCCTGGACGATAGCTGGGGAATACCTCCCCGGGACCGCGAGAGGCTCTCTTGGAAAGAAAATCACCCAAGAGTTGGGCCGGGGCGCAATAGTTTCCACCGCCCAATTCAAAGGCCGCCTGTTCCCATTTTCGTTGAAAGCGTACGCCAGCCAGAGGATCGTCTCCGCCATAGTCGCCAGGGCCTACGGAGACCAGAAGGGCGCTGTTGGCGTTTTCTCCATCTCGGGCGAAAAGGCTCATACCATTGACAGCGACGCCGCCAACTTCAGAGGCGGCGGCCACTACCTGTCCCCCGGGACACATGCAAAAGGTGTAGGCTGCCCGACCGTCCGGGAGATGGCAGCTGAGCTTATAATCTGCTGCGCCCAGCGCCGGATGACCAGCTGCCGCACCGTACTGGGCGCGGTTGATCAGGCTCTGTCGGTGCTCGATGCGAGCGCCAATGGAGAAAGGTTTTTGCTGCATGAATATACCGGCCTTCAGCAGCATTTCAAAGCTGTCCCGGGCGCTGTGGCCAATGGCTAGAACCAGTTGGCGAGCTGCTATTTCCTCTCCGTTGACGCGGATTCCTGTTAATTGTCCATTGCGGTGAGATATTCCATCCAGCTTGCTTTCAAAGCGTACTTCGCCGCCCAGCCGCAGGATCTCTTGCCGAAGATTGCGCACCACCGTGCGCAGATGATCCGTGCCGATGTGGGGCTTGGCCTGGTAGAGAATCTCCTCCGGAGCGCCCATGCGACAGAAAGTTTCAAGTACCTGGCGGCATCGGGGATCCTTAATGCCACTGTTGAGCTTGCCGTCAGAAAAGGTCCCTGCTCCGCCTTCCCCAAACTGCACATTACTCTCTGGCAGAAAGGCGCCGCGGGCAAAGAAGTTTTCCACATCTTCTGTACGCTGTTCCACCCTGCGTCCTCGTTCGATCACCAGCGGACGGAGTCCGGCCTGAGATAGCAGAAGGGCGGCAAACAGCCCCGCAGGGCCCATGCCAACTACCACCGGACGTGGATTGCGGGGCCCCAGAAATGCTGTGGGCGCGTTGGACGCTTGCTCGGTTATTGTCTGTGCATTTCGCGGCAGACGGTCCGGAAGGCGTTTGAGATCCACATCCAGCGTCAGGGAAAAATGTACATCGCCCTTATCCCGGGCATCTACGGATTTGCGAACCAGGCGTACACGAACGATGTCCTGAGGGCGCAGGCGCAGGATTCGCTCCACGAACTTTTCCAAGGGTTGATCCGCATCCTGCAAATTTTGTCTCAACTGGGATAGGCGTACAATCATATTTTCCCTCCGACTTTTGTAAGGGGTGGTTCCTTCGACACGCAACAGGGAAGGTGAAAAAATATTAGAAAAGGTGTACTGACGGCGGAACGCCACTAGATTTTATGTAAACTCTCGTTCTGTGTAGATATCCTTCTACTGCAAGGAATTAACGGATACGGGCTCTGCGCAACATTTCCCGAGCGGCCAACGCTGCCGAGGCCCAGGCCCAATGCAGGTTGAAGCCGCCGCAGTCCCCATCTACATTCAGCACTTCTCCTGCGGCAAATAAACCGGGCGTGAGCCTGGATTCCAGCGTTTCTGGGATAAAATCCGTCAATTCTGCTCCGCCGCAGGTGACTTGAGCTTGGTCAAAGCCCAATGTTCCTCGCAATGGCAGCGTCCAACCCGTCAACAGTTGCTCAAGAGCATGCAGCTGATCTTTACTCAGCTGGGATGCAGTGAGACTTAAAGGCTGAATTTCCGCTGCTTTTGCCAGCATCTGCCCCAACCGTCGAGGCACGAGACCGCTCAAAAAATCTTCCATGGCCCGTTGAGGCAAGAGTGAAACCCGGCGGGAGAGAAATCCTTCCGGTGCGCCGGGTAAAAAATTCAGCTTTAACGTGCAGGCGTGGCCTCGGCTCAATTCCAGATTGAGTTGCCTGGCCAGTTGCATGGCTGCAATGCCTGAGATCCCAGCGTCTCCAAAAAGAATTTCGCCAGATTCCTTTCGCAGCTGTCTTTCCCCTCGACAGAGCGCCGCTTCTCCTCGCATACGGATACCCTTAAGTCCGCGAACGGCGCCAGCATCTACTTTCAGGGGTACAATAGCGGGAAACTTGGGGGAGATCCGGTGCCCAAGGGCAGACAGCAGGGCATAGCCATCCTGACCGCCGCCCAGTTTGGGGGCGGCCATGCCGCCGCAGGCTACCAGCACAAAATCTGCTTTTATGCGCTGTGAAGCGCCCTCAATGCAAAAACCATTACGTTGAGGCAGCAGCCGCGTCACCTGAAAATTTGTGTGGATTTCACAGCGCCGTTCTGCAGCATACAGGCGCAACGCATCCAAAACTCCTGCCGCCTGATTGCTCAACGGATAAATCCGTCCAGCCTCGTCCGGTAGGCAGGCCAAGCCTAACTCTTCAAAAAAGTCAAGAGCCATTTGCGGAGAAAATCCCCTGAGGGCTGCGCCAATATGCGCCGCACTTCCATAGTAGTCTTCTATCCGAGGATGCAGATTGCTCAAATTGCAGCGGCCATTGCCAGTGGCGAGCAGCTTGCGGCCTACCCGATCCTGCTTTTCCAGAAGAATGGTATCTATCCCGCCGCGGGCCAGCATGCAAGCGGCGAACAGTCCCGCTGCGCCGCCGCCGATAATTGCTACCCTCATAGCACGATCCCCAGTTCCTGGATCAACTTTCCACCGCCCAACAGACTGACGGAATGCAGGGCTCGGGAACAGGCAGTGTAGAGCCGCCGGCGCTCGGCGTCGGTCAGTTCCGCTTCCGGCCAGACTACAATGACCGCGTCAAATTCCATCCCCTTGACCTGATGGTAACAGGCCACCACATTGTCGCTACTCTCGTAGTTAAGATCTGCGTCGCCTCCATCCAGGCGGTAGACATTTTCCAACTTTGCGGACAGGGAATCTGCCTGGGACTGGGTACGCGTGATTACAGCGATGGAACCGTAACCCTGAGCACGGAGCTTTTTGAGGGTATCTTTAAGCAACGCCTCGCTGTACTGGGCCACCAGCGGCATTTCACCTTCCCTGCCGAAGGGATTGAGCCGTTCGCCGCCGGGCAGGAGGGCATTGCATAGCCGGGTAATGGGCAAGGTGGAACGGTAGCAACGGGTGAGCTGAAATACGGGAGCGTTCTTCACCCCAAAGCACCCACCCCAGTTTTCCGGTCTACAGGGTTCCATTCCTGGGCATGTGCGCTGCATGGGATCACCCAGCAGTGTGACCCGTGCGTTGGGGAAGTAGGCGTGCAGCAGAGCCAGTTCTGTTTCAGAATAGTCTTGGGCCTCATCCACCAATAGGTGGTATACCGTCTTATCCGGCTGAACAAAGCCCAGCTTGACCAGCAGATAAGCCTGAGCTGCCGCATCTTCCCACCATAGCAGTCCTGCATCGCGGTTTTCAAAGAAAGCATCCCTGAGCGCCTTGGGTGCGCCCTTCATAGCTTCTTGCAACAATGTCCAGCCGCTAACGGTGGTAAGCTTTTTTAACTGTTGACGTACTGGCTGCAATTGCTGAGATGCGGCCATGCGGGCTACGAAAGTCAATTCCCTGCCGGAATATTTTCCTTCGTAGCTCTTTTCATATTGGCTGATCAACTTTTCTTCCCAGCTGGCCATTCGGCTGTCCAGCGTGGCGCGCAGACGCTCTACCCGCTGGGCGGGACTGAGCAAGGAAAACTCATTTTTGTACATTCTCCGCAGTTCTTCCCGGCGAATGAGAACTTCATCGGCCATGCGCACATTTCCAAAGTTGGGGCCGAAGGTAGAAAAACTTTCAGCGGTCTTTTGTAAGCTGTTCAAAAAGTCCAGCCCGGTCTTATATCGAACGGAGGCATAGCGAAGCTCTTCATTGCCTTCCAAAAGATTGTCCATCTGCCTTGCCAGAGGATCTACCTTTTTCTCCAACACTTTTTCCACCAGTTCTCGCATGGTACGGGCGCGAATGTTTTCCTCGCCTAATTCCGGCAATACCTTGGAAACGTATTCTGAAAAAGCGGTGCTGGGAGAAATAATCTGAATTTTGCTGGCATCCAGCATGTCCCGACAGCGATACATTAAGAAAGCCGCACGGTGCATAGCCACACTGGTTTTTCCGCTACCCGCGCTGCCCACCACGCATACCACGGGCGCGTCGTCATAGCGGATGGCGGCGTTTTGCTCTGCCTGAATGGTGGCCACGATTTGGCGCATGTGATGGCTGGTGGAACCGGAAAGAATGTCCAGCAACATATCATCGTCAATGGATAACTGAGTATCTACGTAGTATTTTAACTGGCCATTCTCCATGCGATACTGCCGCTTGAGAGTCATTTTACCCACGATTTTGCCAGAAGGGCTGTCATAGGCCACGTCGCCGGGCATGGAATCGTAGTATAGGCTGCATACGGGGGCGCGCCAGTCGTGCACCAGCAAGTGTCCCTTTTCATCTTCCAGACTATACAGGCCGATAACGATGCGCTCCAGTTCCTGCGCGCCTTCTTCGATAAAGTCTACCCGGGCAAAGAAGGGATTCATTAGCATCCGACGGTAACGCTGGGCTAATTCCAGGGTAAATTCTCTGCGCGCAGCAAAGCGGTCTACTTCTACGGATAATTGTTCCAGGTCCTGCACAGACAACTGGGTGGGACGCACGCGCAGCTCTTCCCAGGCATCGGCAATGATTGCCCGAATGGATTCCGAGTGGCTGCCGGATATTTTCTCCGCCTGTTCGATGATAGCCAACATTAACTGCTGCACTCTGGCGGTATAGGCTTGCTCCTCGCGAAAATCTTTCTGCTCCATGGCGTTTCCTCCCCGGATGGTCATTTCAGATATTCTATTATAGCATGGACGAAAATAAAAGAAAAGCCTAAATGCGTATGGCGGCTACTGGCAAAATAAGGCTGTAAAGGAGTGTTTGTTTTCCGTAAGGTAGAATTGGTGAGGCTATGTGAGGTTTTGGGCCGATTTATCTTGCCTTTAATCTGGTTTTCTTTTACAATATGAATGTAAAGCTTTCTGTGTAGAAGGGGAACCTGTGCCGGGATTTCGGCGTCGAAAGATGGAGGAACCATTTCAACTGCGAATTGCTTTACTTTTAACCGGGTTCCCCTCATAATGATGGAGATGGGAGGTGCGTGCCCTTGCGGATTGAGCCCCTTCGCGATGCCAGGCGGTTGGCTATGATTGCCATTGCTGCTCTGGTGAGCGCGTTTAACATACGAAGCTTCGTCAACAGCGCAGGTTTGTTTCCAGGTGGTTTTTCCGGGCTGACCCTGTTGATCCAGAAGATCTTTGAAACGTACATAGGTGTGCGCTTACCCTATACGTTGGTTAATCTGTTGCTCAATGCCGTGCCGGTGCTGATCAGTTTTCGGTTCATTGGCAAGAAATTTACCCTGCTTTCCTGTGCGTATCTGGTGCTCAGCAGTGTGCTGGTGGATGTGATTCCCGGCATGAGTTTTACAGACAACAGCCTGCTATGCTCTATCTTTGGCGGTATCATCGGGGGCTTTGCGATCGCTCTGTGCCTCAATGCTGATGCCACCAGTGGCGGGACCGATTTTATTTCCATTTTTATGTCTGAGCGCCATGGCATTGACACTTTTAATTATATCCTGATGGGGAACGTGGCGATGCTTTGCGTAGCGGGACTGCTTTTCGGCTGGGAGCGTGCATTGTATTCCATCATTTACCAGTACGCCTCCACCCAGGTCATTCATGCGTTGTTTACCCGCTATCAGAAGCAGACCCTGTTTATCGTTACCGAACAGCCGGAGAAGATTTATAACATTATTCGGGACAATACTCATCATGGAGCTACCCTGTTCAAGGGAGAGGGACTCTACCAGCAAAGAGAGCGCACCATGGTGTATTCTGTGGTTTCCCGTTCAGAGGTTCGGGAGGTAGTAAACAAGGTCAGAGAGGTGGACCCGGGGGCCTTTGTCAATTCCATTCGCACGCAGTCGCTTACGGGTCGATTTTATCAACGTCCCAACGACTGATGCAGCATAAAGGATTTTAAAAAATTTAATGCAGTTAGGAGGGTATTTCATGAATTTATTCCTGTCCCTATTTGTCAGCTTCGCGCTCCTGTTCAGTGGGACGAATCAGTTGCCCGCACAGCCGGAGACGGCCGTCACCTGGACGCTGAGTAATTTGACGCTCGAGACACCTGACGACAGCGTTACTCTGAATCCGGCCCTGCGCTTTAGCAGTGCGGTGGGCAGTGAGGAAGTTAACGCACACTTTGAAATCGTAAACGGCGACAAGGTACTCCTGCCGGTTTCTGGCCGGCTTACGTCTGAAGAAGCCATCTTTTCCCTGGGAACCACGGGAAACGCCTTCCGGGTTTCCAACGATACTCTGATGGAACTGATGAACGTAGATGAGGACCAGATTCCCATTATGGATTCCGCAGCTGAGGTAATTCGGGATTATTGCACGTTATTGGTGACCACCAGTGATCCGGAATATCCGCAGATTGATCAAGAGAAGCTGCTCAACATCTTGATTGAGAGCACTGGTGCTGATGTGACGCAAACACAGGTACAGGTGGATGGGCAGGAACTGGCCGCCAAGAATATCGAGCTTTCTTTAAACTTGGAAAATAGCTCGCATTTCCTTGATGCAATGATGAGCTGCGGCATCCCTGAAATGGAAAAATGCCTGCAAAGCTATTTGAAGTTTTTGACCTTGATTATCTTTGAAGGGGAGGATGAAGTTCCCCAGATTTCCAGCTATACCCAGTTATTTGAGGAGCGGGGGATGGAATTGGATGGGGAAGAGGAATACTCTCTACCCTTCACAATGGTTTATGCCGCAGAGGGAGATTTGGCCTACCAACAGCTTTTTACCGACGTGAATATTAAGGGTGAAAAACTGAAATGCGACATGGAGAGTATCACTCGGGGTGAGGAAACGACCCTTGAGTTGTCCATGAATGCCCAGTCCAGTGGAGAGGCGATAGATTATGTGGTGAGCGGAAGCTATAAGGGCCCTCACAACGCCCCCACCAGCGGCCACTTTACTTACAATATCAGCAGCTCTCTGAGCAATTTCTTCGGCTATTCCGCTCGGGATGGGCAGAGCAATTCCGGTATCAATCAGTACAGCACTAACATGGTGATAGTGCAGGATTATACCCACGAGGACGGGCTGAAAAACGGCTACTTTACTCTGAGCATGACCGAAGGAAATACCATGAACATGCCGGAGATCTATCGCTATGATAGCCCGGTGGAGAACTATGGCGCTTATCAGGAATCCCACGGCGGTAGTGCAGACACGCTTGCCAGCTTCGATACTTATATTCCCGACAGCTTCCTGAGCAATCCTCTATGGGCCATTGGTGCTAAAGGCATGGAATTCAATTATTCAGAGAGCCGATTGGAAGATGGCAGCATTGACGGCCACTATACCCTGACCACTGCGTTGGCAGGAAAGAGCTATCCTATCATTGCCGACATTAATCGCGCTCAGGAGCAACAGGAGGATGGCAGCCTAACCACCCATTACGATATGGAAGTTTCCACCGATATGTCCCAGGATAAGCTTGGAATTTCTTTTGATCTCAACCGTGCAGAGAGACCGGTTTCGGATTTGTTTGAGGGCATGACCGTCAACGAATTTTCCGGTGAATCCGACAGATTGGGTAGCTTGGCTGTCGGCGCCAGTTTAATGTCCATGACCTCAGATTTGCTTTCTCTTACCTCGGATGAAAGTGTAGCCAAATTGATAGAAATGACCGGCGGTAATCTGGACTCTTCCATCGTGTCAGGCCTACCTTTCGATGTCGGTCGAACCGAGGAACCAGACCCCTTCGATGAAGCGAAAAAGGTCTTTGTGGGCACAATTCCCGAGTATACGCCGCCGGAGGGATATGTGCTTCAGGGCATTGATGCGCAGCAGAATTTTCTATCGGCCATCTACAGCTCTGGCGAGCATGAATTTGAGTTCTACATTTCAAGCTATCTTTCCGATGATATCACTTATTACCGGATCGAAGATGGATCTATGGAAGAAATTTCTGGAAATGTGGTGAGCATTGATCACTACTCCGACGGCGCCATCTATTGTGCGGATCTCTATACTGCGGAAGGGCATCCCATTACCTTCTACTTTGATGGTTATACCAGCGAAGATGAAGTGAGAGATATTCTTTCCGGCTTAGAGTTTTAGGGCTTGAAAAACAGATATAGGAGGGCTTCGTAAATTTTTAAAATAGTTTATAAATTTGCGGGTTCCTGTGGAGGGGGGTTTCGCGTCTTGAAGACGCGAAAACCCTGTTTTGTATCTGTTGGAAGAGAGATTCATTAATTCTTCATTTTTCTAAAAATAAAATTACATTTTAGCCATTGTTTCAGGTTGTTTTAGGGTGATGGGAGATCTATAATATACACAATGTATTTTGTTAATTATGAGGATACTTTTATATCAAAACACTTGTGGCATATTAAAGGCATATGGAGTGTCCATTGAAAATGGAAACGAAAAATAATGAAATGGAAATTTTTGAAGATGATGAATTCGAATGTTTGGAACTGTTGAATCGGCTGGGAGAGAGTACGGGAGATTATTATTTATATTTTAATTGTAAAACTCAAACAGTGACTTTCTCTGAGAATATATGCAATACATTTGACCTTTTTTCCCAGGGGCAAACGTCGTGTACGTTGGAAAAATGGCGCAGCATTATGGATGAAAATGATGCCCACAAAATGCGAAAATTAGAGGGACAGTTGTTGAATACTGTGGGAAAAAGTTATAACCTCAATTATCGTATGACGAATCGTTATAATCAACACATCTGGGTCAACAGTAGGGGGAAAACTTATGCCGGCGAGGATGGTAAAGTTGCCTATGTTTTAGGGAGGATTTCTACGCAATTTTCTCAAGAACGGCCTATGCCCTCAGAGGGATTTCATCATGCAGAATTAAAGCAGGCGCTTAAACGCATGCGCGATGCTCAGGAACAAGGTTTTTTGATGCTTGTAGGCATAGATGACCTGAAAATTATCAATATTAAATATGGGTGGGAGACGGGGGATGCTATTATACAGAGCCTGTCTGAAGCGATGGCCCAGATCTTACCCCATATGGAGAAGATTTTTCGTCTCAATAGCGATGTGTTTGCGGCACTGCTACCCTATAGTTCCGTGGATGATATTAAAGATGTATTTAATAAATTGCAGGAATATATGCATGGACAATGCAATGTATCTGGTGGATGTGTGGCTATTAGGGATTATCAGGCGCCTGATGCCAATGGATTGCTTCAGTATGCGGAGACTTCGCTTGATTCGGCAAAGGCATCGGGAAAGAATCGGCTCAGTTTTTTTTCACCAGAAGACTATGAAAAGAAGTTAGTTGCATTGGAGTTGAGGGATGATCTGGAGGATGCAATAGAAAAGAATTTTGAGGGCTTTTTTCTGGTTTATCAGGCGCAAATTCGTTCTGAAAGCTATGATGTAGTGGGAGCTGAAGCACTTCTGCGTTTTAAATCATCTAAAAGAGGAACAATCTCTCCTACAGAATTTATACCCATTCTGGAACAGAGTGAGATGATATACAATGTAGGAATGTGGGTAATCCGTGAGGCGCTGGACCAGTGCCGCAGGTGGCGTAAATTACAGCCTGATTTTCACATGAGCATCAATATGTCCTATGTCCAGTTGGCCTGTGCGGAAGTCGAAATGGACGTTGTGCAAGCGCTCAGAGAAAGTGGATTACCAGGTAGTGCTCTTACGATCGAAGTTACGGAAAGTATGCAGCTGACCAATTATCCATATTTGAACGATGTTTTTCGTACTTGGAAGCGGGAAGGTATTCAAATTTCCATAGATGATTTTGGCACTGGTTATTCTAATTTGCAGCGTCTGAAAGAAATGGAAATTGATGAAATAAAAATTGACCGCTGTTTTATTACTGGGATTCAAAGCAATGTTTATAATTATCGCCTGGTGAGCAATATGGTGGAGCTGGCAGATAGTTGTCAGATGCGTATTTGCTGTGAAGGCGTTGAGACAATAGAAGAGTTATCTACATTGGAAAATTTGCGTCCGAGTTTGTATCAGGGATTTTTGTTTGCTAAACCCTGCGCGTCTCAGGAATTTGACCTGACGGGAACGGAGTGGAGATCAAAGGTTGGCGAATTCGCGGCCATTGAACGGATGCTTAAAGATCTATCCAGGAACCATGAAGGAAAAGTTTCCCTTACGGGAACGGAAGAAGCTCTTTATGCCAAGGCTATCCTGGATGAGGAAGAAGAAATTTTTTATCTGAGTGACATGGACACATATGAGATGTATTATCTCAATCCTGCAGGTCAGAGGCTGGTAGGTGTGAGGGACTATCAGGGGAGGAAATGCTATAAAGTATTGCATGGGTTTGATGCACCCTGCGAATTTTGTACCAATGCACGAATTCGGAAAAATTCCTTTTATACATGGGAACATAAAAATAGTTACTGCGGAAGACGGTTTTTGCTCAGAGATAAGTTCATATCCTATATGGGGAAAAATCTGCGCATGGAAGTGGCTATGGATATCACTAAAAATGAGTGGGTAAGCCAGGCTACTGGAGAACGTCTGGAATTTGCGAACAAGATTGTAGGCTATCTGGAAACGTTTTCAACATATTCCAATTATAAAGAAGCAGTTCAGCAGGTATTGGCTTCAGTGGGTCAGTTTTATCGCGCAGATCGGGCTTATTTCTTTGAACGGAATTTCGAAGATGAGAACTATTGGGATAATACCTTTGAGTGGTGCGATAGAAATGTACTTTCCCAGAAGGCAAATCTACAGCATGTGGCGCCGAAAGCTTTGGAACGTTGGATGCAAAGATTTGAAGATGACAAATCAGTGATTATATTGAACCTGGAATCGTTAAAGGACAGTTCCCCCATCGAGTGGGAAATATTGGCACATCAAAATATTCGCCGTCTGATTGCGGTACCATTGCGTAATAAGGGTCGAATCTTTGGGTTTGTTGGTGTAGATAATCCTCGCTATGCTATTTTTGATGATTCACAGATGCGGGTACTGGCTTGTTTTCTGTTGGCCCGTATCCGAGAAGATCAAAATGAACGACGATATCAAATGCTGGTGGGGGAAAATAATAATGAAATCCTGGAAGCCTTGAAGGTTGGATCTTGGAGTATTGATATCAATTTGAAAGATGGGCACAAAGAAATGGAGGGAGATAATATTTTCCGCCAAATCCTGGGCTTGGGGGCCAATCTGAGTTCTCGAGAGAGATACAATGAGTGGCATGCAAGAATTTGCCTAGAAGATCAGGAAAATGTGGATCAATTTCTGCGGCGTATATGCCATCGGCAGGAGCGTGAAACGATGGAATATGTCTGGAAGCATCCCCAAAAAGGAGAGGTTTGTGTTCGCTTCCGAGGTTCTTGTATCCAGAAGACATCACAGTATGCTCGACTGGAGGGCTATTGTAGTATTCTGGAAGAGAAACTGATCCCCATTCCGTGAAAGAAGAAGGTTCTCCTGCGCGCTGAAGGTCAGCCATAGTGACAAAGCGAATGCACCCCCTGTTCCATTGATTGCGCTGGAACTGGAGGTGCATTTTCCTTTTATAACTACATAACAAGGGAATAGGGGGAACTGGAGGAAGCGAGTTAGTTTTTTTCTTCGGTGCGATGCTGCAAATTGTAATATTTTTTCTTTTTTTTATACATACTCATATCAGCCTCTTCCAGCTGTTCATCAATATTGCAATTAGAGCAACGCCAGGATACACCCTCGGAAATACTAATTCCCGAACTTTTCATATTCTGGCAAACCTCGTTGACTGCACGCCCAAAAGAACTTTCGTCCATAGTGGTATTAATGACCACAAATTCATCGCCCCCTACACGATAGGCTTTCTCCTGAAATGAGCTGCGAATGTGAGCTGCGGCGCCCTGGATTAGACTGTCACCGGAACTGTGCCCCAAATGATCGTTAGTTTTTTTCAGTTCGTTAAGATCAAAGCAGGCGACACCCAGTTGAAATATTTTTTCACTGCGCAGATAGTCTATGTCGCGATTAAAACCATTTCGATTTAACAGCCCAGTCAGGGAATCTTCAAAACTCAGGCGTTGGAGCATTGATTCAAGTTCCACACGCGCAGTTACGTTGTAGGCGCTGACTTGTATAACTTGGCCATGGGGACTCTGGCTAATCATGCTAATTTTGCTACTAAGATGAATAGGTTTATTGTTTTCTTTAAGGATACGGAAGGCGACATGAAAAGAATCTTCCGGTTTTTGCAAACGGGCCAGAGCATCTTCTAATAAAGGAATGTCGTCTGGGTCCACATCTTTGGGATATCCCTTGGACCAGTCTTGCGACTCCGCCTCTCTACGGGTTTTGCCAAGGATGTCCGCTAGCGCCTGATTACAGGTTAATAGACGATAGCTTCCATTTTGGCGTATTAAACGTATAATTGCACAGGGAACCGTATCATAAATACTGGCTAACTCGGCATTTTGAGAGTCGAGTAATTTCTTCTCTTCGGCCATACATTGTTGGAAATATTTCTGAGATTGAGCCGCCATGTGAGAGGGAAAACCTTCTTCTCCTTCCATCATTTCTGTATAGGGATTGGAGATATGGATGTGGCAGCAACGGATTTTGTTGTCTACCTGTCGAAAAATGGTAGTGACGCGCTGGTGCACTTTAAGATATGTCCCAGTGGAAGGCGCAGTAGAGATCCATACTCTTCCTGCACATAAGTAAGCATTGGGGGCGATCTCCAATGCATCATAGGATTCATCTGTAAGGACACAAGGAAGAACTTTTCCGGAAAAGCGTCGGAAAGTATCGACGAGCGTATCATATTGTGTAGCATATTCCTGTTCACCGGCACCAAACCATATAATCGGTTCATCTAACAATTCAATGATTGCTTCGACGTCGTTTTCACAGTAATGCTTGTGCATTATATAACGCGTTAAATCAATGGCGGTTTGCCGATTTAAGACTGAAAAATGCGATATATTCATTGCCATTCCTCCAAAAGTTGATTTGTTCGGCATCGAAGAACCGCTCAAAACCACTTTTATCCGTGAGTTCTTTAATTATAAAGTATAACAGTAAATATAAAAAGAAATTTTTGGGAAATGATGAAAGTATATTCAAAAATAAGTTGGACATATTAAAATTTTGTAAAAAACATAGTTTACAAAAATTCCCAAGGAGGTTATAATAAAAATATCTATCATTCAGGGTCAATTCAGCAAAAACGGCTTAATTTCGTAACCCAGAAGTCTTTGAAAAATGGGAGGGATTGAAATACTAACAGTAGTTAATGGGAATCATTCGGCGATCAATCTTCCTGCCGTATTCATTGCAAATGGGTTGGGAGCCTGCCTGATGATTGCCCTTTTGCTCAGCCGATATAGGCGGGTGGAAATGGCTTCGCTGGATGGAAAAATATTTGTGCATATGTGCCGGCTTTCGCTAATGTTGTGTGTGTTGGAGGCGGCCGGATTTGCTATAGATGGAAGAATATTTTGGGGTTCTCGGGAGATTTATACCTTCATTAATGTTCTTTTGTTTGCATTCAACGCCATATTTGCCAGCTTATGGGTATGCTATGTGGATTATAAGCTTTTTTCTGACATGCGCCACTTGCGCACTGTAGGTACGATTGTCGGGATCCCTTCGGGCATTATAGTCCTGATGTGTGTGGCGAATTTCTTTACGGATATCTTTTTTAGCATAGGCCCAGATAACGTCTATCAACGAAAACCCCTGTGCGTATTGCCTTACATGGTTTCGATATCGTACATGACCTATGGGGCAATGATAGCGTTTTTACACGGCAAGAAGAAGGACAGACATCTGCTGACTACGGTATTGATCTATCTGGTTCCGGTAGTGGCAGGGGCTTTGATTCAATACTTCAACTATGGACTTAGCCTGATTTGGGTTTCCACAGCCTTTGGTTTGACATATATATACATCAATCTGCAACATGAAATGTACTATTTGGATTCTTTGACGGGCTTATACAATCGCAGTTATTTATTTGATCATCTTGTTGAAATAAAGGCCACTCGTACAAAAGGGAAAAACGGTCATATTTTGGGCATGATGTTGGATATCAATGACTTTAAGTCTATCAACGATACCTACGGCCATCAGGAGGGCGATGTAGCGCTGTGTGCCGTGGGCGAGGTGCTCAAACAGGCAGTGGAAGAGAAGGGTGTAGCTGTTCGTTACGGCGGAGATGAATTTGTTATTTTGCTGGAAGGAGTAATGGTGGAAGAAGGTCATCGTATTTGGCAGCGAATTCAGAAAGGCGTTGAACAATATAACAATTCCAGACAGGCAGAATATCATATTTCTTTGGCAGTAGGTATAGCGGAATTGCAGCTATTGGATATCGAGGCGTTCTTTCGAGAGATGGATCGGAACATGTATACCTGCAAAAGAGAGTTTTATCAGCAATTGAGCTGCAAAGCGCAGAGCACAGATAACCAGGATGGGCAGAACTAGAAGGAGGAAACGGAATTGAAGAAGGGGCCGCACGGTGTATCGTGGACTCGAAAACTGACAGGCAGAGCACTTAATGTAGCTCTTTTGATTATGGTAGCGATACTTCTGTATTTTACTGTGCATTTGGTGCGCATCAAAATGTTGCAAAATGCACAGGAACTGGGCATGGCTCTGGCTAAGAGTTATGCGGTAGAAGAACAAATGAATATTGATGCGCTGCAGCACTATGCTGAATTGGCCAGTGAGTATTTAGACGAGATCAGCAGCGACGGGAGCGATTTTCAAGAGATTCAGACCTGGCTTGAAAGTTATTTTATAAAGCTAACAAATATTGTTGGTGATCAGACGGTAGATCCATATGCTGTAATTGATGGGTATATCGTGGCTGCAAATCCTTGGGATGGAGACGGCGATTACCGTTACGAAGAAACCACGTGGTACAAGCAGGCAATTGATGCCCGGGGAGAAGTGGTCTGCAGCGATGTCTACGTGGATGCCATTACTGGGGAACGAGTCTTTACCATTTCTAAGGCCCTTCACAATGAGGGAGACGTCTTTGCCATGGATGTCTATATTCAAAATGCCAGCGCGCACAATTCTACTTATACCCTCCCTGCAGGCAGTTCCTGTTACCTATGCGATCAGAATGGAGTGCTGCTTCGATCAGTAACAGAATGGGACGCCAGTGAGGTAGATCTACAGAGCTATGGATCTTTCTTGATGGAGGGGATCAGAGATGGATCCTTGCTGGCTTATGATGCTACGTTTGAGGATCCCATGGGTGTAGTCAAGGGCGCCTATTACTCTCCTATGAGCAATGGCTGGACGGTTATTTTAACCATTCCTATCAATTCTATTCTAATGGGAGATCGCAATTATGTGGTATATGTAATTGCCATTATTGCGGTATTGCTATTTGCAGCGTTGGCCTTTATGACGGTTCGGGATATGATACAGAATCGAAAGATGAGCCGTGCTGCAGATACCATTAAAATGTTGGGGGACTCCTTTTATGCCATCTTTCGAATTAATTTCAGGGATGGAACCTATGAGGCCATCAAGGTCAATCCAGATATAGCAGATAAATTGCCTGCGCGGGGGGATTATGCCCTTGTAATGAAGGCAATGGAAACGGTGGTAAAGCCAGAAACTTTCCATGTTTTTGTGCAGAGCTTTTCTCTGGAAAGTATTCGGCAGCGGGTTAAGGAAAGGATTGCCGATTATGGAGGAAGTTATGAACGAAAATTTGGAGACAGATATTATTGGGTTAACATTCGAACTTTGTACAATGCAAAGGTTGCTCCGGATGAGGTCATTCTTTGCTTCAGGCACGTAGATGAAGAAAAGCGTCAGGAATTGCAGCATTCCATCATTTTGCAAAACGCCCTGGAGACGATGCAACACAGCACGGAAGCCAAGACGGATTTTTTCAGCAGAATGTCTCATGACATGCGCACACCTCTTAATGCGGTCATTGGTTGCTGTGATTTGGCACTTAAGAGTTATAAGGCCGGAGATTATGGCAAGGTGCATGAGTATCTTGAGAAAATTGAATTTGCCGGCAAGCAGCTTCTGGACTTGATTAATGATATCCTTGAATTATCCCGAATGGAGGCTGGCAAAAATTACCTTCAGGAAAAACCTTTTGATTTGAGACAATTGTTGACGAACATTACAGATATATTCCGTGATGTGGCCGAGACCGAGGGAAAGACATTTGTGGTGGATCTGAATTTAAGGCAGAATATGGTGATAGGAGATGAGCAGAAGATTTCTCAGATTGTCAATAATTTGCTGTCTAATTCCTTTAAATATAGCAATCCTGGTGCACAAATACGATTGGAGGCCCGGCAGTTTGGTGAGCAGAGACATGGCAAATATCAAATTGTAGTGGAGGATACGGGCATAGGAATGTCTGAAGGATTTCTGGAACATCTCTTTGAGCCCTATTCAAGAGAAACTGTCTTTTCAGCCCATTCAAAGTTGGGGGCTGGACTGGGCATGCCCATTGTGAAGAATCTGGTTCAGCGAATGAATGGGGAAATATCGGTGGAGAGTAAACTGGGTAAGGGTAGCCGTTTTTCGGTGACAATTCCTCTACAGAACATGGAAGGCCACGAGGTAGAGGCCTTGGGGAAGGACAGTGTAAAACATGAGGCATTTGACTGGAATGGCCGTCATGTACTCGTGGCAGAGGATAACGATTTAAATATGGAGATCATCACGGAAGTTCTCAGTCAGCTTGGAGCCCAGGTAGTTCCTGCGGAGAATGGCGCGGAAGCCGTGCATCAGTTTGAAACCAGCGATTCCTTCTTTTTTGATGTGATCCTGATGGACATGCAGATGCCGGTTATGGACGGCTGTGAGGCAGCTTCAGCTATCCGGGCTTTGAATAGGGAAGATGCCCGGTGTGTGCCTATTATAGCAGTAACGGCTAATGCATTCGCAGAAGATATTGAGAGAAGCAGTCGGGCGGGAATGGACGATCACATTTCCAAGCCCATTGATATGGCTTTGCTGGGAAAAGCGTTGCAGAAAATTTTGTGGGAACGGGATGCGGGCGGCCGTCGTGCGGAATAATAGTGCAGAAGAAACGGAATTTGAATTTGGAGGCAAAGCATGGGGGACATCCGAAAAGGAACAATTCTCATTGTAGATGATGAAGAAATTAATCGCGCTATTTTAGCTAACTTGTTTGAGGAAGAATATACTATACTGGAAGCAGAGAATGGAAGAGAAGGTCTTCGACAAATTTTAAAGTATCAGGAGATCCTGAATGCCGTCCTTCTGGATGTAATCATGCCGGAAATGAATGGGCTGGAAGTGCTCCAGCAGTTGTTTGAAGAGGACTTGACATCCAGTATACCGGTTTTTTTGATTACTGCAGATGCCAGTGACAATACCATGCGCCAGGCCTATGAAATGGGTGTTATGGATTTCATTTCAAAACCGGTTGTACCTTACGTAATTCATAGGCGAGTTAATTCTGTGGTGGAATTGTTTCAGGCCCGAAAGAAGCTGAGCGCAGAGGTTCAGCGCCAGCGGGATCAGCTGCTGGTGCAGGCCCAGCAATTAGCTGATATGGGGATGGGTACTGTGGAAGCCCTGGCTACAGCTATTGAATTTAGGAGCGATGAATCTGGCGAGCATGTGCAGAGGATTCATGATATTACCTGTTACCTGCTTTGCAATACACCCTTGGGCGATGGCCTTGATAGGGATGAAATCGATCTGATAGGGATGGCATCGATTATGCATGATGTGGGGAAGATTTCTATTCCCGATCAGATTTTGCATAAAAGAGGGCGATTGACGACTGAGGAATTTGAAATTATGAAAAGCCATACGATCAAAGGGGCAGAGCTTCTCTCTACGATTCCGCAGATGCGGCAGCATGAAGTTTTTCGCTATGCCTATGATATCGCCTTGCATCATCATGAGCGTTGGGATGGCCGGGGATATCCCCATGGATTGGTGGGAAATGAAACACCCATTTGGACGCAAATTGTAGCCCTGGCAGATGTCTACGATGCATTGGTGAGTAAGCGTTGCTATAAGGATGCCTTACCTACGGATGTAGCGGTGGAAATGATCCTTAGTGGTCAGTGCGGGGTATTTAATCCCCAACTTTTGCACTGTTTCCAGAGTGTGGAGCCCTCGCTTCGACAGTTTTATCAGACCAGAAAGGAGTAATACAAGTGAACGAGATACATATGATGAAATTGGAGGGCGCGGGAATTGACGTCCATGAGGCGCTGTCCAGATTTATGAATAACGAGGGATTGCTGAAAAAATTCTTACTGCGCTTCCCGCAGGATCAAAATTATGCGAAACTGAAGCAGGCCTTTGCTGACAGGGATAAGGATGCTGCCTTTACAGCTGCCCACACCCTCAAGGGAGTGACAGGTAATTTGTCCATGAAGCGACTCTTTGCGCTGCTTAGCGATATGGTGGAACGTCTGCGCGTAGGTGATTTGGTGAGTGCGGAACAGCAATTGGATGAGCTTGAAAGAGAATATGACATGGTGCTGGATGCCTTGAAAGTATTTGACGAAAGGTGAAAGAAGTCATTCTTCAATAATTTCCTTCAGCATACCTGATTTGAAATGTCAACAAAGAAAACTGTGATGGCGATTTTATAAGCCATCACAATTATTTGAGAGGGTTCAGTTAAATAGGGAATAAAAAGACCGCTTGATTAATCAAGCGGTCTTTGTGGCGGACCCTGAGGGATTCGAACCCCCGACCTTCTGGTCCGTAGCCAGACGCTCTATCCAGCTGAGCTAAGGGACCTTGCGCTTCTCTCAAAGTGCTTATATACTATACCGCATTTTAGGCCTGTTGTCAAGGACTTTGAATGTAAAATAATGGTTTAAATAATTGCCGTTTTTTAAAGTGTATCTCGATGGGACGGACCAACAAATATTTTTGCTGTGTACACTGTTCTGGAGAATGCTGTATCTGGTTGAGAATAAAGTATAAACTTGGATTTGGGCTGACAGGTAAAGAACTATGTAACTGTTTACTTGACAAATCTTTTGTCAGAGGTATAATAAGTAATTAGTTACTTATTTAAAGGGATATAAGGAGGGAGGGTGTTTGCTATGATGCCCTTTGGATTGAAAATTGCCATTATCAACCGAGCTTTTCGAAAGAGATTGGATGAAAAGGCTGGCACAATGGGTTTGACAGCGGTTCAACTGCGTGTGTTGGGATCAATTAGCCGGTTGGAGGCATCTGGAGAAATGGAAATTCATCAGAATGATCTGGAGCGCCTTGAGCATGTGACACATCCGGCCATGACAAAACTTTTGCAACGTCTTGAAGTCAAGGGATTTGTCCGCTGCGTTCCCAGTGCAAAAGACCGCAGGTACAAGAAGATCACATGTACCGAACAGTCCGCTGGAATTTACAAAATGATTCTTGCGCAGGATGAAGAAGTATTTGCAGAACTATGCCGGAATCTAACGGAGAAGCAGCAACAGGAATTCAAGTATTTGGCTGACATGGTTCTTAAAAATATAGATTCAGACTAATTCTGTATTTACCGGGCAGTATGTGAGGAGTGTGTTCGCACACTGCCTTTTTTTCCCACATATAAGTAACTAGTTACCTATTATGAGGAGGCTATGAACCAATGGAAAAAACAATTTCTGAAAAGGAAAGTCCCTTTGCCGTGGAACCTATCGAAAGATTAATCATCAGGTTTGCCGTACCAAGTGTAATTGCACTGTTGGTCAATTCTCTATACAACATAGTGGACCAGATTTTTATAGGATGGGGAGTTGGTTATCTGGGCAATGGAGCTACCAATATTGTATTTCCCATTACAATTATTGCTCTGGCCCTTTCCATGATGATAGGGAATGGCGGGGCAGCATTTCTGAGCCTGAAGCTGGGAGAGCGTAAAGTCGACGTGGCGGAAAAAGGGGTAGGAAATGCGGTTGCGCTAGTGACGATTGTCAGTATCGTGTTAATGGCTGTTTTTCTCATATGGATTAATCCCATTCTGACACTGTTTGGAGCCACAGAAATGCTGCGTGCCTATGCTCTGGAATATGGATACATTATTGGGATCGGTTTGCCGTTTATGATGATTTCCGCTTCCATTAACTCCATGATTCGTGCTGATGGAAGTCCCAAATATGCTATGGTTTCCATGGTCATTGGGGCAATTCTCAATGTGATCTTGGACCCAGTTTTCATTTTTGTGTTTAATATGGGAGTGCGTGGAGCAGCAATTGCCACGGTTGTGGGGCAAGTGGCTTCTTTTGTAGTATCGGTTATCTATATTCCGCGCTTTAAAACGGTTCATCTACATATGATTGCATTTCGCTTGAGCGGAAAAACATGTGGAAACATTGTGACGTTTGGCCTCAGCAGTTTTATCACACAGTTCGCCATTACCATTGTCATGGCTTTAACCAATAATTTGCTGGCTGTTTATGGGGCGACTTCCGTCTATGGTTCGGAAATTCCACTGACTGCTACCGGCATCGTTATGAAAGTGAATCAAATTTTAATTGCTGTTCTATTGGGGATTGCCACGGGTACGCAACCGATTATTGGGTTTAATTATGGGGCTAAGAATTATAAAAGAGTAAAGCAAGCGCTTGAAATTTCGTTGATTGTATCAGAAGTTGTATCCGTTGTAGCGTTTTTAATTTTTCAGTTTGCGCCTATGAGTGTTGTTTCTCTGTTTGGTTCCGAAGAAGGCCTCTACAATGAATTTGCGGTGAAGGCGTTTCGTATTTTTCTGCTGCTCTGTCCCCTCACTGGATTTCAAACCATTGCAGCGGTATACCTTCAGGCGGTTGGAAAACCTGTTAAGTCTGCCATATTGTCATTGGCGAGACAGATTATTTTCTTTGTCCCTGCCGCAGTGATTCTTCCCAGGTTTTTGGGTGTAACAGGCGTTTTATGGACGGGTCCAGTAGCGGATGGACTTGCGTTTATTCTTTCTTTGGTATTGTTGTCGTATGAGAGAAGCCATTTGAAAAAGGCGCATAAAATGCAGCTCACAAATGTCAGATGGTGGATGAGAAAGGGTGGTGATGATTGATGAAGAATAAAATTATAACAATTAGCCGTGAGTTTGGAAGTGGAGGCAGGACTGTAGGCAAAAATGTAGCTGAAGAATTAGGTATTCCGTGCTACGATAGTGAATTGTTGAAAAAAATTGCAGAGGAAAGCGGGTTTGACGAGGGCTACATTAAGGATACGGACGAATATGCGCCTGGCGGTTTTCTTTCTTCAGCGCTCTTTAATCGCAAATTCAGTCCAAACAATGCCGATTATCTCTGGAAAATTCAATGTAAAATCATTATAGATCTGGCGCAGAAAAGCCCATGTGTGATCGTAGGTAGATGCGCGGATTATATTCTGCATGGTAAGATGGATTTATTACGTGTTTTTATCCATGCAGACATAAAGTTCCGCGCAGAGCGCATCGTCAATGTATATGGCGAGCGAGAGGAAACTCCAGAACAGCGCCTGAAGGACAAGGATAGACGCCGGGCGGCTTACCATCGATTTTATACGGATATGAAGTGGGGCCATGCTGAGAACTATGACATCACACTTAACAGTGCTACGATAGGGATAGAGAATTGTGTAAGGATCATCAAAAGTCTTTACTGATGCAGCACATCCTTGTCTATATACAGTTTGGGCACTTGGAGGCGGCAACATTTGTTGCTGCCTTACTCTTTTGTCGGTTTAATTCCACGAGGCTAGAAATATATTTGAGCTTATAATACTAAAAGTTCTTATTAGCCAGCGTATGAATTTAGCGGATATATTAACGCTGATAAAGATTTGCGGGCTTGCCAAATTTCTGCACTTTGGCAATAGGAGAAAGTTTGGAGAAATGAAGAAAAGAGGTAAACACAAAGTGCTGGTACCTCTTTTTATATCATAAGGAGGAATGACCCGGGATAGGAATGCAACGTTAAATTGCTGTTTGGCATACTCGTGGTGATTGCATCAGAGTTGCCATATGCCATGCGACTTAGAGGAGGACAGTATGCTTTCTGAAGATGGATTGCTTTTGACATTTATGTTGTAAAGTTATGCTTGCTTATGATACAATTAACGTGTCACATAAAAATTTGAAACTTTGGAAAGGGACAAAGAAAAGATGATAAAAATACTTTTCGTGTGCCACGGCAATATCTGTCGGTCACCCATGGCAGAATTTATCATGTGCCATCAAGTACAGGTGGCAGGATTAGAAGATCATTTTCAGATCGCTTCAGCAGCCACCAGCGCGGAGGAACTGGGCAATCCCGTCTATCCTCCAGCGCGGCGTATGCTTAGTTTGCATGGGTTGGACTGTTCAGGCAAGACCGCCCGTCAGATGACACGGGCAGATTATGCCAAGTGGGATTATTTAATCTGTATGGACAGAGCCAATTTGCGCAATATGCGCCGCATCGCTGGGGGAGATCCAGAAAATAAGATGAGGCTTTTGATGTCCTTTACGGGTTCAGACGCTGATATTGAAGATCCCTGGTACAGCGGAGATTTTGAAGGCGTATATACGCAAATTGATGGAGCTTGTGAAGCTTTGCTGAAATATCTTATTAAACAAAATCGAATTGAACATATCAATTAACAAAAATCTGATAAATAGGCGGGAATTACCAAAGAAACATTGACATATTGTTGAACGCATGTTAAAATATACTATGCGATGGGGAAATCCATCGGGGAAGAAACAGTACAGAGAAGGAGAAAAAGGCATGAAAAAGATTCTGGTTCTTGTTCTGGCGCTGGTATTGGCGCTGGGCAGCATGGCTGCTGTGGCAGAGGAAGTGGACTGGCGTGCCTGTGAGGGCGGCGAACTGATGGTTTATGTGGGCTGCGACGAAGAACATGGCGCGGCTGTTGTCAAGGCTTTTGAAGAAAAGACTGGCATCAAGACCAGCTACATTCGCCTTTCCGGCAATGACTGCTATACCCGCATCTTGGAGGAACGTGAGAATCCTCAGGCCGATGTATGGTACGGTGGAACCTGGGATCCCTACATTGCTGCTGCCAATGAAGGACTGCTCTATGCGTATGAGGATTGCGTGCATGCGCCCTATAAGTCTGACAATTATGGCGTAGGTGAGCCTTACTGGTTTGGTATTTATTCCGGCTACATTGGCTTCATTTGCGACATGGATGCTCTGGAAGAGGCCGGTGTGGAAGCGCCTACCTGCTGGGCCGATCTGGCTAAGCCTGAGTATGAGGGCATGATTGCTATGGCCAACCCTGGCGCCACGGGCACCGGTGTGATGACTGCATCCATCCTGTTCCAGCTCTATGGCGAAGAGAAGGCGTTGGAGATGATCTCCGCTATCGATCCTAATGTGGTTACTTACGTTAAGACGGGTGCTGGCACTTCTGCCATGGTATCCACCGGCGAAGCAGCCATCGGCGTGGGCTTCCTGCACACGGGTCTGATGTATATTGATGAAGGCTATGATAACATTCAGCTGTTTGCGCCCACCGATGGCACCGGTTATGAAGTGGGCGGCACCGCCATTATCGAAGGTGCAAAGCACTTGGATGAGGCGAAGCTCTTCATCCAGTATGCCATGACGCCTGAATGCCAGGAAATCGGCCAGACTGTGGGAGCATTGCAGTTCCTGACTGTGGAAGGTGCACAGGATCCTGAGTCTGCACAGACACTGCTGGATATGGGTATCAATCTGATCGATTATGATTCCGCTTGGACCGGCGAGAACAAGAATCATATTATTGAAGCTTGGACCGGCGCCATCAATGCGGATAAGATTCAGGCCGAATAATATTTAGTACAGGTTTTGTCCCAAAGACCGCCTCCAGGGGCGGTCTTTGTGGGATAAAGGGCATGGGTTCTTCTGAGTTTATTAAAAATTGGAAGAACCCAGTAGCCATCCCAGGGATAAGAAAAACGGGTCTGGCCCTGTGAAGTATCCTGTTGAGCGGATGGTTCACAGGGACAGATCGAGATTGAACATGGAATGAGGTGTGCAGGCTTGGCAAGTGCAAAGAGCAGACAACTGGATCGCAAAAAGCTTTTGGCAGACCCAATTATGATCTTTGCCATCATTGTGGTTCTGGCATTTTTGCTTTTGTTTGTGGTTTATCCCCTCTGTACCATATTGACGCAGAGCTTTACAACGGATGATTCTGCCTATGTCAGTGGGCTCACCCAGAACGGCAAGGCGCTCATGGCCTACGCAGAGGAAAATGAGGGCTTGCAGGACAGTCCGTTTTATCGCTTGGGCGAAGCCTGCGTGGCTTACTCAAAGGAATATAACGCCCGGGGAAAGATAGATTCGGAGGCCATGAACGAAATACGGGCCCAGATCGACGCTGCCCTGGAAGAGATCAATGCGGATGATCAGGTAGTTACTGATTTTGTGACTGCTGTGAATGCAGATGTGGAAAACTCCGTAACGGAGGAAGAGGTCCTGGAGCTTTGTTCCCAAGCTTCAGCCAATTTGACTGAGATTGGCAAGAAGGGGCTGACGCTGGAGGTTTATCTCTCACTGTTTAAGTCCAAGAAATTTATGCAGGTAGTGGGCAATACGCTGATGCTGGGTGCTATCAGCGGTATATGTTCCACTATTATCGGATTCCTGTTTGCTTATGTGGATGTATATGTGCGTACAAAAATGCGGGGCATTTTCAAGGTGATTTCAATGTTACCCATTGTGTCTCCGCCTTTTGTACTGTCCCTTTCCATGATTATGATCTTTGGCAAGCGGGGATTGATTACCTATCATCTGTTGGGAATCCGCAATGCCAATATTTATGGCATGCACGGAATCCTGATCGTTCAGGTGCTTACTTTCTTCCCGGTGGTTTATTTAATGCTCAAAGGGTTGTTGGCCAATATCGACCCGTCTTTGGAGGAATCTTCCAGAAACATGGGCGCCAGTCGTTGGCGTGTGTTTAAGGATGTCACGCTGCCGCTATTGTTGCCGGGACTTGGCAATGCATTTCTGGTATCCTTTATCGAATCGGTTGCCGACTTTACCAATCCCATTATGATCGGCGGCGACTTCGATACGTTGGCGGCTTACATCTACATGCAGATTTCCAATTTTGACACCCGTTCTTCCTCAGGAATGGCAGTCATTCTGCTGGCGATTAGCATGATTCTCTTTATCATTGAAAAGTACTTCCTGGAGCGCCGGAGCGTTGCAACGCTCACAGGAAAGGCCAGTCGGGTACGCATGCAGATCGAGGATCGTTCGGTGCGCATTCCCACAACAGCGCTTTGTTCGTTGGTTGGACTCTTTGTTATCGGCATGTATGTAATGGTGCCCATCGGCGCTTGTTTCAAGCTTTGGGGCCGTGACTTTAGCCTCACACTGAAGCACTTTGCCAATGTATTTGGTCGCGATACCAAGCCCTTTACGGATTCCCTGTACTTGAGTTTTATTGCGGCGTGCATTACTTCCATACTTTCCATGGTGATTGCTTATCTAATCGTAAAAAAGAAATTTATTGGAAAGCACTTTATGGAATTTACGACGATGTTTGCCATGGCTGTACCCGGTACTGTATTAGGTATTGCCATGCTGCGAGGGTACATAACGGGTATCTTCCATTCAGGATTTTTAGTTCTGGTAGGAACCAGTGCGATACTTATTATTGCATTTGTGGTGCGCAGTCTGCCAATCGGCACGCGATCGGCGGTGGCTGCCCTCAACCAGATTGATAAATCGATTGAGGAATCTGCCTACGATATGGGTGCGGGCAGCTTGAAGGTGTTTACCTCCATTACGCTGCCGTTAATCAGTGATTCCTTCTTCTCCAGTCTGGTGACCACCTTTGCCCGCAGCATTACCGCAACCAGTGCCGTCATCTTCCTCATTTCAGCGCGGTATCAGCTGATTACTCCGCAGATCATGACAGTGGTAGATCGCGGACAGTACAGCGTGGCCTGCGCCTATGCCACCATCATGATGCTAATCGTCTATGTGGCCATAGGTCTGATGCAGTTGTTTGTGAACAACATGAGGCGCAGCAGGCGCGTTAAGGAGCAGAAAGCCTGATCCACAGGAGAATCCGAAAGAAGGAGTGTACAAGATGAGCAACATCAAAAAGGGCGTGCGCCTGGAGAATGTTTCCAAAATATACATTGATCCCAAGACCAACAAACCTTTTAAAGCTGTCGATGATATCAACGTCAACATTAAGCCTGGCGACTTTGTCACTTTATTGGGCCCTTCTGGCTGCGGCAAGACCACTACTTTGCGCATGATTGCTGGCTTTGAATCTCCGGATGAAGGAGAGATTTATCTGGGGGATCAGGCTATCAACGAACTGACGCCCAACAAACGCGACACCGCCATGGTGTTTCAGAGCTATGCGCTCTTTCCGCACATGAATATCTTCGACAATGTAGCCTATGGCCTCAAGCTCCGAAAGGTGCCTAAAGCTGAAATTCGTACCAGGGTATTTGACATGCTGAAACTGGTTGGGCTGGAAGGCATGGAGAACCGCTTTACCAATCAGCTCTCTGGCGGTCAGCAGCAGCGCGTGGCCTTGGCTCGTGCCCTGATCGTGGAACCTGGGGTGCTGCTCTTTGATGAGCCGTTGTCCAATCTGGATGCCAAGCTGCGTGTGTACATGCGTACGGAGATCCGCCGCATTCAGCAGCAATTTGGTATCACTGCAATTTACGTTACCCACGATCAATCCGAGGCCATGTCCATATCAGATAATATCATTATCATGAACAAGGGTCGCATTGCTCAAATGGGTACGCCTCAGCAGGTATATTATAATCCTGCCAGCGAGTTTGTGGCGGATTTTATTGGCGAAGCCAATTTCCTGAAGGTGCAGGTAGAGAACGTGGAGGACACTGTGGTGACCGTCGATCTCAATGGCATTCGCTTCCCGGTGCGCAAGCCGGAGGCGGAGGTATCTGTAGGGGAGACGCGCACAGTGATGCTGCGGCCCGAAGGAATTCGTGTCAGTGACAGGGGAATTCTTCCCTGCAAGGTGGTTCTTTCCTGCTTCATGGGATCCTATCAGAATTATCATGTTATGGTAGGAGATACACTGGTGCGCATTACGGACAATCATCCTGTGGGACGGCGCATTTTCAATGTGGATGAAGAAGCATACCTGGATTTCAGTCCTGTGGATACGCATCTGATGTAAAAAGTTGGAATGACATTCATCGTTCCATAAATAATTAGTAAGAGCACCGGGCCATTCTTGGGTTTAACGAATGGCCCGGTGCTTTGTATATATAGAAATACGATCAGTTAATAAAGAACGAGGGAGAAATAACCTGAAGACTTTTTCTTATATAGACCCTAAAATGCCTTTGTAAGCTTTCACCATCAGGGAGGACTTGTGGGTTTGCAATCATAAATGGTTAAAAAACATTTTTGCAAACACAGATTTTATTGGGGGGTGACCTCTTTGGCCACGTCTACCCAATCCACAAAATTCGAAGCTTTCTCTAATTCAGCAATACTTAGTTCAATGGCGCTATTGCTGCTGCCTGCGGCAGGAAAGACTGTCTCAAAACGTTGTAAGGATGTATCAAGATATACTTTTACTCCTTCATTTACGCCAAAGGGACATACGCCACCTACCGCATGGCCTACAAGTTCTGCAGCCTGTTGAGCATTGAGCATTTTTGCCTTGGTATGAAAGGTATCTTTAAACTTTCGATTGTCCACCCGCACATCTCCTGCAGCGACAATTAGAACTGGAGCGCCATCTACCAGGTAAGATAGAGTCTTTGCAATCCGAGCATCTTCCACATTCAATGCTTGCGCTGCTAATTCCACCGTAGCGCTGGATAGTTCCAATTCTTGAATTCGCTGGTCTAAATTCCACTGCTTTAAGTGGGCCCGAGCACGTTCAATTGACATAGTACAAAGCCTCTTTTATTGTTAAAATTACGGGGGAATTATAGCATAATAAATGGTATATATTCAAGCATATCAAGATATTGTTCGCCTTTAATTGGTAAAATTTGCTTTATTTAATAATTTTTTCCATTTTTGCATTGGAACAATGAAAGCTATTTACAGTCTAACATACACAAAACAGAGCAAACATCGTCTGCTCGGAAAGGACGGGTTTATCTAAATATTTATGAAGAAAAGATTTTTTATTGTGGCGCTGGCAATGTTGCTGGTAGTCAGCATTGGTGTAGCCATGGGTGAGTGGATTCCCAACCGGGTAAACGCATACAAAATGAATCAAATGGAAGTAGCGGTTGATATTCCACGGGTTACCCCTGAGCCGACGCCCGAACCCACGCCTGAGGCAACACCCGAACCCACGCCTGAGCCGACGCCCGAACCGCAGATTCAGCAGGGGCGCCAGTTAGATCCATCGCAGAAGATGATAGCCCTTACCTTCGACGATGGTCCGGGCGAAGGGACGCTGCGAATTCTCAAAGCGCTGTCCAAAGTAGATGGACGTGCTACCTTCTTTATGGTAGGTGACCGGGTAGAAAGCCATGCCGACACCGCCCGGCAAGTAGCCCTGCAGGGAAGTGAAGTAGGTACACATACTTGGGATCACAAGAATCTGACGAAATTAAGTATCAATGAGATGCGCCAGGAATTGAAAGATGGTATCGGCGTAATTGAACGAATAACCGGTGTACGCCCCCGTGTGCTGCGCCCTCCCTATGGCAGTGTGAATGATCAAGTGAAAAAGATCACTAAGGAAATGGGCCTGGTCATTGCTAATTGGAACATTGATCCCGAAGATTGGAAGGTTCGCAACGCAAAAAAGGTCTACAAGCATATCATGAGCAAGGCTAAGGACGGAGGAATTGTGGTTTGCCACGATCTCTACCCAGAAACGGCACTGGCGATGGAGCATGCCATTAAAGATCTGGCGGCGCAAGGATACCAACTTGTTACAGTTTCCGAACTGCTGGAAGCGCGCTCTGGTGGCGCACAGGCGGGACAGTTATATTATTCGGGTTGATGGCAAAGGCTTTTCAGAGAGTTTGCAGCTAAGATGGATTTTCCCTTGCACAGAGGGCGGAAGTTTGATATAATAACAGAAAAGGAACTTGAGATTTGGTTAAATTAACCTAAGATCAGGCAGAGGGGGGTTGGCATATGGGAATTTATTTTCCGATACCGATTGTGGCCTCGGTGTTGGCATATAGTTACGGCAGAAGTATTCACCGGGCCTGGATTTCAGCAGCCATCACCTTTGTTCTCGTCATGCTCGGCGGCATTATTTACGCGGGTGTAGGACAGATTGTGGGTGTGGTGGTCAGCGCACTGATCATATTTTTTGCCTTTACCCTTCCAGAACAGAAGCGGCTGGCCCGCGAGGAAGCTGCTAAAGCCAAAGATGCCACTCAGTTGCCCAATGAAGAAGATTTATAAAAAAACATAATGCCTCTGCGGCACATATGCCGCAGAGGCATTAAATTTATCCTTCTTCTAGGGCCCACTTTAATGCCTCTAAGGCAGCTTGGGCTGCTCGACAACGAATTTCCATGCGATTTCCGCTAAAGTGTTGCTCCCATGCTTTTACTCCCTTGGGGCCGCTGACTCCAATAAAAACGGTACCAACAGGCTTTTGCGCCGTACCTCCATCCGGCCCTGCTAGGCCTGTGGCAGAAACTCCCCAATCGGCCCCGCTCAGGCGGCGGGCCCCTTCGGCCATTTCCCGGGCACATTGGGCGCTGACTACGCCCAAACGCTCCACCGTTTCACGCCGAACACCCAGAAGATGTTGCTTGGAGGAGGGAGAATAGGTAACGTAGCTCTCCTGTAGCACGGCGCTGGCTCCGGAATTTTCCACCAGCGTAGCGGCAATCAGTCCACCGGTGAGGCTTTCAGCAAAGCTTACCTGTGCCCTCTTTTTCAACAATGCCGCAAAGGCTTCCTGGCCGGAATGGTGCAGCGCATTCAGGACTTCAGTCTTCATTTTCCACCCGCTCCATTTCTAGCCCTTTCAGGCGCATATTGCCCCATAGGCGCTCCGTCCAAGTAAATCCTGCATTGAGCTGTGGGTCATCCACAATGATAAATTGGCCTACGTCCTCAATGGTATCATAGTAGTTGCTACCTCCGCCTACGCGGTCAGAAATCAGGGAAAGTTTGACCATATATTCACCGGGTGCAATGCCTTCCAATGGAAAGCTTATCCGCAGAGTAAATTTTTCTCCAGCCTTGACTTCAAAGGCGGGGGTCTGCGTCATGGCAATGGGTTGAGCCATGTTATTTTTCAAAATCAACCGCAAACGAAGGCTGCCCTCATCCACATTGCTGGTGCTGGTGATGCTGAATTCCCATTGAGTGTCCTGTTGAAATTCCATGTTGAGAGAATTAAGCACACGCATGCGGCGCATGCGCATGTGATCACCTCGGTTGCGGGGACGGGTCATACTATCTAAATCCCGATCTACATCCCGATTGCCGGCACCACCGTAGAGCTCAATGGCGTGTTCTGTAGTTCCGTCATATTTCAGCTGGCCGTGATCCAGAAACAATGCTCGAGTGCATAACTGAGAAACTGTGCGCATATTGTGGCTGACATACAGCACGGCGCGGCCGGACCGGGCCACATCGCTCATTTTGTTGAGACATTTTTGTTGAAAAGCCAAATCGCCTACGGCCAGCACTTCGTCGCATATGAGTACATCCGGTGCCAAGTTTGCCGCTACGGCAAATCCCAGTTTGACGTACATACCCGAAGAATATCGCTTTACTGGTGTATCAATAAAACGTCCAATTTCAGAAAACTCCACAATTTCTTCCATCTTTGCGGCAATTTCCCTGCGGCTCATGCCCAGTATTGCGCCATTAAGATACACGTTTTCCCGGCCCGTCAGTTCAGGATGAAAGCCGGTACCCACTTCCAACAGGCTGGCTACCCGACCATGAACGCGAATCTCTCCTGAAGAAGGAGCAGTGATGCGGGAAATGAGTTTCAACATGGTGGATTTTCCTGCGCCATTGCGTCCCACCAGAGCCAACGCCTCACCTCGGTCTACCACAAAGGAGATATCCTGCAGAGCCATGAACAGTTCTCCGTCATGACTGGTATTGGCGCCAATTTTCCTGTTGGGATCCTCGCGGCCCAGTCTGCGAGCAATCCAGCTATTAATATCCCGGTATAGCAGACCGCCGCCAATCATGCCCAACCGATATTGTTTAGAAGCGTGATCCACTTCCAGCAGTCTCTCTGCCATTGCGCTTCCTCCCCTCAAACGGTGTCCATGAAGGTCTTCTCCACGCGGGAGAACAGGATGACCCCCAGTCCAAACACTACCAGGGTGATGGCGATGGAGAGCCAATAGTAATTCAGATACAAACATGGAGATCCCAGATAGGCTGAACGAAACAGTTCGATCAGGGGTGTCATGGGATTGAGCATATAAATTCCAAGTACACTGGGCACTCGCTCTGCTATCAGCGAGGCAGGATAGGCCACCGGAGTGGCATACATCCACAGATGTACTCCGAAACTTACCAATAGGGATAGGTCCCTGTATTTGGTGGTCATGGAGGAGACAATGATGCCAAAGCCCAGTCCGAGCATACCCAGCTGCAATAACATCAGGGGAGTCAATAAAATCAGCCGCAAGTTGGGCTGCACAGCGCTGTCCGGTTGTAAAGCATAATATACCACGAATCCTGCGAAGAGCGCAAACTGAACAAAAAAATTGATCAGTTGAGAGATTACTGTAGATATGGGCATGCACAGTCGCGGGAAATAAACCTTGCCAAAGAGATTGCGATTGGCGATAAAGGTATTGGATGTGGTGGTAAGGCAATTGGAAAAATACTGCCAGGCGATGTTCCCACCCATGTAAAACATAAAGCGAGGCATGCCGTCAGTGGGCAGACCTGCCACGTTGCCAAAGATCACTGTGAAAATCAGCGTAGTCAGCAGCGGCTGAATTACTACCCAAGCCGGGCCCAGAATGGTTTGTTTATAGATGAGGGTAAAGTCTCGCTTGACCAACATCCAAACCAAATCTTTATAATGCCACAAGTCTTTGAAGTCAATATCAAACCATCCGGTCTTTGGACGAATGCGCGTCGTCCAATAATTTCCGGAGCGGTGCTTTTCCATGGTGGGGCCTCCTTGCGATTACACTGTGTTTATGGACTATCAAAATCCACAAACATCCAGTATCATTGTAACATGTGCGACTCAAGGATGCAAGTCCCCGCCAAAACTTGCCGTAAAGAATGAAATGTGCTATAATGAAATGTGTATTTGTATATAACTGCCAACGTGAGAATTGAACTCCAGAAAGGATCCAAATATGAAGAAATCCATTGCTCCTGCAACCTCTGAAAAGCCCTCCAAGCTCCAATTTCGTATTGATCTGGTGCTCACCGTGTTGTTTTTGGTAGTGATTTTTTTCATGGGGGCCATGACGGTAATCACGGACTTTAGCCACATGCATCGCACGACTATGGCTCGCAGTCGCCTGGCCGAATATTTGCCAGACCCGGAAAACTATTCACAGTGGGATTTTCTTGCGGCGCGTATTCGTTCGGTAGATGATTATCTGGCTGAAAATATTTATATGGCAGAGAAGTTGGGCCATCTGAACTCAACGGTACAGTATGCCATGGG
This sequence comes from Clostridiales bacterium, assembly GCA_019419995.1. Classification (GTDB taxonomy): domain Bacteria; phylum Bacillota; class Clostridia; order Christensenellales; family Aristaeellaceae; genus SFTH01. The sequence continues at coordinate 114,184 of JAHZHZ010000001.1, forward strand.
GAAGCGATTGGTCAATACCGGATCTACGCAGATGCTCAAACTGAATTCAGGCCATCTCTACGATATTCAGAGCTATGTATCCATGGAACCTGCGGTGGGGAATATTATGGAGATGCGAAGCTTGGTGCCCGAAGGGGTTCACTTCCTGTATGTATACGAACATCCTACCATCTATTCGCCTACTCAGATGCCCGAAGGCTATGATGTGTTGGATTATTCCGATGAACTTGCTGATGAGATTGTTGAACGAATTTCCCAGACGGATATCAATATGTTGGATAGTAGGGAGATTCTGTCTGCCAGTGGGTTGGAACTGAGCGAATTCCTGATGTATACAGACCAGCATTGGGCCACGCGTGCTTCATTGGTTATGGCCCAGAGCATTGCAGAGGAGCTGAGCGAGCAGACCGGCATCGATATGCACCCGGAGAGGTTGGACATTGATAATTTTGAAACCAAGACCTATCCCAAGCTATTCTTGGGCAAATATGGGCAGAGAGTGGGTACATTCAATATTGACCCAGATGATATTACCATTTTCTGGCCCAAGGAAGAAACCAATATTCACCGCTATACCAACTATCTGGGCGACATTACAGATATTGAAGGCGACTTCAAAGATAGTGTGATTCGCTGGAAATATCTGGAGCCTGATGAAGGAAAGACCTACAACATCAAAGCCTATTTTGATTATGGCCTGACGGAAAATTATGACATCTATCACAACGAGGATGGAGCGGACTGCACTATACTGCTTCTGAAGGATTCTTACAGTGCTTCAATTGGTAGTTTCCTATCCTTGGTGGCTAACGAAATTTATGCGGTAGATATGCGCCGCAGCGATCTGAGTTTGGAAGAATGGATTGCCAAGGCCAATCCGGATGTAGTGGTTGTGTCCTATAGTTTGCAGATGTTGCGTCAGGATGAATATGAATTCCGCTAAATGGTTTTCTGAAAAGAGCGCCCGCTCCTTTGGAGCGGGCGCTTGATGTTTAGGGCCTTCGATATTCAATTAATTAGAACCCAGATAGGCAGCCTTGACCTGCTCATTGGAGAGCAGATCCGCACCGCTACCTCGCAGCGTAATGTTTCCTGTCTCCAGGACCAACCCCACATCTGCACATTTCAGTGCGGCATTGGCATTCTGTTCAATCAGCAAAATGGTGATGCCCTCGCTCTTGAGATCGCGGATGATGGAAAAAATATCCTTGACGACCAGTGGAGCTAAGCCCAAGGAAGGTTCATCCATCATCAACAGCTTGGGCTTGGCCATCATAGCCCGGCCTACAGCCAGCATTTGTTGTTCGCCGCCAGAGAGCGTGCCTGCCAACTGCCATTCCCGCTCCTTAAGACGGGGAAAGCGACGGTAAATATCCCGAATTCCTTCCTCAATCTCGTCCTTGTCCTTGCGCAAATAGGCGCCGATCTTGAGATTTTCCTTCACGGTCAGATTGGCGAATACCCGCCGGCCTTCCGGCACCATTACCACGCCTTCGGAGACGATGCGTTGAGTATTCATGGAAGTGATATCTCGCCCCATGAAGTTGATACTGCCCTCTGAGATGCGTACCAGACCGCTAATGGCCCTGAGAGTAGTGGACTTGCCTGCGCCGTTGGCACCGATGAGGCTCACAATATCTCCCTGTTCCACGTCAAAACTGATGCCTTTGAGCGCCTCTATGCCGCCGTAGCTGACCTTCAGATTGGTAACCTTGAGCATGTTCATTCCTCATCCACCCCCAGATACGCCGCCACAACGGCTGGATTATCGCGCACTTCCTGAGGTGTGCCCTCAGCAATCTGGCTGCCAAAGTCGATCACATAGATGCGGTCGGAAATGCCCATGACCAGATTCATGTGATGCTCAATCATGAATATGGTCAGTTGAAATTTCTGCTTGATCTCTTGAATGAAGCGGCCCAGATCCTCTGTTTCTTGGGGATTCATACCTGCCGCAGGCTCATCTAGCAACAGTAGGCGGGGATGGGTAGCCAATGCACGTACAATTTCCAATCTACGCTGCTGGCCGTAGGGCAGGGAAATGGCCTGTTCCTCCGCGACCCCGTCTAAATTTACAATCTTCAACAGTTCCATGGCTTCCTGGCGCATCTGCCGTTCCTCTTTGCGGTTCAGGCGAAAAGTGGCGGTGAGCAGATTGCTGCTACGACGCATATGCATGGCTATGAGTACGTTGTTAAATACCGTCTGGCTTTTGAAGAGGCGGATGTTTTGGAAGGTGCGGGCAATGCCCAGTTGTGTAATTTTGTCAGGAGTCTTTATCACCCGGTTGTGATACAAATCTGCGTTCTTTCCCGCGTAAGCCCGACGGAGCTTGCCCGAAGGATGGTTTTCCACAATGGTTTTTCCGTAAAAATCTACTCGACCGTTGGAGGGTTCATAGACGCCTGTAATGCAGTTGAAAGCCGTAGTTTTGCCTGCACCATTGGGGCCGATGAGAGCTACAATCTCACCCTCGTTGATGTCCATGGAGAGGTTATTGACTGCTACGACGCCGCCAAACTGCATCGTCACGTTTTCCACATGCAATACGTTTCGGCTCATCCCTTCATCGCCTCCCCCTTCTTCTTTTTTGGTTGAAACAGATCCCAAAGTTCCCGTTCACCCATGATGCCCTTGCGGAAGAACAGCACCACCACCATAATGATGATGGAGAATACCACCAGGCGGAAGCCGTTGCGCAGCAGCGGTACTTCCCATTGGCCAATCATTCGCTTCTGATCCAGGAAGCGCAGCCACCATTCGCTGCACGCTACGAACAGGAAGGAGCTAATGCAGCTTCCTGTGATGGAGCCGATGCCACCAATAACCACGATCAGCAGAATTTCGTAGGTCATTGCGGAGGTAAAGCTCTTGGCCTGCACGGAATTGGCATACATGGCCAGCATGGCGCCGCCGATGCCTGCGAAGAAGGAACTGATGCAGAAGGCGGATTGCTTGTGCCTGGCCAGGTTGATGCCCATGGCTTCTGCTGCCACTTCGTCATCCCGAATGGCGATAAAGGAACGCCCATAGGTGGAACGGATCAACAGTATCACCAGCAAGATACACACGCCGGAAATCAGGAAGGGTACCAGGGTGGAGAGATAAACCACCACTTCCCCTTGAGCATTCTTAATGTTGAAATCATTAAATGTGGGGAACAGCCGGAGCATGTTGGAACCGTTGGTAATAGCACCCAGTTTATCCCATTGGAAGATGGAACGTATGATTTCCGCAAAGCCCAGTGTGGCAATGGCCAGATAGTCGCTCTTGAGGCGCAGTACTGGAAGGCCGATGAGGAAGGCAAACAATGCCGCCGCCAGACCTGCCAGAATCAGTGCAGGGACTACAGGCAGGGAAAACTGTACCAAACCACCGTCGTAGTATTGATAGACCACCGCCCGCTGAGATACAGGAATGGTGAGTACTGCATAGGTATAGGCACCGATGAGCATAAAGCCGGCTTGCCCCAGAGAAAATAGACCCGTAAATCCATTTAGAAGATTCATGGATACAGCTACCAGGGCGTAAGTCGCACCTTTTTTGAGCACTGTAAAGAGCATGGACGTGGGGGGGATGTACTGCTCCGCCACGAATACGCCAATGTATATTGCAATCACGATGATTGCTGTCCACAGTGCACCGGGGGTAATCCTGCGTCGGGAGGCAGAAGTTGCTTTTGTCGTCATATGGCTCACCTCACACTTTATCCGTGGTCTTCTCACCAAAGAGGCCCGTAGGCTTGACGATGAGAATGACGATCAACAGGGCAAAGGTGAAGGCATCAGAAAAGGTAGTCAGTCCCAGCATCTGCTTGGAGAGCCCCATTTTAATCAGGATGATGTCCAATCCCTTGATGATGTTTTCACAAATGCCGATAATGAATGCACCTACTACCGCTCCGGGGATGCTTCCGATGCCTCCGAATACCGCAGCTACAAAGGCTTTCAAGCCCGGCATGGAGCCCGATGTCTGAATGACGGTAGTATAATTGCTGAAATAGAGCATGGAACCCACACCCGCCAGCACGGAACCGATGACAAAGGTGATGGAGATGACGGAATTGATCTTGATGCCCATGAGCTTGCTGGTTTCATAGTCCTTGGAGACTGCGCGCATGGCCATGCCGATCTTGGTATGATTGATCAATAGCACCAGTAACACCACCAGCACCAGCGTCAGCACTGGCGTGATCAGTGTTACCATCTTGGTAGTGGCGCCAAAGACTGTCACCGAATCAGAAATGAAAGGAATGGTGGGATAGTACTGGTTCAGGCCGCCGGTAATGTAGAGCACCAGATTCTGCAAAGTATAGCTGACGCCGATGGCCGAAATCATGATGGACATGCGTGGAGCGTCCCGCAGAGGCTTGTAGGCGATGCGCTCAATGAGAAAGCCGATAAGCGCTGTGAGCAGCAACACCAGAGGAATGGATATGTATAGAGGCGCGCCGCTGGCGGAAATATATACCATTAAAATGCCAGCCACCATGAATACATCACCGTGGGCAAAGTTGATTAGGCGTAGTATGCCGTAGACCATGGTATAGCCTATGGCAATCAGCGCATATTGTCCACCCACGGATATACCACTGAGCAGATAGGGAAGCAGAGTTTGAAACATGAGGAAAATCCTCCTTCTATGCACTTTGCGGCGTGGGCGGTTTCGCCCACGCCGCAAATACAAGGGTTCGTTTTTCGTTTGCTGATTTGCTTATTCTTCTACGCTCTGTACCGCCACGAAGTCCCACATGCCTTCGGTGGTGTTGGCGGTCTTGATATAAGCCGTATCGCGAATGGCATCGCCGTTGGTGGATTCGAAGGCGATGTGACCGGAAACGCCGTCATAAGTGACGTTCCATAGAGCCTCATTCACAGCCTTGGGATCGGTGGAACCGGCGGCTTTGAGGGCCTCCAGCGCTACGAAGTAAGCATCATAACCCATGGCAGAAACTGCAGCGATCATATCGTTGCCACCGTTGTTGGTCATGGCCTCAGGATTTTCATTGATCCAAGCCTTGATGCCTTCGTCAAATTCGGGGTTGCCGCCCTCCTGATAGAAGGTAGATACGTAAATCTTCACGTTAGTACCCGTGGCTGCTTCGATTACCTTGTTGCTGTCCCAGGTGTCACTGCCCATCAGTGCAAAGGATACGTTCTGTCCTGCCGCCTGATCTACTATCTGCGTGGAATAGGCAATGGATACCGGAGCGAAGAATACGCCTGCGCCGATATTGGTGGCGTTGGTCAGATAGGAAGTGAAGTCCGAGGTTCCGGTGGGGAAGGTTTCGGAAATAACAGTGCCACCCAGGGACTCGAAGGCTTCCGTGAAGTAGTGTACCAGGCCCACGTCGTAGTCATTTCCCAGTTCGGCCAGGCAGTAAGCGGTGGTCACGCCCAATTCCTTGTAGGCGTAGTTGGCCAACACGGTGCCCTGGAAGGGGTCCAGGAAGCAGATGCGGAAGTAGTGAGTGTTTCCGCTGGTAACCTGCGGGTTGGTGCAGGTGACACCGATGGCCGGAATGCCGGCTTCCGCGAAGTACGGAGAACCTGCGATGGAAACGCCGGAGCCGTAGGAACCGAGCACTACGCTCACGCCCTCACTCACCAGCTGCTGCGCCGCCGTGGGAGCCTTGTCAGCGGAGGAGCCATTGTCCGCATAGACCAGTTCCACATCATAGCTCACGCCTCCAATTTCTACCGTGGGAGCGATGGAATTGGCATACTGCATGCCCAGCATTTCCTGCTTACCGCCTGCGCCACTGTCGCCGGTGGAGGGTTCAAACACGCCGATCTTGACGGTCTCCGCCATTGCGCTTGCCGATACGGCCAGCATCAGAACCAGAATCAATGCAAGAACTTTTCTCATTTGGATATGCCTCCTTTGAATGATGAAGCCATTATACAGGAGAATTCAGAAAAATGCAAGCTAAATTTGCAATTTCAGTCCTGACAATTAACCACTTATCTCAATGAAATCCGTCATTCACGGCCACTTTGTGTTTATTTTTGAATTATCAAATATAAAATCCTTCTTTTTAATCTTCTGTTTCCATTAAATTCCCCCACAATCCACCTTTATTTGCATAATTTTTGGCATTATTTGTAGACGAGTGTCCGTATATCACGGAATGTTAATTTTTCTAGCATAAACTTTGCGGAATTGTTGTTATATTAAACACATGCGTCTTTATAGTGCGTACCTTTGGATGTGCAATATGTATAAATATGCACTATTGGAGATTTCTCCAATAGTGCATATACATCGGCAAATTGTGAATTTTTCAATGGCGGATGGGATTACCCTCTCGATCAAAGAGGGGGAGCTCCTCTAGATAGATCAGATCATTCCGACCTACGGCGTCGCCCTCGGCCAATATGGCCATGCGTCCGGCGATTTCACCGCCTGCCTGTCTTACCAATTCTTCCATGGCGTGCAGGGATTCTCCTGTAGAAATCACGTCATCCACAATCAATACGCGTTTGCCCCGCAAATACTGGGCGTCTCCACCATCCAGATAAAGCTTTTGCACATGATCGGTGGTAATGGAACGCACTTCAGCCACAAAAACATTGCGCATGTATAATTTTTGCGATTTGCGTGCCAATATGTAGCGTTTTTCACCTGCAATGCGTGCCATTTCGCAGATCAGGGGAATTCCCTTGGATTCTGCGGTGATCATCACGTCATGTTCGGGCGCACGTTCCACCAGGGCCTGGGCGCAGGCCGTAGTCAGCTCCGGATCACCAAAGATCACAAATGCACCAATGTTGAGTTCATCACTGATGGGGCACAGAGGCAATTGTCGGCGGCAACCGGCAATGGTCATTTCATAAGTTTTCTCCTTCATCTTTCAGCACCTCTCCTCAGGCTGAATGAAATTACTTAGTGTCGCTCAGCGAGCACCATACTTTTGAACGGTATAGTTTTCGCCAAAGGTGTCTACGCTGACGTGGGCAATCTTCTGCTCTTTGACAGGACGATCCTGAAAGCCGGTGCGGGTGGAGGCGATTTCATCCACCACTTCCATGCCGGAGGTCACCTTGCCGAAGGCCGCATAATCGCCATCTAGGTGAGGGGCGTCAGCATGCATGATGAAAAACTGGCTTCCGGCAGAGTTGGGCATCATGCTGCGTGCCATGGAGAGCACGCCTCGCTGGTGGCGCAGGGTATTTTCCTTAAAGCCGTTGCGGGCAAATTCACCTCGAATACTGTAGCCTGGTCCACCCATGCCAGTGCCCTGAGGATCTCCACCCTGGATCATAAATCCAGGGATGACCCTATGGAAGATCAGCCCGTCATAAAAGCCGGACTGAACCAGGCATACGAAGTTTGCCACCGTGTTGGGCGCCATATCCGGGTAAAGCTCGGCGGTGATGACGCCGCCATTTTCCATCTCAATTTTGACGATAGGATTAGCCATGATTATATATCCTCCTGAAAATACATTATTGTTCTTCCCAATTCAACACGCCGCTTTGCCGTTGAACTTCCTCCGCTGCCCCTTTACCGTCTGTTTTGGGCAATTCCATTTTGGCAGATTCGTACCGGTAGCCGAAGGTATCCACGCGAATGCGCTCGATTTCCGGCACGCTACCCACTGGAGCGTAATTGCCATCCACAGGCGTGGAGGCGATGGAATCAATCACAGCGAGACTTTCCGCATCGGTGGCCCGCCCAAAGGCAGCGTACTGACCATTATATTCAGGGTAGTTCCCCTGCATAATGAAGAACTGACAGGAAGCCGTATCGTATCCGCTCTGACGGCACATGGAAATGGTGCCCCGGGTGTGAGACACGGTATTTTCAATCCCGTTTGCGGAAAATTCTCCCTGAATCACGTGGCCTGCGTTGCCCATTCCGTTGTTTTTCGGGTCGCCGCTTTGAATCAGCGCTCCTGGTACGATGCGAAAAAAGCTCATTCCGTCGTAAAAACCCTGATTGGCCAGTTCAACAAAATTAGCCACAGTATTGGGGGCCTCGGCCAGAAACAGTTCAAAGCGCATGGATCTTCCGTTACTCAGCTCGATAGTGGCCACCGGGTTGGGAATGCCGGCGAAAGGTGGATCCTGCTGGCATGCGGACAGCAGACAGGCAAGCGCCAGCATCATCGCCGTCAATGCAATCCATTTTTTCACTCGCATCCCTCCGGCAAGATTAAGTTTTGTTTGCGTGCAACCATTTCGTCGACGCGGCGCACGTATTCCTCAATATTCTTGACGTTTGCGCTGCGCTCGATGCGCATATTCTTTTCAAAAAGCCACTTACTGATGGCTCCGGCGCCTAGGGCAAGCACATTGGCCGTTTCCTCCATGTTACCGATGTTGTACAGGCAAGCTCGTCCCGGCAGGGCATAGCCTACGTTTTCCAGATTGCCGGCCATGTACTTTTGACGGTAGAGGTAATAGGGCTGCCATCCGCTCTCCGTCAGGCGTTGGCGGGCATAGGAAATCATTTCCTGCGCACCCGCTGCCGTTACCTGCGTATGTCCCTCTCCAGACACGTGCAGCTGTTCGTGCAGCTTGCTGGAACGTTTGATCGCCAGGGAATGCACCGTCACGCTCTCGGGGGCCAGAGAAATAACCTTTTCCAGGCTCGCGGCGAAAATCTCCGGCGTTTCTCCGGGCAGTGCCGCGATCAGATCCATATTGATGTCATCAAAACCCAATTCCCGAGCCATTTCATAGGCAATGACGGTTTCCTCAGCACTGTGGCTGCGCCCGATGCGCACAAGGGTCTCATCGCAGAATGTCTGAGGATTGACGGATATGCGAGTGATCTCCATGCGCCTGAGCATTTCCAGCTTTTCCCGGTCAATGGTATCCGGGCGTCCTGCTTCCACCGTCCATTCCACTGCGCCTGGAAAGTGCGTTCGGGCCGCAGCTAAGATGCGTTCCAGATCTGCACAGGGAATGGCTGTGGGCGTCCCTCCGCCCATGTAGGCGGCGCGAACCTTTAGTCCCGCCCGAGCCATCAGCTGGGCAGAGGCTTCAATCTCCCGGATCAGTGCTTCGGTATAAGGGGCAATCAGCTTTTGATTGCGGCCCACTTCCCCTGAGGAAAAGGAACAGTAACTGCATCGGCTCCGGCAGAAGGGGATACCGATGTACAGGTCAAAGCTACCCTTTTCAGGAACGCGTACGCCCCGCTGCATCTGCGCAATTTCGCACAGCAGGCGGGCTCTATCCTCGCAGACATCGAACTGCAACATCACCCGTTCCCGGGCGGCATCCATATCTAGTCCCTCATCTAATCCTTCATAGAGCAATCGCGTGGGACGTATGCCGGTGAGTGCTCCCCAGGGAGGGCGCATGCCCGTGCTTTCCTTTAAAAGTTCATACAGTGCCATCTTCACCTGGCGTTTGCGCAGGCGTCGGATTTCCACGGGAGTGCCCTCTGGTATAGATGAAGTCAGTTCCTGCCGATGCGCTCCCCAGGTCCAGCAGTCAGTTATAGCATTTTCCTGTCGGAAAACCTGATGCTGATAATCTCCACCTTCGGCAACCTCTACGATCTGCACGTCTCCCAGAAAGATACGCAGCATGTCTGCGATGTCGGAAATAAATTCCGGTGTATCCGTCCTGACAGAAATCATAGATGGTACCTCGCGTGTTCCCGGCCGATGGTGGTATCGCATCCGTGGCCGGGGTAGACCTTTGTCTCTTCCGGCAGGCGGAAGAGCAATCGCAGCGACGAGCGCATCTGGCTATGACTGCCACCATAGAAGTCCATGCGCCCAAATCCCGCGCAGAACAAGGTATCTCCGCTGAACAGTATTCCGTTTTCCCCGTCGTAGAAGCAGGCAGAACCTCGGCTGTGTCCTGGTGTGCGCAGTACTTCAAAGCGTATGCCGCATAGCTCTATCGCTTCGCCCAGTTCCTGGGCTTCCATTTGCTTTGGACAGGGGCGGGTGGCGCAGGAAGTGTCGTAAGCATTTTTATTCGGATCTGTAAGTAATTCCACATCTTCGGCACAAATGTACACCGGTGCACCAGTCTCCAGGGAGAGGGGCTGTGCGCTCAGCATGTGGTCGAAGTGCCCGTGAGTCAGCAGAATTGCGCCCAGAGTGCGTCCCGAAGCCTCCAACGCCCTATGTAGTTGGGACAGGTCATCTCCCGGGTCTACCAAGAGAGCGTCGTTCCTGCCCTGAGCGCACAGCAGGTAGGCATTTTCCTGATAGGCGCCGCACACAATGGTCTGAATTGTATAATCCATGGAATCCCTCTCAAAAACCTTTCTTGCTGTCCAATAAAATGGTAGTGGGCCCGTCATTTACCAGTGCCACTTCCATATGCGTGCGAAAGCGTCCCGTCTGCACTTCCAGTCCGTGAGCGGCCACCTGGCGGCAAAGCAACTCAAACAACGGTTCAGCTACTTCGGGGCGAGCGGCGCGAATAAAGCTGGGCCTGCGACCATGCCGGGCATCGCCCAGTAGTGTAAACTGGGAGACCAGCAGCACGCTGCCTCCCACGTCCCCCACGGAGAGATTCAATTTATCCTGGTCATCTTCGAAAATGCGCAGGCCTGCAATTTTTTCCGCACAGTAGCGCACATCGCCCTCAGTGTCGCCTTCTTCAGCCCCGGCCAGTACCAGAAATCCTCGACCGATCTGTCCCACAATTTCTTCGTCCACGGTCACGCTGGCCCGGGACACCTTCTGCACAACACAGCGCATGAGCTTCATCCTCGCTTGTATATTCAACATTGCGTTGGTATCCTCTCACGAGGACACCCGATTCACTTCAATTACATCCGGCCACTGGCGCAGATCGCGTATAATCTTATTGAGCTGCTGGGTATTTTTAATAATGATGGATACATGGAAGATATAGGTGGAATCCTTATAGGCGTGCCCCGTAATGGCACTCACTGGAACTTCCTGAGTGGCCAGCATTACCGAAATTTCCGCCAACAGGCCCGTGCGATTGTAAGTGATGATGCGGATCTCGGCCTCATAGGACACGTCGGCGCCCTGATCCTCCCATTCCACTTCGATTAGCCGGTCCTTTTCCACATCCGGGTCCTTCAGGCTTACGCAGTCCTGCCGGTGCACGGATACGCCCCGACCTCGAGTGATATATCCTACAATCTTATCCCCCGGCAGTGGATTGCAGCAGCGGGCAAAGCGCACCAGCATGCCACTCTCGCCTTTGACGATTACGCCATTGGATGAGGAGCGCATCTGCTTGCGCGCCGGAGCTTCCTCGCTCTTTCCAATATCTGGCATGGCTCCCTGCAGGGATTCTTCCACCTTGGAGCTCTTTTTATATTCGTCTACCAGACGGTTAATAACCTGAGCACAGGAAAGCCCGCCAAAGCCTACCATGGCGTAGATGTCATCCAGACTCTGAGCGGAAAAACGCCTACAGATCAAATCTACGGCGTCACCCCGCATCAGCTGGGATAGGGTATACCCAAGACGCTTGGCTTCCTTTTCCAACATGTCGTGGCCCAGGGGGATGTTGGTCTCTCGTTGCTCTTTCTTCAGCCAGGCGCGGATTTTGGTTTTGGCCTCACTGGTTTTAACGATGTTCAACCAGTCCCGGGACGGACCACGGGAAGAGGAAGAGGTCATTACTTCTACGAAGTCGCCTGTTTGCAGCTGGGAAGCCAGCGGTACGATGCGTCCGTTTACCTTTGCGCCAATGCAGCGGTTGCCCACTGCAGAATGAATGCGATAGGCAAAATCCAGGGGTGTGGCCCCCTTGGGCAAGGAGATCACGTCTCCCTTGGGCGTAAAGACAAACACTTCATCCGCGAACAGATCCACTTTCACCAGTTCGCCAAATTCACCCGGATCTCGGGCATCACTTTGCCAATCCAGGATGCGCCTGAGCCAGCTGAGCTTCTGGTCCAGTTCATTTTCACTGGCGCGGCCCTCTTTGTAGCGCCAGTGGGCTGCAATGCCGTATTCAGCAGTGCGGTGCATTTCGAAGGTACGTATCTGTACCTCGAAAGGGCGCCCCTGATTGACCACAGTGGTATGCAGAGACTGGTACATGTTGGGCTTGGGCATGGAAATGTAGTCCTTGAATCGCCCCGGAACCTGAGGCCACATGGTGTGTACCACGCCCAGAACAAAATAGCAATCCTGCTGGGTATTGACCAGAACGCGCAGCGCGATTAGATCGTTGATCTGATCGAAGGTCTTGTTCTGGTTCTTCATCTTGCGGTAAATGGAATAAAAATGCTTAGGCCGGCCCTCGATTTCTGCCTTGATGCCTGCCTCTCGCAATCTGGCGCCCAGCTGCTGGCTCACCTCCGCGATCAGGCGTTCCCGCTCCTCACGCTTCATTCCTACCAGCCGCACCAGTTCATAGTAACCCTCAGGATCGATGTAGCGCAGAGACAGATCTTCCAGCTCCCATTTGATGGTGTACACACCCATGCGATGGGCCAGTGGTGCATAGATGTCCAGTGTCTCCCGGGCGATTGGAATCTGACGCTCCGGGCGCTGATACTTCAGCGTGCGCATGTTATGCAATCGGTCCGCTAGCTTGATCAGGACCACCCGGATATCCTTGGCCATAGCCAGAAACATCTTGCGCAGTGTCTCTGCCTGGGCTTCCTCCCGTGACGCGAAGTTGAGCTGGGACAGTTTTGTCACTCCATCCACCAGCAACTCCACTTCCTGACCGAACTCCTGACGAATGGTTTCGATGGTTACGCCCTCCACGTCCTCCACACAGTCGTGCAGCAGGCCCGCGGCGATGGTCGTGCCGTCCAGCATCAAATCCGTCAAGATCACTGCTACCGCACAGGGATGACTGAAGTAGGGCTCGCCGGACTTACGCTTCTGGTTGGCATGGGCCTTCATGGCAAATTCATAGGCCCTCCGCACCACGTCCATGTCATCTTCCGGATGGAACTTGCGAATTCGCTTGATCAGATCTTCCAGACACATGTAACCCTGTCCATCGGTGCCGGTCATTCCCTCTCCTCCCTTCGGTACGTGGCCCTCAACTGTGCAACCGCCCTCCACAGGGCGCTGCTTTCGGGGCTGGTTTTTTTCATAGGCAGCAATCGCAACCCAAATGGTCGTTCCCGCAATTCAATTAACTTCATATCCTGCAGGGCCAACAGAGATACCCAACATCCGGTGGCATCCAGTTGAGCCTCCTCTGCCAAACGTTGACACAACGCCTCTCCATCCGGAATATGCACTGGACGCTGTTGAAGATACAATATCGCCTTGTAAACCTGGCGCATTTGATCTATATCGGGCAATTCATTTCCAAAGGGACGCTCACCTTCCAGATTCAGCAGGGTTACGCCTTCGTCCATACCTTCCGGTGCTGGCATTCCTGCCAGGACCAGCGTGCGCAGCGCCCGGGGAAGCGGCCCCAGAGAAGTGGGCCAGAGAATCAGCGAATGGAAGGCGCGGGCATCCGAAGGTAACTCGCCGATATACAAGTCCAGCATGCCCGGAGGCATTGCCTCCCAAATACGCTGTGCTGCATCTATTCCGGCGCAAAAGATCCAGCAGCCTTTAGGCGTCTCCGCCAGAAGTTCTCGAACTTCTTCCAGCGTGCAGTCGCGGCCCTTTAGGGAACAACTGTCTCTTCTATTATAGAGCAATTCTGTTAAGAAACGACGCAGCAGGGGACCTTCTTCTCCTCTCAGAGCGTCGATTCTACTCGAATCGTCACTATTGCGCAATGCGCTGAGCCGCAATTGTACGTCTGTACGCCCATTCCAGTGGTTTAGCTGGGGCGTGTAAAGAATTTCCACCCGATCCGAAAGCCTGCCAGCTAACGCGCCGGCACCAAAGTAAATGCCTGTGCGCCGCACGCCCTTCTCTCCACAGATCAGCCTGAGGTGGGCACCCTGGGCTCCGATAGCCCGCCCTTCCAACAACTGCGCTGTGGTACGCAACACCGGTTCAGGATTCCCGCAACCCGTGGGTTCCAATGCAGTCAGCGAGCGGACAAATTCTTCACTCACCTCTTCCAACTCGGCGGGAATGTCATACACCGCCGTGGGTAGATAGGCTTCAGCGGGAACCGTTTCAAAGAGATATCGGTCAAGCGCTTCCTGGAGGGGCTCAAAATTTTCTGCTTTCATGGTCAGTCCCGCTGCCTGACTGTGGCCTCCAAATCTCTCCATCCATTCCGCTGCGCTGGAAAGGGTTCGATAGATATCTACGCCTTCGATACTTCGGCAGGAACCGGTGAGCAGACCCTCGTGCTCCGAGAGTACGATTACGGGATAGTGGTAGGCCTCCCGCAGGTGAGATGCGGTCAACCCGATCACGCCGGGATTCCAGTTACTGCCTTTAACCATGATGATCCGGTGAGCGGAGAAATCAAAGTTTGTCAACTGGCGCTGCGCCTCTTCCCGGATTTCCCTTTCAACCGTCTGGCGGTGGGCATTTTCTTTTTCCAGCTCATCCGCTTGCGCTATGGCCAGAAAGTCATCCTGCTGCACCAGCAGTTCAAAGGATCGACGCGCAGAACCCAATCGTCCTCCGGCGTTGAGACGGGGGGCTAGGCGAAAGGCGATGCCCTCGCTGGTGAGATGTCCCCGTTCCACGCGTGCGCTCTCTATCAGAGCAGACAGGCCGGGTCGGGGGCAACGGTTGAGCTGATCGAGCCCCATCCGCACGATTACCCGGTTTTCTCCTGTGAGCGAAACGACGTCCGCTACAGTGGCCACGGCAGCCAGATCCATCCGCGCCGCAGCGGCGTCTGCTCCACCTAGAGCCTGAACCAATTTCAAGGCCACCCCTGCGCCACAGAGCCATGCAAAGGGATAATTTCCCAGCAATGGATTGACTACAGGACAGTCCGGCAGATTTTCGCCGGGGCGGTGATGATCTGTCACCACGCAATCCAACCCCAGTTTCTTCGCCATTTCGATTAGTTCTCGAGAAGAGATACCGCAATCTACCGTAATCAGCAGGTCTGCCCGCAGAGCGATTTCCCGCAGGGCCCGTTCGTTCAACCCGTAGCCCTCGCTGTGCCTGGAAGGCAGGTAGACCTCTACTTCGACGCCCTTTTCTCGAAAGTAATCATACAGTATTGCCGAGGCGCACACGCCGTCCACATCATAATCCCCATAGACACAGATGCGCTGGTTGCCATTCAAAGCGGCGTGGATGCGGTGAACGGCCTCTGCCATGTCGTGCAGCAGCATGGGGTCATTTAGCTGATCCCACGAGGGATTGAGAAAAGCCCGAGCCTCTGCCTCGGAGGAAATTCCCCGCTGAATCAACAGCCGGTGCAAGATCTCGGACATGTCAGCCGGACGCTCAAACCAGCTTCTCTGTGCCGTCCTCTGCACATAGCGCAGCATTTTTGCGCCCCCTTTCTTCTGTAAAGGAACTCCCTGAAAATCCATCGAATAACGAAATCAGGAACCGGCGGTTGCGTCGATTCCTGATTGATATAAATCATCTGACTCAGTTCTTCTGCGTCTTCATGGCCTTCCTATGCTGAGCCTTGTCCATCCAAATTGCCCAGACCTGTCCGCTGAGAAGCACGGAAGAATAGGTGCCTGCCAGCATGCCCACGATCAACGGGAAGGCAAATTCGCGGATGGATTCCACGCCGAAGATATATAGTGTCACCAGCATAACCAGCGTAGTCAACGAGGTGTTGATGGTGCGGCTGAGCGTGTTGCGCACGGAGACCTCCACAATTTCCCGACGACTATTCTGACTCCAGCCGGGCATCCTTGAAGTTTCACGGATGCGGTCAAAGATGATAATCGTATTGTTGATGGAATAACCTACGATGGTGAGTATCGCCGCAATGAACGAGCTGTTCACCTGATACAATCCCCGGAAGAACACCATGAAAGCGCACATTACCAGTACGTCGTGTACCAGGCCGAACAGTGCTGCCAAACCGGAGAACAGGTCAAAACGTATGGCGATATAGATCAGCATGCATGCAAAGGCAATCAACAATGCCTTCACGGCATTGCTCATCAGGTCACGCCCGGCAATAGCGCTGACGTGATTGACGTCAATGAAGCTGAAGTTGGGATATTTTGCCTGCATTTCTCGTTCCAGAAGGGTGCGTACACGGGAGGCTTCGTCATCAATGGTCAGCACAATGCGCAGATCGGTTCCCTCAGGCTGTGCTTCTTCGGTGGCCTCCAACGTTTCGCCTGAATCCTCTGCAGGGGCTTCGGTGGGTTCCGCTGAAGCCTCGCCTTCATTTTCCGTCTCCTCGGCATTGGCTGCTTCCGCCTCCTGGGCCTCAGCCTGGGCGTCGTACTTCAGGGCGCTCAGATTCAGAACGGAATAATTTTCTGCAAGTGCATCTCGCACCGCCTGTTCCACTGCATCTGCATCGTAGTCCTTGCCCACGCTGAACTCAGCAACAAAACCGCCTGCAAAGCTAGAATCAATATCGCGGTTGATGAGTGTAGCGTTGTCCAATTGACCGTAGTGAGTTTCTTTTGCCTCAGGCAACACAGCAGTGACCGCTGAAGAGATTGCCTCTTCCAGACCTTCGCTTTCGTCTACCAAGTTCAAACGGATTTGCAAGTCAGTCAGGCCGTCGGCTTTGATGGAAGACTTATCCAGGTCAAGCAGACCGGCAGCAGGTTCCGCCTCGGGTTCTTCGACTTCAGCAGTTTCGTCGTTCGGTTCCGCAGTATTTTCCGTATCTACCTGCGCACCTTCTGCGTCAGTGCTAGGGATATCTTCCGTTTGGGTCTCTGAGACGTCCGCTTCACCGGCATCGACTTGTTCCTGTGCTGCGGCGCGCTCCTGTTGCAGGGCAATGGAAGCTTCAGAGGGTGCGGCCTTAGTTATCTGACTGTTTTCATATCCTGCGCTGGCAAGGATGGTTTCCACATCTGAAACGTCATAATCTTCGCCTACCGAATAATTCAGCAGCGAACCGCCGGTAAAATCAATGCCCAGATTCAAACCCATACCGGCGATCTGAAGAACCAGAGCGACTACGATAATCGCGCCAGAGATGCAAAGGAAGAGGCGCGTCTTTCCCGTATAAATATTCTTCATACTCTCTTCCCTCCTCTCAGCGCGTGTAGGCGCTGTTTTTGCGGATATCCAGGCGGCAAATCAGCAACAGCAACCAGCGGGTTACCACCACCGCGGTAAACAGTGACGCCAATACGGAAATCATCAGCGTGGTAGCAAAGCCCTTGATGGTGCCCGTTCCGAAGATCAGTAGTACCACTGCGGCGATCAGCGTGGTAATGTTGGAGTCAGCCACCGCTCTGCCGGCGTTTTTGAAGCCGAATTTCACCGCATTGACAGGGGTACGTCCGCTCTTAAGCTCTTCACGGAAGCGCTCAAAGATGACTACATTGGCATCCACTGCCATGCCGATACCCAACAGGATGCCTGCGATACCCTGCAGCGTCAGCTGTACGCCCAAGATTGCCAGGGCATAGAATACAATCAACACGTAAATCATTAGCGCCAGATCTGCTGCTACACCCGGCAGGCGATACATGACCAACATAAACAGCAAAATGATGATCAGGCCGATGATGCCGGCAAGAATGGCTCCGTCAATGGCTTCCACGCCCAGCGTGGCAGAAATGGCCCGGGTCTCTACCTCTTCAATATCCATGGGCAATGCGCCGGACTGAATCAGCATGGCCAGGTTGTTGGCCCATTCGATGGATTCCTCCGTAGATTCAATAGTGCTGCTGGTGATGATGCCTTCACCATTGGGGATAACTTCGTTCACTGAGGGGGCTGAAATCAGTTCGTCATCCAGATAGATGGAAATGGAGCTGCCCAGAAATTCTTGAGTGGCTTCCTTGAAAGCCTGGGATGCTTCCTTGTTCAGCTTAAAGCTTACGCCCGCCTTGGTTTGCTCCTGATTGGCGAAGACGGCGCTGGCGCTCTCAATCTCGCTGCCCTCAAAGACTACGTTTCCGTTGGGATCGCGGAATTCCAGATGGGCAGGGGTGCCAATGATTTCGGCCACTTCCTCCGGATCGTCTACATCGGGAATTTCCACCAAAATCCGATCCGAGCCCTGAATGGACACGTTGGCTTCAGTAAAACCAGCGTTGGTCAGGCGGGTGCGCAGCGCCGAAACCGTGCCCTGCAGCAGTACATCAAAATTTTCCAACGTCGTGTCAGTGGCAATGTACTCGGTGGACACACCGCCCCGCAGATCCAGGCCCAAACTGATGGCCTCGGACACGGGTTTAAGAATGTACTTGCCCACCTGCAAGCCATTCAGCGCCAGAAAAGCCACCACCACAATCAGCAATGTGACAATTCCGAGCTTGATTAAACTCCTTGTCTTCATTGAGTTTCCTCCCTGCAATCGACTGACAGCTACAGTCATTTTAGCATATATTATACAAAACCATATTATACTGTCTTTTAAAAAAAACGTCAAGGGAATCCATGGCACAAATCAGGGAAAGCTTTTATTCCAGCTTCCATTATGATATACTATAAGGAAGCTTATTCACACGAGGGAGGACTAAAAATGGAAAAACGCGCTGCTCTTGCCCATGAAAACTTTAAAAAGGGTTACAGCTGTGCTCAGGCTGTGGCCTGCAGCTTTTCCAAAGAATTGGACATGGAGGAAGCGGATGTGGCCCGAATGGTTTCCTGTTTTGGTGCAGGGATGGGTAAAATGCGGGAAGTATGCGGCGCGGTCAGCGGGGCGCTATTTGTCATGGGGGTGCTCAAGGGCTATGGCGATCCGGCAGCCACCGAAGAAAAGGCGGCGCTATATGCCCGGGTGCAGGACTTTGGCTCGCGCTTTCGCACGGAACATGGTACCCTCATTTGCCGGGAGCTTTTAAAAAATATTGCTTTGAAAAACGAACATACCAGTGTACCCGACGCACGCAGCGAGGAATATTATCGGGTGCGTCCCTGTGTGCGCTTTGTGGAGACTTCAGCCCGTATATTGGATGAAATGCTAAACGATCCGATGCTTTGGAAAAAGTGAAGATGATTGTAAAACCAGTGTGTAGTTTTAGAGATCTTCTGCAAAAAACATGATCACCGACTTAGCCGGTGGTCATGTTTTTTCTGGTGGGAACGGAGTAAATCGTAGCGTTCACAATTTGTTTTCAAAACGGTCAATTCGGCTTCAGAAATAACGGGGGAATTCTAAAGTCGGCTTAAGGTTGCACACTTAGAATGGGCCCATTCCAGAGGAAAGGAAATTTCTGTCAATGAATAAGGGTCCCAAAGTTCGCAAGACGCGCAGAGGCTGGGCGCGCAAATTGATTTTAACAATGCTAATGGTAGCGGTACTTGCAGGCATTGGCTACTATGCCTATGCCGCGTTAAAGCGGGAATATACCATTACGTACGACAGTTATACCGCTACCACTGGCAGTATTTCTAATGCCTTGAGTTTCAGCGGAAACTTAAATCTTATCGACAGCGCCAGCTATACGGCGTCATCAGCCACTAGCGTGCGCACAGTATATGTCGTGGCTGGACAGGACGTGCTCAAGGGTGATAAATTGGTGCGGCTAATGAACGGCGAAACCATTGAAGCGGACTTTGATGGTCGCGTGAACACTGTAAGCGTAGAAGAAGGAGATGAAGTGGTCGCGGGCGATGCGCTGGTGCAGGTGGCGGATTTCAAGCATATGCAGGTGACTCTTCGGGTGGATGAATATGATATCGGGGATGTGGCCGTTGGCCAGGCGTGCACTGTTACCGCTACGGCTACGGAAAAGAGCTATGAATCGGAGATTGCCAGCATTGATTATATCTCTGCTTCTGGAGGGAATGTGGCCTATTATTCTGCCGTGGCTTATGTCGATGTGGACGAAGGCGTTTATCCAGGAATGCAGGTAAGTGTGTCTATTCCCCAGGAAGAGGCTGAAAATGTGGTCATTCTTAAGGCGGAAGCCCTGAGTTTTGATCAGCAGAACAGCGCTTATGTGTGGATGTACAATGAAGCTGGCGAATTGGAACAGGTCAGCGTGGAAGTCGGTGTCAGCAATGGTAATTACGTGGAGATCAAGAGTGGGCTTTCAGATGGCGACGTGGTCTATGTGGAGAGCCAGCAGGAAGAAAGTTCAGCGGGACTGCTCTCGGGCCTCTTTGGTAGCCAGCAGATGAACGCGCCTCAGGGCAATATGCAGCGGGGCGGCGGAGCTTCTGGAAATATGCCAGATTTTTCCGGCATGGGTGGCGGCATGGTCGGCGACCGGGCGCAGATGGGCGGTGGACGCCAGTGAGTAGTTCTGCATTTTTTGAAATGCGCAAGATCTGCAAGCGCTATACCATGGGCGATGAGGAAGTGAACGTGCTTACGGATGTGGATCTGGATCTGGATCGGGGAGAATTTCTATCCGTATTGGGGCCGTCCGGGAGTGGGAAATCCACTCTGATGAACATCATTGGCTGTCTAGATGTGGCTACTTCAGGAGAGTACACGCTGCTGGGAGAAGATATGGAGAATTTGTCCGAGCGAGAACTGGCCCACATACGCAGTCGCGAGATTGGATTTATCTTTCAAAATTCTCAGTTGCTGTCGAGGCTTACCGCCCAGAAGAACGTGGAATTGCCACTGATCTATGCGGGTGTTCCGCCCCGCCAGCGCAGGCAGCGTGCCGAGGAGTTGTTGGAACGGGTGGGACTATCTGAGCGGAGGCATCACTATCCTAACCAACTTTCCGGGGGTCAACAGCAGCGCGTTGCCATTGCCCGGGCCCTGGTGGGCAATCCGTCCATACTGCTGGCGGATGAACCTACCGGAGCTCTGGATCAGAAAACGGGGAAACAGGTAATGGGCCTGTTTCGGGAACTCAACGACGAAGGACGCACCATTATCATGATCACCCACGACATGAATGTAGCTGCCCAGGCCCGGCGGGTAGTACACATCGTCGACGGCGTGCTGTATAAGGGAGGCGACTGCGCAGATGCTTAAATCCATAGTGGGCGGCTTCGTAATGCTCAAGGAATGCGTGGCTATGTCGTTGAACAACATCTCCAGCAATCGGGTTCGTTCATTTCTGACGGTATTAGGTATATTGATCGGTGTGACGGCTGTTATCGCGCTGATCACCACTATTTCTGCCGTATCGGGGTCTTTGTCTTCTTCCTTCAGTTCCATGGGAGCAGGAACTCTGATGGTGTCCGTTACCGGTAGTGATTTAAAATCCGGCCTGACTACTCAGGATCTAAACGATCTTGCCAAACTGGAGATCGTGGACGGCGTAAGTCCTAGTGTGGCGCTTTCTGCCCGTGTTTCCAGGGGTGGCAATTATGATACGGGAATCTCCGTTTCCGGCAGCGATGCCTATTATTTTTCCAATACGAAAGAGCTGGTTCAGCGTGGGCGGAACCTGAGCGTTGTGGATGAGGATAGCACCACCTTTACCTGCTGGATCAGCCAGGAGATGGTGGAAACCTTCTTCTACGGTGTTGATCCGGTGGGAGAGAAACTCTATATAGATGGCGTTCCCTTTCTGGTGGCAGGTATACTTTCCGAGGATGGAGATCAGAGCATTTCCAGCATGATGGGCGGAGGCAGTGACATTATCATTCCCTATACCACGGCTTTAAAGATGAACAATGCCAATGTGGTCACTTCCTTTACGGTCTATCTGTCCAGCGGTGTGGATTCTGAACTGGCTGCGCAGGAGATAGAAAGTGAAATGGATGCCATGTTCAGCTATGAGGAAGATTGCTTTACCGTAACTACCATGTCCGGCATCGAGGATACCATGGAAGAAATGTTGAACATGATGACTTATTTACTGGCGGGCATTGCTTCTATTGCGCTGTTGGTGGGTGGTATCGGCATTATGAATATGATGCTCACTTCTGTTACGGAGCGTACCACTGAAATCGGATTGAAAAAGGCGCTGGGGGCACTGCCCTGGCAGATACAGGCCCAGTTTTTGATTGAATCCTTTTTGCTGTCTATGATCGGTGGCATCGCAGGCGTAATTCTTGGCCTGGGCTTGTCCTTTGCCCTCTGCCAATTGATGGGAACGCAGTTTGCCATATCCATGGGGGCCATTGTACTGGGCGCGGGCTTTTCCGCTGCCGTAGGTATTGTTTTCGGATGGGCGCCAGCCCGAAAAGCCAGTCGTCTCAATCCTATCGACGCTCTGAGATCTGTCTGAATTAAGGAGGAATTGTGCATGAAAAGAACTCCAAAAACCCTGCTGGCCAGTGCGGCAGCCTGCGTATTGCTGTTCCAGGCGGCTTTGGCCGATACTCTCTCCTTTAATGGAACTGTCGTATCCAGCAAAACACATGAAATCTATGCGCCCATTGGCGGTACGGTGGAATCTGTAGAAGTGACTTTAGGCGAAGTGGTGGAAGAGGGGGATGTGATTGCCACGCTGAGCACCCAGAAGGTTTATGCCAGCCAGTCTGGAACCGTGACGGGAATTTTTGGCGAACCGGGAGACAGCGCGGAAAACGTGGCGGAACGCTATGGCGCGGTGATGTACATTGAAGGGGAAAGCGTATACACCATAGCTGCCAGCACGGAAGAAGCCTATAATGCCACAGCTAACAAATTTGTTCATGTGGGGGAGGAAGTGAATCTGAAATGCTATTCTGACGGCAGTCACACGGGTACCGGCGTCATTACATCGATTGAGGGAACTGATTATACGGTGGAAGTACAGTCCGGCGAGTTTCTGGTGGGGGAGACCGTAAGCGTATTTCGCGGAGAAACTTCTTCTTCTAACCGCATTGGCAGGGGAGAACTGACGCGCACCAGTCCTACAGCCGTCACCGGTGAAGGCGGTATTGTCTCCATCGCCGTAGAAGATGGCCAGTGGGTGGAGCGGGGAGAACTGCTCTTTGAGACGCTGAGTGGAAGCTTTGATGGCCTGTACATGAGCGGCAATCAGATTTTGGCGGATGCTTCCGGGGTTGTGGCCCAGATCAATGTCCAGCAGGGTTCGACACTGGAAAAAGGCAACGTGACTGCAGCACTCTACTGCCCTGATGCCATGGCGATTGAAGCGCAGGTAAGTGAAGCCAACCTGGGTATGATTCACGTTGGCGATGCGGTAAACATTGAATTGATCTGGAATGAGGATGAAGAGGTGGAGTACGATGGTACCGTTTCCATGATTTCAGCATTGGCTACTGAAAACGAGGCTGGAGAAAATGAAACGGGTGAGGTCTATTACTCCGTATGGATAGATTTCATTCCTGATGAAAATACTCGCTACGGCATGACGGCTATCGTTTCTACACAAGAGAAAGCCGCAGCGGAGGCGCAGGAGGAGCAAGGTGGTGAATAAACGCAGGTTTTGTGGGACGATGGCCCTGCTGTGGATGTTTTCTTTTGGACTTGCTGAAGATAATTCCGCGACAACGCCATTGACTGCGCAGGGCTCGACTCCAGTGGTTACGAGTGAAGAAGTCACGCCACTCCCTACCTCAGCAGTCACGCAGATTTCGACTCCAGAAGTTACCCAGGCGCCGACTCCGGGAGATGCCCAGAGTCCAACTCAGCAGGTTACACAAGCCCCAACCTCGGAGGTCACACAGGCTCCCACCTCGGAGGTTACGCAGGCTCCCACCTCGGAGGTCACACAGGCTCCCACCTCGGAGGTCACACAGGCTCCCACCTCGGAGGTCACACAAGCTCCCACCTCGGAGGTCACACAAGCTCCCACCTCGGAGATCACGCAGGCCCCGACTTCGGAAGCCACTCAGGTACCGACTCCAGAAGCCACCCAGCCCCCGACTCCGGAGGTCACCCAGTCTCCTGAGCAGACATTGGCGCCTGAAGTTACCGCTACGCCTTCGATCGGACCAAGCCTGAGCCCAGAAACCAGTTTGAGCCCGGAACCTTCGGTCACGCCCGCACCTACGGCGCTAGGGCTCAAGCTGGAGGGAGCAGTGCAGATGCAAACCGGTGTGTGGCAGGTGGAAGTACAGATTCCGGATAGCCAGCTCAATTTTAGCTGGACGCCGGTGAAGGACGCTATAGCGTACAATTGGAGCCTTTTAGATGCGGAGGCCGCTGTGATCCAGGCGGGGCAGCTGGATCAGTGTGTGTTGGTGATTTCTCTCCTGGAACTTACCGATGGTCCCTATTGCATGAAGGTACAGGCGGTTGGGGAGGAAGGCATCCTGTTGGAGGAGGAAATTCAGTTTGAGTTGATACAGGGAGGAGCTCCCTCAGGCGGACGTCCCATGGGAGGTGGACGACCTTCTGGTGGAGGTAGGCCCTCTGGTGGTCAGTCAGTGGGAGAAGTTGCGCTGGAGGAAGATGAATTTCACATTACCCCAGGTGAAGCGCTCACCAGCAGTCATTCCTCGGGGACGAAGGATATGCGGGCCTACGGAACTGTGGAACTGGTGATTCCCCAGGAGACGGTGAATCGACTGACCTTGGGGAATGAGAGCCTGGAAATTTTACTGTCGGGAGGCGCTGGCTTTACTGAGACGATGGAATCGCAACGACTGATCCTTACTCCTGAATCCGGTGGGGAGAGTTGGATGGTTAATGCCATGGCGTTGCGTACCCTTTATGAAAGTGGAATCAGTGAAATAGAGTTGATCCTGGAGGACGGTGTACGGGTGATTTCCACAGATCTGGAACTGCAGGGAACGGTTTATGCGTCCCTGCGCATGCAGGGTTACGTCTCCAAAGATTTTGATTTGGAAGTATCGGCCGCCGACATAAATGTTCAGGTGGATTCACAGACGTATGTGCTTAGTGAAGATGGAGAATTGATTCCCCAGTGAAGGTGATGTGTATGGGTAAAAAATTTCTATGCGCAACTTTGATGATACTTCTGATAAACTGTGCCGCTGTGGCAGAAATGTACCAGGGTAGCACGGTGGCGTCTTCCAGCGTGCGGATTGAGGCAGAGAACGATCTATCGGAAATTAATGTGTCCGTCGGACAAAGAGTAGAGGCAGGCGATGTCCTGGCCGTGGCAAAATCCACCCGAGTATTTGCGCAGCAAGATGGAATTGTGGCCAGCATTGGTGCCGAAGTGGGCGAAAAAGTGGATGGAACGGTGGTGGAAATTGCGCCGGAGTCCAAATATCGTATCTATTGTACGGTAGAGGATGCGAAGCAGACCCCGGAAAATATGCTGATTCATAGCGGAGAAGCCCTCTACATTCGCTGTACGGCGGATGGAACACACCGGGCAACGGGCGTAGTAACCCAGATTGACGGAAGTGAATATCAACTGCTTACTACTGGTGGCGAACTTTACGTGGGGGAGACTGTCTATTTGTACCGAGATGAGGAATTCAGTACTGATCAGCGAGTGGGTATCGGCACGGTGGTGGTTGATGAAACCTGCGTCTACCAGTCTCAGGGGACAATCAGCAAAATTTGCGTAGAAGAGGGTGAGCATGTAGAGCGGGGCGAGCTGTTGTACGAGGTAATTTCCGGGACAGAATTTGAAATCCTTGCGACCGTGGATGGCATCGTAACGCAGATCCCTGACAGCGAAACCGAGGAAGAGGGAGCTGCGGCCTTTATGCTGGTGCCAGATGAAGCTATCTGCGTGGAGGTGAAGCTGGATGAGACACAGGTCTACGCTCTATCTGCGGGAGACGATGTGGGCTTGATCTATGCAGATGACGTTGAAGGAAACCTGTGGCCGGGTACGGTAATTCAGATTGCGAAAACAGAGGTGGACGGAAAATATACAGCATATATCGCGCCGCAGACAGGGCCCGAGCGCCTTGGCCTGACTGTACAGGTGTATTTCGGGGAGATATAAAGACGCTGTAGGACGTAAAGTGCTCTCGTCCTACAGCGTCTCTTTCTTTTCACCAAGGTTTCCAAAGTTGTGTAATCCAACGACCGATGCGGTAGAAAGGCGTTTCCAGTTCATTGGCTGCTACCTTTAACATCTGCCGGATGGGAATAGATTGGGGACAGTGGCGCTCGCACCTGCCACAACCGATGCAGCGGGATGCACTGCCGGGAATCTTGCGCACGGCGGTCACCTGCCAGTATTCCTTTTCTGCCTTGCGTCTGCCATCGATGTCGATGACGTTCAGACAGCGAAAGCTGCCGGGAATGTCCACGCCTTGTGGACAGGGCATACAATAGCCACAGCCGGTGCAATTGACCCGGGTGGTTTCGCTGATTGCCTGGCGCAGGTGGTCGATCAACGCGAAATCTTCCTCCGTAAAGCTGTTGGCTCCAGAGCGAGCGGCGGAACGCAAGTTTTCCTGGATCATTTCAAGACTGTTCATGCCGGAGAGCACGCAGCTTACTTCGGGCTGGTTCCAGAGCCATTGAAAGGCCCACTCTGCGGCGCTGATGTGCCGGGGATGCATGTCTATGGCCTTCAGGGCACCTGGGGGAAGGCGATTGGTCAACCGACCGCCCCGCAGGGGTTCCATGATGATTACTGGAAGGCCCTTGCGGGCGGCAGCTTCGAGTCCCTGACGGCCCGCCTGAGCATTTTCATCCATGTAATTGTACTGGATCTGGCAAAAATCCCAGTCATAGGCGTCGAGTATTTTCAGGAACATCTGAGTATTGCCATGAAAAGAAAAACCAATGTGGCGAATCTCGCCCAGCCGCTTTTTTTCTGCAATCCATTCCCGCACGCCCAACCGCTCCAGTTTCTCCCAAGATGCCACGTCGGTGAGCATGTGCATTAGATAATAGTCGATGTAGCTGGTGCGCAGGCGGGAAAGTTCTTCACGAAAGGTTTTTTCCATGCCGGCGGTGGATTTGATCAGATACTGGGGCAGCTTTGTAGCAATGTAAACTCGATTGCGGCAAGCATTTTTTTCCAGAATTTTGCCAACGGCGGCTTCGCTGCCTGGATAGATGTAGGCCGTATCCAGATAATTTACGCCCCCATCTATGGCAGCCATGAGCTCAGCTTCCGCCTTGGCTAGGTCAATGACGCCGTTTTTGCGGGTGAAGCGCATGCAGCCGTAGCCCAACACGGATAGCTGGTCGCCGTCCACGCCAGGACGGTATCGCATCTTCCAGTCTGACATAATCGATCAACCTCCGTCAATGAAAGCGAAAGCGGTGATGGGCGTTTCGTGGATCGTAGCCGTGTACCCAATCTGATTTGAGATAATACAGCAGGAAAATGCTTGAACTGATAAACCAGGTCAGGGGGTAGGCCCAGAACAGGATGCGGTAGTCGTGCACAATAGACATGGCGATGGAGATGAACACAATGCGCAGCAAACACCAGACCGATAGCATCACCAGCATGGGGACAGTGGCCTTTCCTGCGCCTCGGCAGACCCCCGCCACGGCGTGGGAAAAAGCCAGCAGGCAGTAAAACAGGCTCTCGATGCGGGATTGGGTTACTGCGATGTGCACTACTGTCGGATCACTGTTGAACAGGCCTACCAATACTGGCGCGGTCAGTCGTACCAGTACACCGATGATTTCTGCCGTTATAATGGTCAGCAAAATGCCGAAACGAGCACCCTGCTTTGCTCGGGCATATTCTTTCGCACCTAGATTTTGGCTGACAAAGGTGGTCAGCGCCAGAGCAAAGCTGGTAATGGGTAAAAAGGCAAAGCCCTGAAGCTTAGAGTAAGTTCCACAGGCTGCCATGGCATCGGAACCAAAGGAGTTGATGTAACTTTGGACGGTGACATTGCCTATGGCAATCACCGAATTTTGAATGCCTGTGGGCAGGCCCATGCGAATAACCTCTCCCATCAGACCCCGATGAAAGCGTATGCTGCGAAGGCGCAGCTGATATACTGTGCCGGGCTTGCGCAAATGTAGGTAGCATAGCAACGCGCTGGCGGCCTGAGAGATGGCAGTGGCCGTCGCTGCGGATCCCACACCGAAGTGGAATACACCTATGAACAACAGATCCAGCACTACGTTTAATACGGAAGAGACGATCAGATAGTACAGGGGCCTGCGGCTGTCTCCCAGAGCATTCATGATCCCTGTGAAGACATTGTAGAGCATGACGGCCACAGAACCCAGAAAATAGTTGCGGAAATAGGCGATGGACCCTTGCAGTACATCCGGCGCGGTACCCATCCACCGGAGTAGTACCGGTGAGAGCAGCACGCCAAACACCGTCATTGCCACGCCTGCTACCAGACCAAAGGCCACGGTGGTATGGATGGCATCGGATACGTTTTTGTCTTCGCCCGCACCAAAATAGCGAGAGATGACTACACCCGCACCCAGGGCAATGCCGATCATCAGACTGGTGAGCAATTGAAGCAGGGATGCAGAAGAACTGACCGCAGCCAGGGCCTGCTTGCCCAGCAGATTTCCTACGATCAGGGAGTCTGCGGCATTATAGAGCTGTTGGAATAGCTGACTTAAGAAAACGGGTAGCGCAAAGGACAGCATCACGCGGCGAACGTTGCCCGTGGCCATATTCATGGTTCCGGTCTGCATGCGTTTCCATCTCTCCTTCGTATTTTAGCTTACTGATTCATCATACCAAAATAGAGGGCATTCCGCAAGCGGGCGAAGGATATTTACTAAGCTAAAATCACGGCAGTACTCTGTCCTGCGATTAAATAAATGAAGTTATTTGATCAGGAATGTTGATTTTAGTATCTTAGAAAAACTTAATTAAGCCCGGCAGACCTTAAAAGGCGCCGGGCTTTGAAAGTGCGAGGAATCAAATTTTAATTTCACCCATGGACATTTCGCCTTCCCGAGCGAGAATGGGTTCAATCACCTGGGTAACAAAGCGCTGTGCCTGTTCTGCAGCGCGGCCAGTGTATTTTTCAGGGGCAAGCAGCTGTTCTAACTGGCTGTGATCCAGCGGAAAGGCCGGATCTGCGGCGATGCGCTGCATCAGATCGCTTTCCAAACCTTCCTGCTTCATGCGGGTTGCGGCTGCCTGGGAATGTACGCGAATGCGCTCGTGAATTTCCTGCCGGTCAGCGCCGTTCTTCACCGACTCCATGATGATATCCTCGGTGGCCATAAAGGGCAGGTTTTCGTTGACGCGGCGGGCAATCATTTTGGGGTAAACCACCATGCCATCGGCCACATTAGCGTAGAGTTCCAGTACCGCATCCGTGGCCAGGAACGCCTCGGGCAGGGACAGTCGCCTGTTGGCGCTGTCATCCAGCGTGCGCTCAAACCACTGAGTGCAAGCAGTCATTTGAGCGTCCTGCACCAACGCCATTACGTGCCGGCTGAGAGCGCAGATGCGTTCGGAGCGCATGGGATTGCGCTTGTAGGCCATGGCCGAAGATCCAATCTGGTTTTTTTCAAACGGCTCTTCAATTTCCCGGAAGGATTGCAGCAGGCGTAGATCCTGGGCAAACTTGTAGGCGCTTTGGGCGATGGAGGACAGCGCGCTGAGCAGGCGGCTGTCCAGCTTGCGAGGGTAAGTCTGCCCAGAAACGTCGAAGACTGCGTTCATGCCGATCTTTTCAGCAATGCGGCGTTCCAGTTCATCCACTTTGGCGCCGTCTCCGTCAAATAACTCCAGAAAGCTCACCTGCGTGCCGGTGGCACCTCGGTTACCCAGCAGCTTGATGGCGGAGCGAGCATCGTCCAGTTCTGTCAGATCCATGTACAGGTCCTGCAGCCACAGGCAGGCGCGTTTGCCCACGGTGGTAAGCTGAGCGGGCTGCAGGTGCGTATAGCCCAGAGTGGGCAGATCCTTGTATTCCAATGCGAATTTGGACAGGCGCCGCATCACCTCAATGAGTTTTGCACGAATCAGATTCATGGCGTCCCGCAGCATCAGAATATCCGCGTTATCCGTTACATAGCAACTGGTTGCGCCCAGGTGAATGATACCCCGGGCATTGGGGCATACGTCACCATAGGCCAGTACATGGGCCATCACATCGTGGCGCACCCGTTCCTCGTGGCGGCGAGCAGCCTCATAATCGATATCATTGATGTGGGCCTTGAGTTCGTCCACCTGTGCCTGAGTGACGGGAAGTCCCAACTCCATTTCCGATTCAGCCAGGGCCACCCACAGCTTGCGCCAGGTGGTGAATTTTCTGTCGGGGGAAAAGATGTACTGCATTTCCCGGCTGGCATAGCGGCTGTTCAGCGGGGTTTCATAGGTATTCTTCATAGATATTTCCTCCGTGAAAATCGGGGGACGAATCCTCGTCCCCCGGAAGATATTTTAGCGAATGATCAGGGCCTCGCGCTCCGGGCCTACGGAAACATACTTGATGGGGCAGCCAACCTTTTTCTCGATAAATTCTACATAATCCCGGGTCGACTGGGGCAGATCTTCCCAACGGCGGATACCGGAAATATCGCAATTCCAGCCGGGCAGCGTCTCGTATACCGCTTCACAAGCATCCAAGTCAGCGGTGTAGGGGAAACGGTCGCTTACCTGACCGTTGAGCCGGTAGCCTACGCACACCGGGATTTCCTTCAGATAGGACAGCACGTCGATTTTCGTCAGTGCCAGGCAGGTGGCAGCCTGAAGCCGGGTGCCGTATTTTGTGGCCGGAACATCAAACCAAGCTACCCGACGGGGACGACCGGTGGCCGCACCGTATTCTGCGCCTGCTTCCCGCAGGTCATGAGCGGCCTGTCCATCCAATTCGCCCACAAATGGCCCTTCGCCTACGCAGGTGGAATAGGCTTTGGTGACACCCACCACTTCGTCCACTTTCAGATTCGGACATCCGCAGCCCACCGGCGCATAGGCCGAGATGGGATTGGAGGACGAGGTGTAGGGATAGATGCCGTAATCCAGGTCTCGAAGGGCTCCAAGCTGAGCCTCAAACATGATGTCCTTACCTTCGGCGTGGGCCCGCTCCAACAGGTCAAAGGCGTCGCAGATGTGGGGCTTGAGACGCTCACCGTATTCGAAAATCCACTGAAGAATCTCATCATAGTCCACCGGTTTCTGGCCGTAACCTTTGACAAAAACGGTGTTCTTCCAGTCGATCAGGCGGCGCAGATGCTCTCTCAGGGAATCCGGGTGGAGCAAGTCGCCCATCTGAATGGCCTTTTTCATATATTTATCCCCGTAAATGGGACTGATTCCCCGCCGGGTAGAACCGTAGGCATTCTTGCCCAAGCGCTCCTCTTCCCACTGATCCTGAGCAGGGTGGATGGGCAGCACCATCATGGCCCGATCGGAAATTTTTAAATTGTCGGGGGTGATCTTCACGCCTGCAGCACGCAGACGGTCAATTTCCCCACAGAGATGTTTCAGATCCACAACCGCGCCCGCACCCAGCAGGTTGATGGTCTCTGGATGAAAGATACCCGAGGGCAGCAGGTTCAGGGCAAACTTGCCATATTCATTGATCACCGTGTGGCCTGCGTTGTTGCCTCCCTGATAGCGCACTACCACCTGATATTTGTCCGCAAAGTAATCCACCATGCGGCCCTTGCCCTCATCGCCCCAGTTGATTCCGACGATTGCACAATTGCTCATTGAAACATTCCTCCGTATATTCCAAGCCTCGTTGGCCTATGCTCTCAGGCACAACTAACCTTATAAATTTATTCGCTATTTATTCCGAAAATCCTGCCTGCTGGCCCAGAATTAACAGAAAAGTGGCGGGATGCTCCTCTTGTAATACGAACTATTCGAGTGATTTGTAATATATTGTTCGCATTTTTGACTGCGATGCACGGGCTGTGCCTAAAGTGCTTTTCTCCTCCTTGACTTAATGAAAAGAACGCATTATACTGTTTGCAAGTTAATCAGGGTTGGGAGGATGAAAATGAGACAGTGCATGGATTCAGAAAACCTGCATCGCCGTCTGAAGAAAATCATAGGCCAGGTGCAGGCCATCGATCGGATGATTGATGAAGATGTGCCCTGTGAGGACATTCTTGCCCAACTTAATGCCGCCAAATCTGCCTTACATGGCTGCGGTAAGGTGGTATTGGAGGGGCATATTCGCCATTGTGTGCGGGATGGAATTGAGCATGGTGATGCGGAAAAGACCATCGACAGCTTTACTAAGGCAGTGGAGCGCTTCGCCAATATGGGATGAGGCCGTGCATGGAAATGGCAGAAGTGCCGGTCGGGTATTCATTTGCGACTGTCAGGGGATGTGGGTTGATCTGTTGGCGTGAATGCCCAATGAGGGGTATGCGCCTGGCGGAGGCTTCATTTCTGGTAGAATGATTTTCTAGCAGTCTGCCGTTGACTCCTGCGGGTTTAGCGTTGAGAGTCCAAATGGAAATCCGAAGAAGGTTTCTCTCCAGAAAATTTGCCGTTGATGATCAGACGAATGATCGGGACGGCGTTTTTTTGAGGCTCCCTTGACAACCTATACCCCTATAGGTATAATTTGTTTAGGCGAAAGTCCCGACAATGAAGGGGGGAAGGGAATTGAAAAAGGCGATGAAAGTGTTGGCACGACTGTTGGAGATCGGGGGACTGAAGAAAGATATTGCACTTTTATGTATATCTGGGGTCGCTCTGCTGATGAGTCTTGCCGAGTTGGAGTTTTTACCGTTTGATGTTGCATGGGTGGCGGTTATCTTGTGTGGCGTGCCGATTTTGCTGGAGGCACTGATGGGCCTGATCACCGCCTTTGACATAAAGGCGGATGTGCTGGTTTCGCTGGCTCTGGTGGCTTCCGTGTGTATTGGGGAAGATTTTGCGGCAGGGGAAGTGGCTTTTATCATGCAGTTAGGTGGATTGCTGGAGGAAGTCACGGTAGCCAGGG
This sequence comes from Clostridiales bacterium, assembly GCA_019419995.1. Lineage (GTDB taxonomy): Bacteria > Bacillota > Clostridia > Christensenellales > Aristaeellaceae > SFTH01. The sequence goes on from JAHZHZ010000001.1 coordinate 146,699, forward strand.
CCAGGGCAGGTATCGAAAAACTGGTGCGGCTGACGCCCAGGACGGCGCGGGTGGTGGTGGACGGCATTCAACGGCAGATTCCTGCGGAGCAAGTGCAGATAGGGGATGTGCTGTGCGTACTTCCGGGAGAGTCCATCCCTGTGGATGGAATCATTCTTGCCGGGCGGACATCGGTAAATCAGGCAGTGATGACGGGTGAATCCCTGCCCGTAGATAAGGGAGAGGGAGACGAGGTGGCCAGTGGAACGGTCAACCAGTTCGGGGCGTTTGAGATGCAGGCGACCCGGGTGGGCGAGGATAGTTCCATACAGCGCATGATTCGATTGGTGCAGTCGGCAGACGCGGGTAAAGCAAAGATTGTGGGTATTGCGGACCGTTGGGCCACCTGGATCGTGGGAATTGCTCTGGTTTCCGCGGCGCTGACCTGGGCTATCAGCGGCCAGATTATTCGTGCGGTGACGATACTGGTAGTATTTTGCCCGTGTGCGCTGGTATTGGCCACCCCCACAGCCATCATGGCGGCCATTGGCAACGCCACCAGACATGGATTTTTGGTGCGTGAGGGGGACGCTCTGGAACGTCTGGCGGGGGTGTGCCGGGTCGCGTTGGATAAGACGGGAACGCTGACTCGGGGTATGCCCGCCGTGGCCGGCGTGGAGTGCCTGTGTGAAGATATTTCCTGTCGGGAGTTTTATGCGCTGTGTGCTTCTGCTGAACAAAGTTCCGAACATCCCCTGGGTAAGGCGATTGTCCGCAGTTATCGGGAGGAAAATCAGGGAGAGCTCTGGCCGCCGGAGCACTTTGAAATGTTTCCTGGCCGGGGAGTTACGGCCGTAGTCAATGGAAGATCTGTGCTGGCTGGAAATTTAAAGATGCTCTCAGAGCGGGGATTGGTTCCCTCCGGAGAGATTTTGTCCTCTGCACGGGGCTATCAGGAAGAGGGATGCACATTGATCTATGTGGCAATCGATGGCGAACCGATGGGTTATGTGGCTCTGTCGGATACGCTTCGGCCGCAGAGCTCTTCCCTGATTCAGCGCCTGAAGGAACTGAAGGTAAAACCGGTGCTGCTCACGGGCGACCATGACAGCGCGGCCAGAACCCTGGCTGGAAAATTGGGCATTGAAGAAGTCTACGCCAACTGCATGCCCGAGGACAAAATCCACTACATCGAATGCTACCAGAATCAAAAGGAAGCCGTCTGCATGATTGGGGACGGAATCAATGATGCTCCAGCATTGAAACGGGCAGATGTGGGCATTGCAATGGGGCATACCGGCAGTGATATTGCCGTGGATGCGGCGGATATTGCGTTGGTGGATGATGAGATCCGGGAACTGCCCCACCTGCTTGCCCTCTCCCGGCGCATGATGGCCACCATTAAATGGAATATGTCCTTTTCTATGGCCTTGAATTTTGTGGCCATTCTACTGGCCATGGTGGGGACTCTGAATCCGGTGGTAGGAGCACTGGTGCATAACGCGGGATCGGTGCTGGTGATTCTTAATTCTGCTCTACTGCTGAAGTGGAAAAGTAAAGTTGAATGAAATATTGGGATCGCGGACAAACGCCGTGTATTCCCTCCTGGCTAAAGTGAACCGGAGACGGACCCAGATGGACCGTCTCCGGTTTTACATATGAAAACGAATTATTTGAGGAGATCCCGAATGTTCAGAACGGCAGGATTCCGCAAAATGGGCCCTGCAAGCGTGAGCAGGTAGCCATTAACATGGCGGCTGTAGGATAGATATTGGCCAAGGACTTCCACGGGAATTTGCCAGGCTTCCCGGATTTCAAAATGCGGGCCGAAGATCACGGCAATCAGATAGTGAAAGGCATTTTCTCCAACGTCCCGTAGTACACTCAGTTTCCGGGTCTTAGCACTGGGAGCTCCGTGCTCCCAGCGGCTCTTGATTTGATAGGTGATGCGCACCTTATCTTGCTCCAGATAAGCGTCGTAGCCTTTTGGGGAATTGCGTTCCAGATTCAGGCCCAGCTTGTGGGAAACCAACCATTCGGCATAATCACCCACGGGGCTGTTGTAGGTGCGCACCACACCCCTGGAATTGAGTTCAGAGAGGATGTTCCCGTACAGATTCACCAGATCTATCGTACTTTTTTCGCTGAGGTTCATCATTCTTACTCCTACAGTGTTATGTTGCCGCGCACGAGCTCATAGCCTATGCCGATAAATTCCCGCATCAGATAGTGAGGCAGGGAAAGCAGGGACGTGGATACGGGAATACCTTCCACCTCCCAGCCCATGTGTCGTGCCAGAGCTACTGAGCGGAAGATGTGAAAGTTATTTGTAACCAATCCTACCTGCGCGTCTTCAGGAATGAGGGCTCGGCTAAAGCTCAGGTTTTCTGAGGTATCCGTGGACTGATCTTCCAGAATGAGCCGTTTGGGATCGATGCCCATGGCGGTGAGATTTTCAAACATACATTGGGCCTCGCTGATGCCTTCGTCGGGTCCCTGGCCACCGGAGAGCACAGCGAGAGTCTCCGGATTATCCGACAGGTATTCTCCGGCTACTTGAATGCGATTGCGCAGGGCGCCGCTGGGTTGAGTACCATTAACCTTTGCGCCCAGAACTACAATGTAATCCAGTCCAGCTGCGGGCCTGCTAAAGCCGGCACTGAGAATGAGTCCCTCGCAGAACAGAAAAATGGCGAGAAAAACGGCCACGCAGCTGCGAACGGCAAGGATCAACCATCTTGGGGGGCGCTTGCCACGCCGCTCCGCCCATATCCAATACAGCGCTCTGGCGATGCACAACAGGCCGGCCACCAGCCACACGTATTGCTGTGCCTGACCGAAGCGCACGGCGATGCCCAGAGCCAAATAATATGCAATCATCAGAAGACCAAGTATCAGAATGGCAATGTTGACGATCTTGCCGCTCTTTTTCATTCTTATCCAACCCCTTTAAACGATTTTAAGGGACCGCGGGGCGGCCCCTTAACCTTTGCTTAGACGCAAAATATGGAAATACGGTTCCTTAATTACTTCATGGCATCCACTGCAGCCCGTTCCACAGGCAGGGCGGCTACATAGCGCTGCATGAACTTCTCAAAGCCTTCAATGTCTCGGGTATCTGGGGCTAGCACACTACTCTTCATGCCGGCGAATACCTTTTCGTTGAGATAGGCTTCCAGCGTTTCCCCTTCTGTGCGACGCAGCATGTATTCCGCCAGCAGGGCGATACCCCAGGCGCCGCCTTCGCCAGCGGTCTCCATCACGGTAACGGGGGCATTGAATACGGCGGCGGTGAGCTTCTGACCCACTACGGGGGTCTTGTACAGGCCGCCATGACCAGTCATGCGGTCTATTTTCACACCCTCAGTGTCGAGAATATTCATGCCGATCTTAATTGCGCCCAGAGCGGAGAAGACGATGGAACGGGCAAAATTGCCCAGGGTAAAGTTGGCGTCAGGCATGCGCACCATTAGCGGGCGGCCCTCTTCAAACCCGGTGACATGCTCGCCGGAGAAGTAGCCATAGGTCATGATCCCACTGCAATCCGCATCGGCACTCATGGCGCTGTTGAGGATGCTGCCATAGAGGGTGTTGCCGTCCACTTTCGCTCCGATGGCTTCAGCAAACTGCTTAAATACACCTGCCCAGGCGTTGAGATCGGAGGTGCAGTTGTTGCAGTGTACCATAGCCACCAGGCTGCCGTCCGGGGTGGTGACCAGGTCAATTTCCTTATGTACTTCCCTGGGCATTCTTTCCAGAACAATCATGGCGAATACGGAGGTGCCTGCGGAGATATTGCCGGTACGCTGGGCAATGGAATTGGTGGCCACCATGCCGGTGCCCGCATCTCCCTCTGCCGGGCAGAGTGGGATTCCCGCTTCCAGTTCACCGGAAACGTCCAGCAATTTTGCTCCCTCAGCGGTCAGTGTGCCCGCTGCTTCGCCGGCGCTGAGTACCTGAGGTAGGATGTCACGGATTTTCCAGCTGAAGCCTTTGGGAGCCACCAGACCGTCGAAGGCATCCAGCATTTCAGAAATGTAGTTGCCGGTGGACGGATCGATGGGGAACATGCCGGAGGCATCGCCTACGCCCAACACCTTTTTCCCGGTGAGCTTCCAGTGAATGTAACCCGCCAGCGTGGTCAGATAGGAGATTTTGCCCACGTGATCTTCGCCGTTGAGGATGGCCTGATATAGGTGGGAAATGCTCCAGCGCTGGGGAATGTTGTAGTGGAACAGATCCGTCAACGCTTCAGAGGCAGCGCCGGTGATGGTGTTGCGCCAGGTACGGAAGGGAACCAGCAGATTGTCCGATGCATCGAAGGGCATATAGCCGTGCATCATGGCGCTGAAGCCAATGGCGCCCAGTTTCCGAATGCCTACGCCGAATTTTGCCTGAACATCGCGCTTGAGATCTGCATAGCAATCTTGTAATCCAGCCCAGATGGCATCCAGACTGTAGGTCCAGATGCCGTTATCTAACTGGTTCTCCCAGTCATGGCTGCCAGATGCCACGGGAACATGGTTTTCATCGATCAGCACGGCCTTGATGCGCGTGGAACCAAATTCGATGCCCAGTACGGCATTTTCCAAGTTTATATTCATACAAAAAACCTCCTGCCTGAAGCAATGGTATGCAAAATATGCTGTCACCATTATAGCATACAGACAGGGGTTTGTCTTGGGGTTTTAACCCTTTTTTTCAATTTCTTCCATCTGGCTTTCAAGACGGTGAAAGAAACAACCCATCACGTAGTACAGCGTTTCAAACTTCAGAAAGTCCAGCACGTTTTCGCACCATAGAAAGCGCACTGATGGGGGGAACTCCTCATCTCCCTCCCAAAACTGAAATACCGCGCTCAGAGCATCAAATACGGCAAAGCGGCAGGCGTAATCACCCTGAGGAAAGGGAGCTAGGCTCAGGCGGGCGAGGGCTGGTTCAAGTGCCGAGCGGTGGGCCTGAAGGTAATCTGCCTGGCGCTGATGGAGCCTGACCTCGCTGGGACTGCTCTGACCTGCGTGGCGCAGAGATCCTGCTGATCGCAATTCTCCCTCCATTCGGGGAAGAGGACCGATGCGGCAGAGGTAATCATAGATGCTCAAGCTTTCCTCGAAGCCTGCGGCCTGGCCCAGAACCAGATTTTCCACTTCCCCCGTATCCCGACGGATGCGAAAGGGCTGGGCCAGAAAATTCAGGTATAGGAAGCGCTCATCTGCGCGCAGCTGACCGCGTTCGATGATTTCCGTCTGGTTCCATTCCAGAAAGTACTTTCGGGCATTTTGGAGTGCCAGCGCGTAATTATTGATGGTTCTGTTCATGATTCAGCCCAACAGTGCCCGATCGTTGCTGAATTCATCGCCGCTGGCTCGGGCGAATTGTTCCAACAGCATTTCCACGGTCAGGCGTTTCTTTTCTTCGCCGGAGATGTCCAGAATAATGCGGCCTTCGTGCATCATGATCAGACGGTTGCCGTAGGCAATGGCATCGCGCATATTGTGGGTAACCATCATGGTCATCAGATGATTTTCCTCAATAATCTGGTTGGAAAGCTGAAGTACCTTTTCAGCAGTGCGTGGGTCCAGTGCGGCGGTATGCTCGTCCAGCAACAGCAACTTGGGTTTTTTCAGAGTAGCCATCAACAGTGTCAGCGCTTGCCGCTGACCACCGGAGAGCAGGCCTACCTTGGCTGTCATGCGATCTTCCAGGCCAAGACCCAGCATTTTCAGTTTTTCCCGGTATAATTCCCGTTCTGCACGGGTAATGCCCACGCGCAGCGTGCGGCGCTGGCCCCTGCGGGCGGCCAAGGCAAGATTTTCCTCAATCTGCATGGTGGCGGCAGTGCCGGTCATGGGATCTTGGAATACCCGGCCAAGCATACTTGCCCTGCGGTGTTCGCTCAGGTGGGTTACATCCACGCGATCAATCAGAATTTGACCTTCATCCACGGGCCAGACCCCGGCGATGGCGTTCAGTGTGGTAGATTTACCAGCGCCGTTACCGCCGATCAGAGTCACGAAATCTCCGTCTTCCAAATGCAGATCGACGCCGTTCAAAGCTACTTTTTCATTCACGGTGCGAGGATTGAAGGTTTTTCGCAGGTTGATTAGATCAAGCATGTTTGCGGCCTCCCTTCTTTGCGCTGCTCATCTTGCCCTTCCAGAAGGGAATGGCCAGGAACAGGGCCACGATCAAGGCGGAGAGGAGCTTGAGCATGTTGGTATCCAGGCCCAGCCACAATACTACCTGGATTACCATGTAGTAAATCACAGCCCCGATGGCCACAGCCGTGAGCTTCAGAGCAAAATTGCGGAAAATTTTGCCGAAGATTACATCGCTGATGATCACGGCAGCCAGGCCGATGACAATGGCGCCTCGGCCCATGTTCACATCCACAAAGCCCTGATAGTGGGAGTACATGGCTGATGAGAGTGCCACGATGCCGTTAGCAATCATCAGACCCAGAATCTTACAACGGTTGGTGTTGATTCCCTGTGCCCTGGACATGGCAGCGTTGGCGCCTGTGGCGCGCAGGGAACAGCCCAATTCCGTGCCGAAAAACCAGTACAGAACGCCGATGAGCAGTGCCACCACGATCAGCGTAATTACGATCGGATTTTGCAGGGACAGCTCTCTGACATAGCGGGAACTGACGATAAGGTCATATTTGGTTACGCTGACAGCTTGGTTGGCTTTGCCGCCCATGATGGCTAGGTTGATGGAATACAGTGAAAGCTGGGTCAGAATACCGGCCAGAATCGGCGGAATGCCCATGGCGGTATGGAATAATCCTGTGGCCAGCCCAGCCAACATGCCTGCGATAATGGCGCACAGCAGTGCCAGATATACGTTGACACCCTGCATCATCAGCATGATGCAAACTGCTCCACCCGTGGCCATGGTGCCATCCACGGTCAGGTCAGAGTAATCCAAAACTTTATAGGTGATGTACAGGCCGATGGCCATGATGCCCCAGATCAGCCCCTGGGCAATGGCGCCTGGCATGGCGTTGAGCAAAGTTGCAAAATTCAATCTCGTTTCCCCCAAGTTTATCGGTGCAAAAGTATTAGGCTTACAGGCAACCCGGTGGGCGACGGACCGGCCGTCGCCCACCTTTTGCAAAATTACATTTTAGATGGTGTTTGCCGTTGGTCAATCTTATTTGGATCAGGACTCGATGGCCACGTAATCCTCAGGAATGGTTATGCCCAAAGCCTCGCACAGCTCGGCGTTGTACTTCTTGGTAAAGTTAGGCGCGTACTGGATGGGCATGGTGGATACATCGGCACCATTGACCAGGATTTCATAGGCCATGTCACCCGCTGCATATCCGATGTCATAGTAGCTGATGGATAGCGTGGCCACGCCACAACCGGCACAAATGCCTTCTTCGCCGGCGACTACCGGAATGCCGGCAGGTTCCACTACATTGCGGATGGCTTCCGTACAGGAGGCGGCAGTGTTATCCGTGGGCACGTAGAGAACGTCGCTGGCTGCGCAGGCGTTGGTAACCACGGAGGAGACATCGTTGGAATCGGTGAAGGTATACTCGGTGCAGTTGTAGCCCATCTCCGTCAGATACCCCTTGATCACGCCGATCTGATAGGCAGAATTGGCTTCTGCAGAGCAGTAAATCAGGCCTACTTCCTTGGCGTCCGGGAATAGTTCCTGAAGCATGGCAGCCTGGCCGTCCAGAGGAGCCAGATCAGAAGTGCCGGAAATGTTTACGCCCGTGGTACCTGTCCAGTCACTGATGTCCAGTGCGGTGGCGTAATCGGTGATGGAGGTGCCCAGAATCGGGATGTCCGCTGTGCCTGCCTGAGCAGCCTGTAGGGCTGCGGTTGCGTTAGCCAGAATCAGATCCACATCCTCGGAGATGAAGCTGTTAATAATGGTGATGCAGGTAGCAGAATCACCGGAAGCATTCTGCTCGTCAAAGATCACGTTTTCACCCAGTTTTTCACTCAGCGAATCTTTAAAGCCCAGGGTGGCTTCATCCAGCGCCGGATGCTGTACCAGCTGGCAGATGCCTACGTTGTACGTGGTTTCCTCGGCAAACGCGCCTGCGCAGATCAGAAGCATCGTTGCAATCATTGCGGCCAAAATCTTCTTCATGTCTTTTCCCCCTTAAAACTTTTTGCCCCTCGCGGGAAGAATTGTTCTTCCCGTGAAAACACAAACGCCCTCTGCACACGTAGCGCATGCAGAGGGCGTAAGATACGCGGTACCACCTCAATCCGTCCGGATCTCTCAATCCCGGACCTCAACGGGCAATTTCTTGCCCTGCCCCTGTAACGGGAAGCACCCGTCCACGCCTACGCAGCGGCTCAACCGCCTTCAACGGGAAGCTACGGGATGTATTCGCCTGCCGGTTGGATGCTCCTTTCCAGCTGCCGGAGCTCTCTGAATTCCACCTGATATGCAAGTTACTGGTTCCCGATCGTCGCTTTTTTCGAAATCCCGAAATTATTTCGGAATCAATTTAGAATACTGATGCTATTATATCTGGTGAGTTCCTTTCTGTCAAGCCTTCACGGATGTTAAATTCCACCTGATCAGTAAAATTAAATTGGGGAACTGGAAAGATAAGTAAATTCAATTTATATATACTAAATTATGACTGGAACTAATTTGCCTGTAACAATGTCCGATATGCGGTGCAAAATTTCGTATAAATTGCAATTTAGGAAGTAATTTGGAAATGTAGCCAATTGATTATTCGAAATAATCCAAATAAGAACTAAATAAATAACAATAAACATAAATTATTTACTAAATTATATTGACATAAAACAAAAAATAGTTTATTCTATGCACATCAACCGGACAGAAGCGAAATGTCTGGTACGGAAGAAAAGGAGGAAATGAGAAAGATGAAAAAATGGATGAGCCTAATGCTGATAGTAGCGCTAATGCTGACTGTATTTGCAGCGGCCGGCGCAAGTGCAGAGACGGAGACCAAGACATATCGCATTGCAAATCTGGTAAAGCAGATCGGCAGCGCCTGGTACCAGCGCCAGCAGCTGGGCTTGGATGCCATTAACGAGGAGTATGACAATGTAGAAGCCTTTATGGTGGGTCCTGAGACTGCCGATGCAGCGCTTCAGGTGCAGATGATGGAAGATCTGATTGCTCAGGGCGTGGATGCCATCGTCGTGGTTCCCATCTCCGTGGAAACTCTGGAGCCTGTCTGCCAGAAGGCGATGGACGCAGGCATCGTGGTTATTTCCCACGAAGCTGCGGGTATGAGCGGCGTCAATTTCGACGTGGAGGCCTTTGACAATGCGGCCTACGGCGCTTACATGATGGACAACCTGGCGGCGGCCATGGGCGAAGAAGGGCAGTATGCCACCTTTGTGGGGTACCTGACTTCCAAATCTCACATCGAATGGATGGATGCAGCGGTAGCCCGTCAGAAGGAAGCCTATCCCAACATGGAATTGGTGGCCGACAAGATTGAGGACCATGACGACACCACCACTGGCTACGACAAGGCTGTGGAACTGATTAAGACCTATCCGGATCTCAAAGGCATTCTGGGCGGCTCCATGAGCGGCACTCAGGGCTTGGGCCTGGCCATTGATGAGATGGGACTTGCTGGCAAGATTGCAGCTACGGGAACCTGCATTCCCTCTGTTTGCGGCGAATATCTGGAGAGTGGCGCTCTGAACTGCTCCTCCTTCTGGGATCCTGCAGGCGCGGGATATGCCACCAACAAGGTTGCGCTGCTGGTCCTGATGGGCGAGGAGATTTCCGAGGGCATGGATCTGGGTTATTCCGGGTACAACTCCATCACCATGGTGGACAATGTCATCTATGGTGCCGACATGATTACTGCCACTGCTGAGAACATGGCGGACTATCCCTACTAATTAAATAGGAAGAAAGGGGCGATGCGGTCCGTATCGCCCCTGTTTTAGTCGAGTGGGAGGGGATAAATATGTCCAACTGCGTATTGAAGGCGCAGGGAATTTACAAGTCCTTTGGTGGCGTGCAGGCGCTGGAAGATGTGAGCCTGACGGTGAATGCAGGTGAGGTGGTATGCCTGGCCGGAGAAAACGGCTGCGGAAAGTCCACACTCATTAAGATCATATCCGGCTATTATGAGCCTGACAGTGGAAGCGTTGAACTCAATGGAAAGCGTTATGAAAAACTTACGCCCCGAGAATCTCTGCGCGCAGGCGTGCAGGTGATCTATCAGGATTTTTCCATCTTTCCAAATCTGACGGTGGCGGAAAACATTGCCCTGAGCGATCAGCTTTCCAAGGGCAAGCGGCGCGTGTCCAGAAGGGAAATGCGGCAGATTGCCCGCAGGGCCCTGGATCAGATAGGCGTGGATCTTCCGTTGGATGTAACACTGGAGCATTTGAGCGTGGCGGATAAGCAGATTGTGGCCATTACACGATCGCTTCTGGACAATGTGCGGCTGATTATCATGGATGAACCTACTACGGCACTGACGCAAAAGGAAGTTCAGGCATTGTTCCGGGTGGTGCGCGTTCTCAGGGAAAAGGGATTAGCCATCCTATTTGTCAGCCATAAACTGGAGGAGATTTTTGACATCTGCGATCGGATTACCATTCTAAACAACGGAAAAAACGTGATCAGCGGCCCCATCGAGGATTTTGACCGCGGCAATTTGGTGCACTACATGACCGGCAGGGAATACACCGAACAGCGCCTGGCCCGGGATGTGGATGGCGCGGAACCCATGTTGGAGGTGCGGGGGCTCTCCATGAAGGGTTTTTTTGAAGACGTGAGCTTTGTGTTGCACAAGGGCGAGGTACTGGGCATTACGGGGTTGCTGGGTTCCGGGCGTACGGAGTTGGCCCTGGCGTTGTATGGCATGAAGCCGGTCAGCAGTGGCGAGATCATCCTCAACGGAGAGAAGGTTCAACTCAGAAGCGTGCGGGATGCCATTCGTCACGGAATTTCTTATGTGCCCGAGGATCGGATTACCGAGGGCATGTTTCTGGAACGATCCATTCAACAGAACATTACCGTCAGCAATGTTGAACAATATTGTCGGCCTCGGGGTGTAGTGGATGGAAGCAGGATCAGAGAGGTGGCTGCAGAGTGGGTATCGCGGCTGGGCATCAAGACGGACGATCCCCTCAAGCCCATCAGTACCCTCTCAGGGGGAAACCAACAGAAGGTGGTTCTGGCCAAGAGCCTGACCACGCAGCCTACGGTATTGATTTTGAATGGTCCCACTGTAGGCGTAGACGTGGGTTCTAAGATGGATATCAGCCGCTTGATTCAGGATATTGCCCGGGAGGGCGTTTCCGTGCTGCTGATTTCCGATGACAGTACGGAGATTCTGACCAACTGCAAGCGCATTCTGATGATGAAGGGTGGGCGTATCGCGGGCGAATATCGCAGTGAGGATTTTGCCGGTGGGAGCCTGTATCAGATGCTGGTGAACTGATATGGAGGGCACAATGAACAGTAGAAGTTTCAATTGGACGAGTGAAAAAATATTGATTCTTTTGATTGTGCTGATCTGTGTGGTGATCGGCATCATCAATCCGACCTTTTTAACACTGGGGAATTTTTGCGATATGATTCGCAGTAGTACGGTCAACGGCCTGTATGCAGTAGGCGTTATGCTAGTGCTGATTTCAGGTGGCATCGATATCTCCTTTCCCTCCATTGCGGCATTTTCCATGTATGCCACGGTAAAGATTTTCCGCTCGGTAGGGTATGACGGAAATTTTCTGTTGCCACTGGTGGTATCTGCGCTGCTTGGACTGGCGCTTGGCTCCATCAACGGCTTTTTGATCTATAAATTTAAACTGCCCACGCTGATTGCCACGTTGGGCACAGCCAATCTTTTTAATGGAATTTTACTCACCTTCCTGGGCTCTGCGCAGATTAACACACTGCCCAAGGGGTATTCCCGCTTTACCCGGACGCTGCTGGTGCAGGTGCCGTCGGACTATGGAATTTCATCTATACCGATTGCATTTTTGATCTGGATCGGCACAGCGCTGGTCATCTGGTACATCCTCAAATATACCATGCTGGGTCGGGGTGTGTATGCGCTGGGCGGCAACCGTGTATCTGCTGAGCGCATCGGCATGGATTTGGGAAAGATTCACCTGTTCATCTACGGGGCGGCTGGTGCCATTGCGGGCATGGCTGGCACGGTTAACACTGCGCTCAAGCGCACTTGCAATCCCTTTGACGCCATCGGCATTGAACTGACGATCATTGCGGCGGTGGTGTTGGGTGGTGTGAAGATTACTGGTGGCAAGGGGTCCATGATGGGCACAGTGCTAGGCGTGTTTATGTTTAACATCATCAACAATTCCCTGATCATGGTTGGCGTCTCCACATACTGGCAGCGGGCAGTGATCGGCATGCTGATTCTGATCAGCACATCGGTAACGGCCCTACAGGACAAGCGCTCGGCGGCGAAGCTCCTGAGCCGCACATGAAGGGAGGCAGGAAGATGACAAGCCATACTGGGCGCAATGCGCGCCGCTTTATCCTAGATGGGGATATACTTAAATTGCTGGTGATTTTGGGGTTGGTGTTGCTCTTTACACTGCTTTTTATGCCCGGATTGTTCTATACGGGTGCAAATTTCAAATCCATGGCCTTTCAGTTTCCGGAATTTGGATTGATGGCCATGGGCATGGCGCTGGCGATGCTCACCGGTGGTAGCGACCTTTCCGTGGTCAATGCTGGCAACCTGACGGCCATTTTAGTAGGTTCCATGATTTCCAGCCTCGTTTCCGTGGATGCACAGGGCCCTGTCGTGGCGCTGTTGTTGGTGGCAGCGTTGGTGTTGGCGTTGGGTTTGGGTGCACTCATGGGTGCGTTTAACGGTTTCATGATCTCCAAGGTGGGAATTCCGCCCATTCTGACTACGCTTGGCACCAGCCAGCTATTTAATGGTTTGGGCATAGTGATAACTCGCGGCACCACATTGACGGGTTTTCCCACCATGCTCAATCGCATTGGCAACGGATCGGCCTTTGGACTTATTCCTTATCCGCTGATCATCTTTGCACTGGCGGTGTTGGTGGTGGCCTTCATCATCCAGAAGAGCAGCTTTGGCTTTCGCCTGTACATGATGGGCACCAATGCCACCGCTTCATCCTTTTCCGGCATCAATAATTCCAGTATGCTCATTAAGACTTATGCACTAAGCGGATTGCTCTCCGCTCTGGCGGGCATGGTGATTCTGGCGCGCAACAATTCTGCCAATGCAGATTATGGTTCCAACTATATCATGCAGACCATTCTTGTGGCCGTGATGGCGGGCTTTAATCCCAGCGGCGGAAAGGGACGCATCACTGGTCTGGTGCTGGCGGTTATTACGCTGCAGATGCTCTCCAGCGCTTTGAATATGACCAACGTCACCAGCTTTTTCAAGCAACTGGTCTACGGCGCAATGCTGTTGATCTTGGTGATTCTCAATAGTGAGACCGTTGCTGGGTCGCTCTCGCGGCGGTTTAGAACTAAAAAGCAAAGCTAAAAAGAAGACAGGAAAGAATGGGAGGTATTTACTATGGCAAAGCAACCTAAAGCCATCTTCGGAAATCATCCTTTTACGGAAGGTGGCAAAAAGGATGAGCCGATTTTTCTGGATTCATCAAATATCGGATACTTCGTCTATCCGGACGAGGGACTGGATTATAGCGACATCAATAATGTCTTTTTCAGTGGTGAACATCTGACGGTGTGTACTATGGATATCGGCCCTGGTGGATTCTTTAATCCTCCGGATTATCACCCGGGTGATGAAGCCTACTTTATTACTGAGGGCATGGACAGCCAGTATTGTCCGGCGACGGGTCAGATGATTCAGGTGGGCCGGGACGAAGCGCTGCTGATTCCCAAGGGAGTACTCCACTCCGCATACAATTTTGAGGGAGAGCGGCTGCGGGTGATTGCGGTTATCGCACCGAAAATTGTAGAAGATCAAACCTTTCCCACGGACACCGATCAGCCCAAGAAGCTGCTTCAGGGGGCACACAATGGGGAGCTGCCCCGCATAGGGGAGTATGACGATCCCCAGATCATCGGCAGTGTGGACAATCTAGGGTCCTGGCCGGCGCCGGGCCCGGTGTTGCGGGAAAAGGGCGTGCTGTACCACATCACTGAGCAGAAGAAGCTCAAAACGGTGCACGGCGACTTGCATCCCATCCTGGTAAAATTCTCTGTGAGCAATGATTTTATGCAGATGGGCGAATACATCGTACCCGTAGGAGGGACTACCTGCCGTCATAGCGATCCCATTGTACATCCCAGTGAATGCGTGTTGGTGGGTCTGGATGGTTTGACCACCGTATATTTGCCTGACAAACAGCACAGCTACCAGATTAAACGCTACGAGGGACTCTACCTCCCCCGCAATACCAGATATCAACTGGTCAACTATGAGTCCGAACGTGCACGCTGTCTCTTCGCTGTGGAGGGCGGAAAGTTCTGACGAAGAAGGGGGGCCGCGCTTCCAGCCATCGTTGAGATGATGGAAACGCGGCTTGTATTTCGTGAAAAATCATGTTATAATTTTTCAGGATAACTGGAGTGGTTTGCGATGCTAAAGAATAAAGAAATTGCGGAGATACTGAAAATATCCCCGGCTGCGGTGTCCCTTGCGCTGAATAATAAACATGGCGTGAGTGAAGAGACGCGCAGACGGGTTATTGCGCTGCGCAACGGTTCGGTGGCAGCCGAGTTTAATAGCTTTCAGCAACAGAACCTGCATGCCTCTCAGCTGTTGTTTATCGTGCTGAAAAAGCATGGAAATGTCATCTGTGATACCCCGTTTTTTATGACCCTGTCCGAAACCTTGCATCAGCAGACTTCCATTGAGGGCTATGGCCTTCAGGTATCCTATTTTGAGCCGAAGGATGACGTGGAAAAATATCTGCACTCTCTGAATGTGGATCGATATGATGGAATCCTGGTGCTGGGCACGGAGGCTAAGTCTGAAGATATCGGTATCATTCTATCTCTTGGCAGGCCTACCATTGTGTTGGATGCCTGGTTTGACGATCAGAAGGTGGATTGCGTGCTCATGGACAACGAAAACGGAGTTAAACAGGCGATGCGTTATGCCGGCGCCCAGGGCCACCGCAAGATCGGTTTCATAGGTAGTTACGTGCAAGCCAATAATTTTCGCGACCGCTATCGTGCGTATCGTGCATCCTTGAACGAATTGGATATTCCCTTTGATGAGCGGTATGTGCATTTTATTCATTCCACGGTGGATGGTGCCAGCA
The DNA here is from genome assembly GCA_019419995.1 of Clostridiales bacterium. Lineage (GTDB taxonomy): Bacteria > Bacillota > Clostridia > Christensenellales > Aristaeellaceae > SFTH01. The sequence goes on from JAHZHZ010000001.1 coordinate 161,914, forward strand.
GGGATATGCAGCGGATTTTGCAAAATCATCCGGAATTGCCCACCTTGTTTTTCTGTGCAAATGATCTGCTGGCGATGGGCGTGATGGATGCGCTCAATCGATCAGGCTATATGGTTCCTGGGGACGTGTCCGTGATCGGTTTTGACGATATGCCCGTATCAGCCCACGTCAACCCTCCGCTGACCACTGTGGGTTTTCATACCCGGAAAATGGCCAGAACGGCGGTGAAGATATTGGTGGATCGCCTGCGGGAGAATAACGGAGAGGATGGCTGTATGCGCTGCATGGTGAACGCGGATCTCAAGATTAGAAAGAGCGTTTCGAATCTGGTGCAAAATTGATGGCTATCTTAAGGAGAGTCGACGCTGTATGAAATTCTATGCTGAATGTGTTGCCTGCTTGAGCGACAGTGCCCTTCGCAAGGCACAGCAGGTGAGCGATCCTCAAAAGAGGCTGGAGTATATGCAAAAGGTGTGTGCTATTTTGCAGGCAGCAGATCCCCAGCGAGAGGCTCCTCCGCTGGTAGATGCCCGCATCATCCAGCTGCGCAGAACATTTCTAGGCATTGAGGATGATTATGGCGAGATCAAGCGTCGATTCAATGGGCTGATTTTGGGACTCTACGATCAATTGAAAGCTCGAGTGATGGCGGCTGAGGATCAGCTGTTGGAAGCACTCAAGCTGTCCATGTATGGAAATTACATCGACTTTGGCGTGTTGCATGACGTCGATCCGGAAGAACTGATGCGCTTGCTGGATCAGGCGGAGAAAAGCAGCGTGGACGAGGAAGAATATGCGCACCTGCGCCTGGATCTGGAAGGCGAGGGCGAAATGATTTTCATTCACGACAATTGTGGGGAAGTGGTGCTGGACAAGTTGTTGTTGGAAACCATTCACAGGCTCTATCCTGGACTGAAGTTAGTTTCTCTGGTGCGAGGTGCGCCGGTTCTAAATGATGCTACCCGGGAGGACGCCGCGGAGGTGGGCCTGGGCGAAGTGGCGGAAGTGATCGACAACGGCTTAAAGGATATCGCCGGCACTCAGCTGGATATGTTGTCCCCTGCGCTTTTAGAGCGCATTCAAAACGCGAAGCTTCTCATTGCCAAGGGACAGGGCAACTTTGAAACGCTGATTGGTTGTGGGTTGAATCTTTACTACCTGTTCTTGAGCAAGTGCGCGGGTTATACTCGCTGGTTTGGATTTGAGCGCTTCAGTGGTATACTGAAAAACGATCGACGGCTTAACCTGTAGAGACATTTTCCGGGAGCGGAGAAGATCCAGTGCCGTTTCCGGTTTTGTTATTCTATTTTGCAGTGGGAGCAGTTCATTAACATTTAGAATAAAAACCCCCCCTGTTTCACTACCGAAAATGCGGTATGAATCAGGGGGGATTTTTAACGAAATCAGTTGTGAGTTTCTAACAAAGGCCTGCTGCTGTCTATGCTTTCATTAATAAATCCTTCGTCAGCAAACCCCGATAAATTGTGCACGGAAAATACAAAGTCTCTGACAAGTTTCCCTCTGGATATATGGGAACCATAGCTGAGATAAGCATTTTCACAACAAAAACAAAACGGCACAGCCCATGCCATGCCGTTTTGAGACGTAATAGAATAGATTTTCTGGGGAAGCAAGCTCCTGGAAATCTGCGCTTCCAGCCTTATTTCAGACGTTCGAAGTCCTCGGCACCATGCTTGCACAGGGGGCAAATGAAGTCCGGAGGCAGTTCTTCACCCTCGTACACATATCCGCAAATCTTGCACACCCAACCAACCTTACCTTCCTCGGCAGGTTGGGGTTTGGGCTTAATGTGATCGAAGTAGTAACTGTAGGTAAGGCTGGTCTCGTTGGAGAGCACCTTGGCCTCGGTAATGTCCGCCACAAAGAGGGTATGGGTACCGTAATCCAGCGCATCTATAACCTTGGCGGATATGAAGGCATTGGCGTACTGGTTCAGATACACCAGTCCGTTTTCACTTACGCGGATTTCATAGCGGTTGCCTGCGAACTTATCCACGTTTCGCCCACTCTGGAAACCAAATTGCTTGAACAGATCAAAGGGCGCGGAGGTGCTGAGCACGGACAGGTTGAACATGCGGGTGCGCAAAATCATGTCATGGGTGTAATTGGCCTTATTGACGGCGATGGTGATGCGCTTGGGAGTATCGGTGAGCTGAACGGCGGTATTGATGATGCAGCCGTTGTGCTTGTCCTTTTCCGCTGCAGTGAGCACATATAGACCATAGCTGAGCTTGAAGAGGGCGTTTTGTTCTACCGCTACAGGTGCGGCGGCAGGAGCATCCGCAGGCACTTCTTCCTGCATGGTTTCTACGATGGCCTGAACCAGCGCATCCAGCTCGTCCAGCTGGTGCTCCTTCAGGGCGCTCTTGATGGTTACCGATGCTTCAATAAACTCGGTACCCTTCAGGCTGGAGAGGGCGCTGCGCATCAAGCCACCTGCGGTGGGCGCCCAGCTGCCATTTTCAATCAGAGCAACGGTACGATTCTGGAGGTTGTGGTTGACAATGTCATGTACCAGATTCTCCATATTCACAAAGATGCCTGCATTGTAGGTGGTGGAAGCCAACACCAGATGGCTGTAACGGAAAGCTTCCGCGATTAGATAGGAAGGATGGGTGACGGAGACGTCATACATCTTTACCGTTACGCCCTTTTCCACCAGCTTTGTAGCCAGAATCTGAGCAGCATTTTCCGTGTTGCCATATACAGAGGCATAGGCCAGCAGTACGCCCTTCTCTTCCGGTTGATAGGAGGCCCAGTGGAGATACTTATCGATGAAATCCCCTAGATTTCGCCGCCACACGAAGCCATGAAGAGGGCAGACCATTTCGATTTCGATGCTGGAAGCTTTTTTAAGAATGGCTTTCACCTGAGTGCCATATTTACCCACGATGTTGGTGTAGTAGCGTCGCGCTTCGTCCATATAATCCCGCTCAAAGTTTACCTGATCGGCAAAAATGCACCCATTGAGGCTGCCGAAGGTGCCGAAGGCATCGGCGGAAAAGAGGATCTTTCCCGTGATTTCATAGGTCATCATTACTTCCGGCCAGTGCACCATGGGGGCCATGACGAAGGTAAATTGCAGACTGCCGGTGCTGAGCACGTCGCCCTCATTGACGATCTGATAGGATACGTCCTTGTCCAGATCAAAGTATTGATCCAGCATGACCCGCAGCTTCTGGTTGCAGATCACGGTGGTCTCGGGGTAGCGCATCAGCAGTTCTGCTACGGTAGCGGCATGGTCGGGTTCCATGTGGTTGATCACCAGGTAGTCAAGCTTACGGCCTTGAAGCATGTGCGCCAGATTTTCGAAGAACTGGCCGGAAACGGAGCGATCCACAGTATCCATCACCAGGGTCTTTTCATCATCGATGAAATAGCTGTTGTAGGATACGCCGCCGGGGATGGGATAAACGTTTTCAAACAGGGCCAGACGGCGATCCTCGCCGCCAATCCAGGTGATTTGTTTCGTTACGCTTCTGACACAGTACATATCTATGCTTCCTTTCTGGGGAGAGTAGTTCACTTCCATTATATCACTATAAACAACATTTGCCAAATTAAAACTATTTTTTTGCCCAGGTTGCTGGCGAAAGAGTGAGCAACAGTGGGAAGATTTCCAAGCGTCCAAGAAGCATCGACAAGGAGAGCACAATCTTGGAGAATGGAGAGTATCCCACATAGCTGGACGCGGGTCCTACTGCGCCCAGACCCGGACCAATGTTATTAAAGCAGGAGAAGGTGGCGCTAAGATTTTCCACCATACCGTACTTATCCAGGCTCAACAACAGGTAGACGGTTACCATGCACACCATATAAATGGCAAAATAACTGCTCACCCCCTTGAGAATGGCACCATCCACCGGCTTGCCCTCAAATTTGATGGCATTAACGGAGCGGGGATGAAGCAAATGGCGGATCTCCCGGCCGATCATCTTGATCAGCAGTACGGCCCGAGAGACTTTTAAGCCGCCGCCAGTAGAGCCGGCACAGGCTCCTATCATCATTAGCAGCAGCAGAACGCTCTTGGAAAACTCCGGCCAGAGGTTAAAATCGGTGGTGGCGTAGCCGGTGGTAGTTATGATGGAGGAAACCTGAAAAGCAGAAAGACGAATGGCCTCGCTGAAATTGTGGTACAGGGGAAGAATGTTGGCGGTAATCAATGCGATGCTCACCAGCACGATTCCCAAGTAGTACCAGAATTCACTGCTGCGCACCGCAGAGCGGAAGCGGCAAGCCAGAAGCAGGTAATATAGATTAAAGTTTACCCCAAAAAGGAACATAAATACAGTGATTACCCATTGCAAATAAGGGCTATAACCGGCAATGCTGTCGGCTTTGACACCAAAACCGCCGGTGCCTGCCGTGCCAAAGGCGTGCACAATGCTTTCAAACAGGGGCATGCCTCCCAAGAGCATCAGCACAATTTGAGCAAAGGTCATACCTACATAGATTTTATAGAGGATGCTGGCAGTGTCCCGGGCTCGGGGCAACAGTTTGCCTACGGAAGGCCCGGGCATTTCTGCGCGCAGAATGTGCATGGACCGGTCGTTGACCCCGGGTACAATGGCCATTACAAACACAAGTACGCCCATACCGCCTACCCAGTGAGTAAAGCTGCGCCAGAACAACAGCCCTTTGCTCATGGATTCCACATTTGTGAGGATAGATGCTCCTGTGGTGGTAAAACCGCTGACAGTTTCAAAGAAGGCATCTACGTAGGAGGGAATCTCCCCGCTGAGGTAAAAGGGCAGAGCGCCTACTGCGGAGAGAACCAACCAGGCCATGGCCACGGTAACGAAACCTTCCCTGGCGTAAATCATATGGCTTTTGGGCTGAAAAAGGCGACGTAGAATGACACCAAGCAGCAGGGCAACGGCAGCAGAAGCTAACAGAGACCACAGACAGCTTTCTCTGTAGAGAACAGCGGCTAGCGCGGGAAGCAGCAAGAGGGAGGCTTCTACTTCAAGCATCAGTCCCACTGTGTTGAATACCATTTTTCGATTCATACCGGCGTGAGCACCTCACTGCAGAAGAATATCGGACAGATCATTAATTTGGTGGCCTGCCGCAAGTACGACCACCCGGTCGCCGCTTTGAATGCAGTCGTCACCTGCGGGGATGATGGCTTTGCGCCCGCGGAGTATGCCTGCAATCAATATTCCGGGCTTGAGCCGCATTTCTTTAAGAAGAGTGCCAGCCATTTGGAAATCAGGCTGTACCCTGAATTCCAGAGCTTCAGCCTTGCCATCCATGAGTTTGTACAAAGTTTCCACATTGCTGCCCAGAGAGTTTTGCAGGGCGCGGGCGTAGCGGGAGAGCACGTTGGTGCTGGCGCTTCGTGCGGAAATCAGGCTGTCCAGCCCCAGCTTTTCTGCAATGAAGCCCAACTCTTCCCGGTTGACTTTTGGGATTACCTTAGGCACACCCTGAGAAGCGGCATAGAAGGCCATGAGGATGTTTTCTTCATCCATCCCAGTGAGAGAGGCAAAGGCATCCATGGAGCGCAAGCCTTCTTCCAGCAGTAGTTCCTGTTGCGCGCCGTCTCCGCAGATGACAACGGCGCCCGGCAGGGCTTCGCTGATTTCTTGACAGCGGTGGCGGCTTCGATCGATGATTTTAACGCTACTTCCACTACTGAGCAACATTTTTGCCAGGTAATACCCCATTCGGCTGGCTCCTAAAATCATTACATTGCGGGCTTGCTTTTTTAAGATACCCAACATGCGTAATAATTTTTGAATTTCCACCGGTGCTGCAGTGAGTTCAATGCGATCACCGCTTCGCAGTTCGAAACTGCCGTCAGGGATGAATACACGCTCCCCGCGCTGAACGGCACAGATCAGAAATTTGGCCTGATACTTTTTGCGTAATTCGCTCAGCTGTACACCGCAAAAGGGAGAATTATCCCGTACAACCAGTTCCACCATTTCCAGACTGCGCCTGGAGAAGTATTCAATTTTTGCTGCGCTGGGAAGCTTAAAGAGGTGATATAGTTCCTGCGCGGCCAACAGATCCGGGTTAAGTGACATGGAGAGATTCAGATGTTGGCGCATGAAGCCCAGATTTCGATCATTGTATTCAGGGCTGCGAATACGGGCTACAGTGTGGCGGGCACCCATTTTGCGAGCAATGAAACAGCTGAGCATATTCAGCTCGTCTGAATCTGTAACCGCCACAAATAGTTCTGCTTTTTCAATGCCGGCCTCTGACAAGGTCTCACAGTCTGTGGCGCTGCCACAGACGCACATGCTGTCATGCATGTTGGAAATTTCCTCGATGACAGTGGGATTGGAATCCACAGCGACGATATCGTGGCCTTCCGCAAGCAGGGCAGAGAGCAGAGTAATGCCAATTTTGCCGCAGCCGGCAATGATAATGTTCATACGTTCATCCTTTTATCCATATTGATAGAATCTTAATGCGAATAAAGATATCTTTATTATATTATAATGTATGTAATTTTTCTACTATTTTTGCAATAAATTACGTGTGCATGCGAAATTGAGCGAAATATTTCCACTGTAGTACTTCTCCAGAAAGACAACTCATTTTAAAAGATGATGCTTGTGGGAAAAGGCTCTCTGTAGCGTACTGCGAATTCCGTGCTGACAATAAAGGAGCGCTCCAAACGAAGCGCTCCTGATCATAAAATTTATTTGTCCAGAAGGTTTATATCGACGAGGACAGATCGAACCGTATTGGGTAAAACAGAGCAAAGGCGGCTAAGCAACTCCTTCAGCTGCGCTGCACTGCGAGCTTCAGCCCGCAAGGTGATCTGCTCCGCTGTGACAGACTTGCGCAACAGGAACCAACCATTTTGGAATTCAGCCCGCACGCCGTCCAAATGACTGATCTGGGCACCTTCAGAGTCAGCCATTTTCTCTGCAGCATCCAGCCAACTTTGCTGTTGGTCGTAGGGGCAGGGAATGCGGATATCCGGAGTGATGGGCGGACATTGGATTTTTCCAACCAGAGATCCCAGACTTTCGTTTCCGGAGGCGATTAGCTCTGCCATTAATAGTGCGGCGAACAAACCGTCATCATATCCCAATTCGCCAAAGAAAAAATGTCCGCTCACTTCTCCCGCCAGCGCGGCGCCATTTTCCAAAAAGCGTTTTTTGATGAAAGCATGACCGCTCCTCTCCGGCAACGGGGTACCGCCCATTTCCAAAACGGCATCCCGGATGATGGAGGAGGATTTCTGATCGTATACCACGGGTGTAGGCCTGGACCTGAGCAATGAACGAATGAAAAGCACAAGGGACTTTTCATTTTGTACTGGTACACCTGTTTCATCTATAAAGACTGCCCGGTCACCATCGCCGTCAAAGGCCACACCAAAGTCTGCGCCGGCCTCTCGAACTGCCTGACAGGTTTGGCCAAGGCAGCTGTAGTCAGCGGGATTTGGAGAACGATCGGGAAAGGCTCCATTGGGCACACAACTCAATTCTGTCACCCGATATCCTGCTTGCCGGAAGGCTTGAGGGGCCACATTTCCCATGGCACCGCAGCCTGCGTCTACCAACACGTGCAGCGGCCGGGAAGCGTGGAAACGAGTCGCGAGGGAATCCAGGTATTCAGGGATGATATCCCAGTGGCTCAGATGGCCGGAGCCAGTGGCAAATTCGTTTAGTGCAACCAGAGATTGCAATTTATCCATGATGGCACGAGTGACCGGCTGGCTGCCGATCATAAATTTTATGCCGTTGTATTCAGGAGGATTGTGGGAGGCTGTGACCGTGGCTCCCGCTCCCGCACCGGAGCGTTTGAGGGCAAAGTATAATACGGGCGTGGGAATTGTGCCCAGATCCACCGGATTGGCTCCGGAGTCCAGCAGTCCGCGCAGGAGTTCTTCTTTTAACTCTGGTGTGGACAGGCGAACGTCACCGCCTACCAGGAATTTGCCTGGGGCCAGGGTGGCCAACCCTCGCCCGATGCCATAAGCGTCCCGTGCAGTCAGTTCCTTTCCATAGATGCCACGCACGTCGCAATCCTTATATATGCTCATTTAAACCTCCACATTGTAGATTTTTTGAATGTCTTCTCGGAAGTGCGCATAAATATCCCCATACTGTTCGGTCAGCGCAGCATCCGGATCTACCAGCGTGCGGTAGCGAATCATGGCCTCTGCGGCCGCTTCCAGAGAACCAAAATGTCCGGATGCGGCCAGCAGAGCGGATCCCATGGCCGCGTCTACCACTTCTGGCACCTTCAATTGGCGTCCCAGAATGGAGGCGCGAATCTTCAGCCACAGCGGGCTGCGGCAAGCCCCGCCAGTGGTGCAGATGCTGGGGCCTACTTCACAACCCAGTGACTGCATTCGTTCGAAGGACAACCGTTCAGCAAAACCTACACCTTCCATGATGGCAGGATACAGCTTGCCCCCAGTGACATCTCCTACATAAAAGGCTTCACAGTCTGGATGGACGAAGGGGAAGCGTTCTCCCCTGCCCACAAGGGGATAGCATCGCACGCCGGTGGGGATCAGATTTTCGCTGGCTGCATTCATTTCGTCAAAACTCTTTTCGCCCCGGGCAAAATTCAGAATCCGGCCTCCCAGATTTGCCGCACCGCCCAGTAACCACTCGCCGCCGGGAAGCCGGTGGGAGTAGCTGGAGCCACTGGGATCGATAACCAGCTTTTTGGTGACGCCCTTCAGCACGAAGGTGGTGCCGATGATAGAGGCCCAGCGACCAGCGCCAACGGCACCAGCGGCCAAGGCAGACGCATAGCCGTCAGTGGAACCACCGGTGATCAGCGTAGAAGGAGACAGACCTAACCGTCGGGCTGTGGCGGGGGAGACTTGGGCGACGGCAGATCCAGGAGCGGATATTCGGGGCAATTTGTTTAAATCCAGCCCTAATACGGAAGCGTATGTTTTCGGCCAGCATCCGTCAATCAGGTCATAGCCTGTTTTGAGAGCATTGCTGTAATCCGATACGGCAAATTCTCCCGACAGGGTTCCGGCAATATAATCTGCCTGATGTGCAAAGAGAGCGGTGCGCTCATAAATTTGAGGCAATTGATCGTGAATCCAGAGAATGCGGGGCAGGGAAAAGGATGCGCCGAAGCGGTAACCCAGCTTGTCCTCTATTGAGCCCATGCTCTGATGGATGCGAGTTGCCTGGACTCTTGCGCGGGGATCATTGTACATAATTCCGTTGGTGAGAGGACGCATATCCCGGTCCAGGGGAACAATCGTGCCACTTGTACCGTCTATAGAAATGGCAACGATTTCCTCAGGGTGTGCGATTTCAGCGGTACAGGCGCGAATAGCGGTTTCCGCTGCTGAGATCCAGTCCGCAGGGGATTGTTCGTACCATCCTTCCTGCTGCGCGATATTCAAGGTGGAAAAGGGGACAGAGTGAGCGGTGGCCAGTTCTCCCCGCTCATTGACAACCACACAGCGTACGCCCTGTGTTCCGGCGTCGATTCCCATAAAGAGCATGCGCATCAACTCCTCATACTTTATTGTATTCATTATAACGAATACAAGACAGAGGGGCAAGCAGATTTTGTTCCCGGGAATTAAATCCGATAATTTCAGGAGGTTCATGCCGTGTTTATATTTCCAGCATACAATGTTGATCCAACGCGAGAGAAAAGTATCGGAGATGATATCCAGATGAAACGAATCAAACTTGGGCGGGAGGTTTGGATGCTATTATATCTGCCGCTGTATTTATTGATTTTCTATCTGGCTGAGCGCACACAGGTTTCCCGTTACTGGATTACTGACTGTGCGCTGGATTTGAAAATTCCGTTTGTTCCAGGTTTTGTATTTGCCTATGTTAGCTGGTATCCGTTAATGATCGGCATGACCCTGTGGCTTCTGGTTAAAGATAGGCGAACTTTTATAGAATATGGATGGATGGTTATTTTGGGACTTTCAGCTTCCCTGGCGACCTTTTTCCTACTGCCCAGCGCCCAGAATCTTCGGCCCGTAGTGCTAGAGGGCAATGGATTGGCAGAACGACTGGTGAGCGGGATTTATGCAGTGGATACCAATACCAATGTATTTCCAAGCATGCATGTGGTGGGTACCCTCGCTGCAATGTGTGCGGCTTTTCGGTCCTCTAGTATTAGGCCAACAGTCAAGTGGGGCATTGCGCTGTTGGGTTTGATGATCAATGTCTCCACGCTGTTGATTAAACAGCACGCAATTTTGGATATGTTGGGAGGTCTCATCTATTTTGCAGTAGTGTATTTGCTGGTGTGTGTTCTTCCTCAATGCAGCAAAAACAGGAAGCGTTGCTCAAAAATGTCCAGGCGCGCTGGAACAACACAACTATGAATCTCATGATATTTCTTTAAATAGATTTTGACCATTTTCCAAAGAAAAGCCTCTGAAAGTAGTAGGATTTCAGAGGCTTTTGTTATGGAATGAATGCGCTAATATAGACTTGTGAATGATGTAGGATCTAAAAACCCTGTTGCTAAAATAGGAAGGCTGTGATATTCTAAAAATGTTGGTGTGAAAATTTAGTCCATATTCGTTAACATGGATAGTCTTGCCTTGGTTAATCAGTATACTGTTAAGATTTGCGGTATACAGAAAGGAGTTCTCATGGAATATTTGACGGTTAAAGAAACGGCTAATCGATGGGGATTGTCTGTTCGAACGGTCAATATGTATTTAAATGAGGGGCGCATAGTTGGAGCAATCAGGAAAGAGCGAGGGTGGCTTGTTCCTTCAGATGCGCAAAAGCCAGTGGATCGCCGGCGCAAGCATGGCACCGCCGGGTTGACGAAGCAAAGAGCTAAGTGTTTCATGCCGATTTTGGCGCTTTCTTATGCGAGTGGCAAATTTCAGGATGCTGTTTTGCGGATTGAGGATGAAGAAGAGCGTGCTGTTGCCTGGGCTGGACAATTTTACTTTCAGGGTAAGGTGGATCAGGCGAAAGAGGCAGCAAAGTCCTGCTTTTCCAGTGAAAGTGCTGAAATTCGTCTCTCTGCGCGATGGCTGCATGCAATGGCATCGGTTGGCTGTGGGGATGTGCGTACCTGCATGGCCGATTTTGAGGAAATTCTGCGAGAAGGGCAATGCGCGCAGAATGAAACGGTGCGCATGGAAAGCGAACTCATTACCATAATTTCGAAAATTTACTTCCATGAAGAAAATGCCGACATCGTTCATTTAATTCCGCATTTGTCTCGATTCCCTGAAGGTGTACGCTATATGGCTCTTTATGGAAGAACCCATGCCCTATATCTGCAAAAGCAATATCAGCGGACCATTGGAGAAGTGGAAGCGGCTATGGCTCTGATGCATCAGCCCTATCCAATTGCTGCTATTTATCTGAATATAGTGGGCGCGATGGCCTCGAATAGTCTTGCGCAACATCAGGAAGCTCAAAAATTTTTTGATCGTGCATGGGAAATTGCACTTCCAGAGGGATATTTTGAACCATTTGCGGAACATCATGGGATGCTACAAGGGTTGGTGGAACGCAAAATTCGGACCAATCAGCCGGAACTATACCAGCAAATATCTGAAATTGTGTACCGATTCAGTCGGGCTTGGATGAAAATTCATAATCCAAATGCACGCTTTAAAGTGACGGATACCTTGACTCCCTACGAATTCTCCATTGCGATGCTGGCAGCAAAGGGACGAAGCAATCAGGAAATTGCGGATTATATGGCGATATCAGTTAGTTCAGTGAAAGCATATCTGGCTATTATTTACCAGAAGATTGGAATAACAAAGCGCTCAGAATTAAAATACTACGTAAATTATTAGAAATTTATAGTTTGAACGCAGGTCAACCAATTGTCAGACAGGCCGTACAATTAAGGAAAATGGCCTGCCTTTTTTATACATTTTTGGCGTTATGCCGATATCCATATGAAGGACAAAAGTTATAGTAGTTTTGCAGAGGGCGCTGGGTAGGACAGGGCACATAATTATCACAAGGGTTTAAGGGCATTTGAGCTCGTAAAGGGCACGAAAATGCGGAAGGCCAGTATATCATTGCGGCTATACTGACAGCAGTGATCTTTTTGAAGCGGTTATTGCTGACCGCTTCAGGCTAGAAAAAATCAGGCTCCAGTGAATACATATGTTGAGAGACGCACGAAGCCCGCCGTTGATTTTTCTCGCGACAAGCGCGGTAAGTGAAACGGCGGGCTGAATAAATAGGGATAAAGAAGGAGACTATTTCTGGGAACGCTTGTTCCAGCTGGTGGATTTATACATGTTCAGACCAGGATCCAGAATTACTCCATCTTCGCCAATGGCCTGACTTTTGCGGAGAAAGTCCATATCCACTTCTATGCCCCAGCCGTAACCGCTGGGCAATAGGAAGTAACCGTCGACAACTTCCGGATAGGGAGTTCCCACATTTTTGACGTAAGAATCGGAAAAATCATTAAAGTGTTCCAATATCTTACCGTTGCGCAGCGTTGCCATCAGATGAACGTTAGCAGCAGTAGCAATGATGCCGCCTACATTGTGCGGCGCTGCCATCATTGAGAGCGTTTCTGCCGTGGAACAGATTTTCTTAACTTCCAAAAGTCCTCCGCATTGGGAGATATCTGGTTGGACAATGTTGACCAGCCGCTCGCGGAAGACATCGTTATATGCCGTGGCCAGATACAGCCGCTCGCCTGCCGCGATGGGAACTGTAGTATGATCAATGACATACTTTAGGGCGCCTACGTCCAATGGACGGCAGGGCTCTTCTACGAAGCCGGGCTTGAACTTTTCCAGGTCTTTGCAGATTTCTACCGCTTGATGCATGGAAAAGCGGCCGTGCATTTCAATCAGCATTTGAACCCGTGGTCCAACGGCATCCGCTACCGCCTCTACCAGATCCATTGCTTCAAAGTATTGATCTCGGGTCAATTCCATGTTTCCGTTTCCAAAGGGGTCGAACTTGAGCCCTTTGTAACCGCGCTCCACCACGCGTTTGGCAGCAGCATGAAAGGCTTCGGGTGTGCGTTCCACAGTGTACCATCCATTTGCATAAGCAGGAATTCGATCGCGCACAGCACCGCCCAACAGCTGATAGACTGGCACCTTTAGTTTTTTGCCAATGCAGTCCCAGCAGGCCATTTCAATCAGGGCCAGGCCTGTCATCGCTACCTGTCCTGGAGCGCCAAAATCCAATAAGGTGATCTTTTCATAGAGAGCTTCAATGTTAAAGACGTCATGGCCAATGATGTGGCGGCGAATATCACGCAGATATTCGCGCACGGTATGCGTTTTGCCCACGATATGCGCCTCTCCAAAGCCCACGATTCCCTCGTTGGTTTCAATCATAAGGTAGGTCAAATTGCGCCAACCTGTAGATAGAGTGTAAACCTCGTAATTGGTAATTTTCATGTTGATTTCTCCTCTTACTGAACTGCATAGCGCGTGGTTCCGGTTTTGAGCACCTGGACAACGTTGCGCGCTACTTTGCGCTGAAGTTCAGCCTGAGCTTCTTCTGATCTCCAGGCGACGTGAGGCGTGAGCGCAATCTTAGGATGCTTCAGTAGCGGGGAATGTTCAAAATCCTCTGTGCTGATTACGTCCAGACCACAAAAGGCCAAATGTCCATTATCCAACGCTCGGAGCATGGCAGCTTCATCAATGATGCCGCCTCTGGCAGTATTAACCAGTATGGCACCCATCTTCGTCTGGTTGAACTGATCGTCTGAAAGCATATTCTGAGTATGAGCGTTCAGAGGCACATGTACGGAGATGACATCTGCTGCTTTCAGCGCCTCTTGCAGGGAGACAAATTCCACGTCCGGATAGGATTGAACGTCAGAAAAATAGGGGTCATAAGCCACAATTCTATGAAAAAACGGCCTCATTTTCCCGTATAGGTTGCGGGCCACATTTCCAAATCCCAGCAGAGCCAGACAGGCGTTCTCGGATCGAAAGACTCGGCCTGCACGATTCATTTCGAATGTATTTTGTAGTAGCATATCCCGGGTTACTGATAATTTGCGCAAAGCATTTAGAATGTGCGCCGCGGCGGTGTCTGCCACTTCATTAATGCAGTAGTCCGGAACATTGGCTACGCATATGCCTTTTTCTCTTGCAGCAGCAACATCGATGGTATCGACGCCAATGGCGTAGCGTGCAATTACCTTGCATTTTTCCAGCTGGCTAATGAATTGAGCATCTATGTTAGCAAATTGTACGATTAGAGCATCACAGTCCCGGGCATAGTCGATCAGTTTCCTGGGGTCTTTTACGCCGCCAGGGATTTGTTTGGGTAGATCTATGATGTCCAGTTCTTCTCCCAATGCTCGCAGCTCTTCCATTTCCGCATCCAGATTGGGATAGTAATAATCCGCGAATACAATTTTAAATCTGTTCATTGCATCAAACCTCCCAGGGTAGCGATGCGAAGAATGCCTTGAATGCTCAATGCGTCAATTTCGTCCACATCACTGATTTCTTCTACAGTGGCTGAAGGATCATTCTCTTTCAGAATGAAGCTGTACAACCTGCATCGGTCAGGATGACCGATCAAATAGAAGTGGTTTGAGGGTGTATCCGTAAACAGATGCATTTGCTTGATGGCCAACATATCCTCCGCAGCGATTAACGCTTCAAAGAACAGGCTGCGCTCATACCACTCCGTGTCCAACAATACGTCCATAAATCGGGGGAACATTAATGCGCGCACAAGGCCCACTTCATGGATCCACCGAGCAGCCTCCCGGACGATTTGGGGGTCAAAATAATTCTCTGGGCGTTGTTGTGTGTTTTCGCGCTTTTCTACAGACTTGCCCACAAAGGTCTTTTCCAGAATTGCTGCACGCAGCTGACCGCTCATGGTTGTTAGAGAACCCAGCAACGTACCCTGAGCATCCAGAGAATTAAACTTGGTGTGCGAGGAAAGTATGACGGCGGTAGCAGGTAAAACGACATTTTTGCGCGCCATGAGTCCTGCTAGTTGTACCTCTTCTCCGCGCATAAAGTCGCATTCGCCTACTTGAGCAGCGGGAAAGCTGGGGGCGGTGGACATACTGTTTTTGATGCCGCGGATAAAATACACCGGAATATCCTCCACAATTCCAGTATCCGAAACCTTTACAATGGAATCCGCCAAATCTGTCAGGGAGCAAGGTGCGCTGATGTGAGGGATTTCATGCAGGCCAATTTCCGAGGTGATCATGCCGGAGGAAAAGATTGCCCGAATATCCTGCCGGGGCACGGAGGAGACAGCGACAGCCTGGGCTACGATTTCTCGTAGCCCGGTGCGAAGCCTGTCCCGGCTTCCTGTTTCCGCAGTGTCCTTGACGCCCACTTGGCGGGTCGCCTTGCCGTAAATATGACCGCCTTCGTCCACCACGTAGGCGCGGGAATTGGTAGTCCCGCAGTCGATGGTGATGTAATACATGGCTACATCGCCCCCATTTCGATGAGCGCCGCCTTGATCTTCGCCTTTTCCTGTTCTGTAGCGGCTACGAAAGGCGCACGTGGGTAGGCCTTGATAATACCAAGAATCTCTGCAATGGCGTAGATGGCTAGCTGAGTGGAACGTGCAAAATACATGATATCACGAAGTTGGTTGACTTCAAACTGTGTCTTTACGCTAGCTTCCCGTTCACCGTTCATGGCCTGTAGCCACATTTTTTTACACAGATCCGGGAATACGTTGCCAATGCCGGGGATGTAAGCTTCGCAGCCCAATACCTGTGCGGAGATCCACATTGCCTCGGTGCCTAGGGCTATATCAAAGTTCTCATCGGCTAGCTCTCGCTGGTAAGCAGCATATTTAAGAATGTCAAAAGTAGCGTCCTTTATTCCTGAAAGGCCCCTTTCCTTGAGTACTTTTAGAGTGTTCAAGCTGGTTTCATAGCCCTGGAACTTTGGATTATGGTAGACGTAGAAGGGAAAATCTCCCGCTTGATCCAGAATATCGCTGTAATATTTGATCAGGTCATTTTCTGTATACTGGAAGTAATAGGGGCCTACCGCAGAGGCAGCGTCACAACCGATAGCCTTGGCGTGCAAGGTCAGTGCGACAGTATCCCTGGTGGTGGTGGTACCTGTATGTACGATTATGCGCGTCTGAGGGTCCGCATATTTGCGTACAATTTCCGCAACAGTTTTGCGTTCTTCGAGGGTCATCAGTGCGCCGCAGCCGTAGGATCCACAGATAAACAGACCGTCCACGCGCTTGCTAAGAAACTGCACCAGTTGAATCAAGCTGTCCTTGTCCAAATCGCCATTTTCTTTGAAGGGAGTGATCATTGGGGGAATAACGCCTTTAAGTCTAAACATAATTATCTCCTCATTTGCTTTTATTTTGTAAACGCTACCATCGAAACGGGGGCTCCTTCCAAACCCTTCCAACGGATGGGGAAGGCGCATACAGCTTCAATTTTTTCCACACTCAGTATGGGCCGTATATTGACATCTTCAAATAAGAGCAGTGTCCTTTCGGGCTGCATGGGATTTTTTTCAAGAAGAGCGTGGTGAGTAGGAAAGCCGTTTGTGCTGGCGTCCTGGGAATCGACGCTGATGGAATCAATGGCGATTGCTTTCAGTTTGGGGAAATTGCTGCGTAAGTATTGGGCAGCTTCTGGAGCGATGAAGGGAAAGTGATCCACAAATGCGTCCGGCTGACTTTCTCGCAGTTCACAGTATCCCGTGTATAAAAACAGAAGGTCGCATTCTTCCAGAGGAAACTGTACAGATTTTAAATCTGAAAGGGTGATATACTCGCCCTTTTTCTTGGGCGCCCGGATGATGCCGGGGGAGGTGTAGTAGAAGTCTTCCACAGGAATTTCGTCAATGGTACGTCCATTTGGATCGAAATGCCGGGGCGAGTCTACGTGCGTACCATTGTGTATGTGGTGGAATACGGAATTGGCATTGCAGGGATCGCCGCGAGATGTGGATTGTTCTGCAGTGTAGTGTTCATTGGGATTGGTTGGCCATTTGGGAATGTTTTCGCTTAAAGGATAACTGAGTTCTAGCAACATGCTGTTCGCCTCTTCTCCCTTAGTAGTCGGCTTGGCACCGAAGTTTGGGGGCACAGGTTTCGGAATTGAAAAATTCCGAAACCTGCATACGTATGGAATCATTCGGCCAGAAGTTTTACAACGTCGCAGTAGTCCTGCTCCAGTACCGGCCAATTTTCAAAGTCGCCAAAGTTAGTGGCCATTGCTCCCCAGCGAGCCGCATCATCCACATTTTCGGGGGTGACCAGAACAGTTTCCAGCAGATAGTCGTTCTCTATCTCCAGGCCATGCAGATAAGCCAGGATTGCGTTGATGGCCACAACTGAATGCATGGAGGAATTCAGTTCACCTATGATGTCCAGGTAACCATCCTTCATGGTGGAAATACCCAGCGGGTCTGCATCAATGGAAGCGAGGAAGATATGGCCTTCTTCGCCGGACTTAAACAGCTTGCCTTTGGTACGCAAACCTTCAATGATGCCCTGCATCATGATATCTGAATGGGTATAGATGCAGTTGATTTCGGGGTTGGATTCAAACATAGTCATAATGCCGTCAAAAGCTTTGTCTGAAGACCAGCTCGCCTCTACGGTGTAGACGATGTTTATGTAATCACAGTCTTTTACAGCATCTTCGAAGCCCGCCTGACGCTGCTGGGCACCGTTCTGCTCCAGTCCGCCGGCAATGATAAGTACATTGGCCGGATTCTCTTCAGAGAAGGCTTCCATTACGCCCTTGCCGCAAGCGGCACCGGCAGCGTACTGGTCTTGATGAATGTAGGACACTACATCTGCGCCTTCAACACCCATATCCACTGCAAAGACGGGGAAGCCTGCGTCCATAGCCTGTTGTACTTTGGGAGCGATGGCGTAGCTGTCACCTGGATGCACAAGGATGGCATCAGC
Source organism: Clostridiales bacterium (assembly GCA_019419995.1). GTDB lineage: Bacteria > Bacillota > Clostridia > Christensenellales > Aristaeellaceae > SFTH01. Next base: position 179,757 of record JAHZHZ010000001.1, read on the forward strand.
TTTGAGTTCCATCAGCTGATCGATGCTGTCCGATTCAAATTCGGAATCGTAGTCGGAGACATAGGCGATGAATTCGCCACCTGCGTTTTCCCACAGTGCCTTAGTGTAACCGTAGCTGGTGGACATCCAGCCGGAGCCTGTTTCGTTGAGAACGTAGCCAAGAACCATCGGTGTGCCGTCCTCTTTGACCGCGAGTCCAGCCAGCGGACTTTCCTCGGCCACTGCAAATTGTACCAGGGTCAGAATGAGTACCATGAGAATTACCAGTGCCTTTTTCATTTCATCTCTCTCCTTTTCTTTATGCCAGGAGCCTCTGCTCCTAACGATTCACATTTAGTGGGGGTCCAGTTCTTTCCTGCGCCGTAACACGTCCGCTGCGACCGCTACAAAGATGACCAACCCCTTGATGGCAGTTTGGATATAGGGAGATACGCGCATCAGATTGAGGCCGTTGTTGATCATGTTGATGACGATGGAGCCCAATACTGCGCCCAGTACACCACCTTCGCCTCCTGCCATAGAAACGCCACCAATCACCGCACTGGCAATGGCATCCAGTTCACTGCCTTCACCAATAGATACTTGGGCACACATGATCTTGGAGGTGATTACCAGGGCCGCCACCGAGGCCATAAAGCCGCTGGCGATGTAAATCAGAATGCGGTTTCTGCGCACATTGATGCCAGTGGTCCACGCTGCCTTAGGATTGCCACCCATGGCATAGAGCTCACGCCCAAAGCTGGAATAACGCAGAATCCAGAATACGAACAACATAAATGCCGCCAGCATCCATACGCATACTGGAATTCCTACTAAGTATTTCTGACCAAACACAGAGTGGTGTTCGTTCAGCCCGTAGATCGTAGTGCCTCCCAGGATGAAGTGCGCCAGGCCTGTACTGATTTTCAAAGTTGCCATGGTACAGATGAAGGGTGGCATTTTAAGAATAGCAATGGATACACCATTGAGCGAGCCAACCAGTACGCCGATGAGTAGCATCACTAGCACACACAGCAACCAGGGCCATGAATAGCGAGTCATCAGTATGGCGCCGATGGCGCTGCTGAGTGCTGCCACACCGCCTACGGAAAGGTCGATGCCGCGGTCGATGATGACCAGCGTCATGCCGATGGCCATCAGTCCCGTGGAGGCAGTGGAAATCAGCAGGCTTTTAATGTTGGAAATCCGGATGCTGATGCCCTTGGTGAGGATGGCAAAACCGACCAACAGCACGATAAAAATCAGCACCACTCCATTTTTGGTAAGCATTTTTAGAAACTTATTGCTGCTCTTTGCCTTACTATTCAAGGTATCCGTCTCCTTTTTTACTTGACCGCCAGGGCAAATGCTTCTTCCCAGCTACAGCGCTTTGGATTCAGCTCACCCACAATGCGGCCGTCGTTCATCACGATCAGGCGATCTGCAATAGAATGGATCTCTTCGAATTCTGCGGAAATGACAATGACGCTCAAGCCTTCATTTGCCATTTTGCGAACCAGTGAGTAGATTTTATCTATGGCGCCCACGTCTACGCCACGCGTGGGTTCGTCCAAAATTAAAATCCGGCATTTGCGGCTGATCCATCGCCCAATGACGCCTTTCTGCTGGTTGCCGCCGGAGAGAGATTCCATTTTGATGCTTGGGTTGCGGGGCAGTAGATCTACCTCGTCCATGACCATTCCGATGGCGTTTTGGGCTAACTTTTTGCGTACAAAACCCGTGCGGCTCACTTCGCGTAGGGAGGCCAGAATGATATTGTCACCTACGTTCATACCGGGAATAATGCCCTCTTCCTTACGGTTTTTTGGCACATACCCGATGCCGGCGGCCACTGCGTCCTTGGGAGAACCGAAGTGACAGGGCTTGCCGTCGATGAGATATTCACCAGAATATTCTTGCTGTATACCCATCAATGTCAGTCCAATTTCCGAAATCCCGGAGCCTTCAACTCCCACAACACCCACCACTTCACCTCTGTGGGCACGGATGGACACGTCATGTACTTTGCGTTCAATGCTCAGATTGCGAATTTCAACGGCACATTCGTGGCCGGAAGAATCAGCCTCAAAGCTACCTTCGTGGTGCAGATTCTCTAATAGATTGGTTTCCTTTCCTACGATGGCGGTTACAATATCCTTTTTGCTTAGCTCTGCCGCTGGTCGGGTGAAAACCTTTTGACCATCTCTAAACACGGAGATCCGATCCGATAGCATCAGTACTTCATCCAGCTTGTGCGATATAAAGATGATTGCTACGCCCTTGGATTTAATCAGGCGTATTTTTTCGTAAAGCACTTCCTGTTCTGCAATGGATAGGGAGGAGGTGGGCTCATCCAGGATCAGCACTGCGGGATCAAAGGACATTGCTTTTGCAAATTCTACCAGCTGCTGATGGGCCAGAGGCAATTGTCCCATTTTTGTATTAGGATCAATGTCCAGATCCATCCGTTCCAGATAGTCCCTGCACAGCGCATGGCTAGCCTTCCAGTCTATATTACGACCATCTTTTTTCATCACGAAGCGACGCATGAGCATGTTTTCCGTGACTGTCATATTGGGATAATTGGCGAGTTCTTGCCAGACCATGGCAATTTTATTTTCCAAGGCCTCTCGAGGGGAACTGATGCGCAACTCTTTACCATTGAGATAGATCTGACCGGAATCCTGCCGGTAAGCACCCATCAGTGTCTTCATCAGAGTGGATTTTCCCGCTCCGTTGTGTCCTACGATTGCATGAATTTCCCGTTTGACATCAAAGCATACATCTTTGAGCGCATATACGCCGCCAAAGCTCTTGCTGATGTGTTCCATGGACACTACAATTTCATTGTTTTCAATCAACTTATCAGCCACCTACTTTTCCAACACATTACGGAATGTACATTCCGCCGTTGACCTGAATGGATTGGCCCGTGATAAATCCTGCTTCTTTACTGGCTAGAAATAGGATGACTTTAGCGATATCCTCGGCCACAGCCACCCTACCCAACGGAACTCGCTCGGCAAAAGGTTTTAGCCCATCCTCACCCAGCCAGTTCATGGTCATTTGAGTCTGTGCCGTACCGGGGGATACTTCGTTGACCCGAATCCCATGGGGAGCACAGAACTTTGCCAGATTTTTGGTGGTACAGGTGACGGCTGCCTTGGAACTGGAATAGGCGGGGTTACTTTGAATTCCGCCGGTAAAGCCCGCCATAGAACTGACATTGACGATACAAGCATGCTGGCCTGCCTTCAAATAGGGCAACAATCTCTGAGTGAGGAAAAATGGACCGCGAATATTGATGGCGTATGTTCTGTCCCACTCCTGAGGTTGTATTTCGTCCAAGCGCGTGCCGGAGCAGATGCCAGCACAGTTGATCAGTACGTCCAAACCACCTAAGCGGCGCACCTCATCTTCCACTCTTTCAAAGCTTTCCAAGTCCATCAGATTCATTTCTACCGGGTGAATGTTTCCGCTCTTGCCTGACGTTGCCCGGAGTTCGGCCAGACCGGTCCTGTTTAGATCGCAAGCGATCACTTTGTCTCCCAAAGCCGCAAAACGCAGAGCAGTTTCAAAACCGATGCCACTGGCAGCCCCTGTAATCAATACTCTTCTCACGATTGGCCTCCGTCAGTACTTGCCCATGGGTGGCTGTCCCGTGTGAGCCGTGAGTCCACCGTCAATAGGCAGGTTGATGCCGTTGAGGTAGTCTACCTTTCTAGAGGCTAGAAAAATCACCGCATCTGCTACCTGGTCTGCTTCTGCCACATAATGTACGGGATAGGCTGCCTTGAATTTTTCTTCAGCTCCTGCTACGCAGTGGAATGTGTTTTCCAGAATCTCTGTACGGGTCATGCCGGGACAGACTGCGTTGACTCGTATGCCCCGATCTGCATAATCTAGAGCCATGCAGCGGGTCATGTTGGTAATGGCGCCCTTGGCTGTATTGTAGGCAACCATGTCCGTATCACCCAGCAGACCGGAAACAGAGGACATGTTGATGATGGTACCGTAGTTCTTTTCCAGCATCTGTGGAAGAAAGTAATAGCAGCACAAATAGACGCCTCGAACATCGATGTTCATGATCCGATCCCATTGATCAGGTGTTGTTTCATGGAGCTTACCAGATTGATGTACGCCAGCGTTTGTAAACAACACTTCACAGTTTCCGAATTCTTCCTTCACATATTCGGCCAGTCGGCGCACATCATTTTCGCAGCTGACATCACCATGAAAAAAGCGTACTTCTCCGGGATAGTTACGGGCTTGTATTTCCTGTACGATCGCTTCGCCGCGCTCTCTACGGCGACCACAGAATACAACCTTTGCGCCTTCTTCCACAAATCGTTCCACGGTGCGCTTGCCGATGCCGCTGGTTCCGCCGGTGATGACACAGATCTTATCCTTCAATTCCATTTTCGTTTCCTCCTCTTTCCTTATGATTTCATCGCTTTTATGGCGGTGCTATTCGTCCATGGTGTAAGCGGCGCCGAGCAGTCCGCCGTCTACATTTAATGTGGTTCCGGTAATGTAATCGGATTTTCCAGAGGCGAGAAATAGCAAGGCGTTTCCTACATCCTCCACATCCCCAATGCGTTTCATAGGAATTCTAGAAACGACCTTCTGATAGGTATCGCCAATGCTCAATGCACCTTCGGAGAGCGGCGTGCGCACATACCCTGGACATACGGCGTTGACACAAATTCCCCTTCCTGCCCATTCGACGGCTAGCGCACGAATTAGCTGTACCAGACCGCCCTTGGAGGCACAATAGGCGGCGGAGAGGGGAATGCCCAGATAAGTCCCCACTGATCCGATAGCCAGGAATTTGGCGGGTTGACGTTTCGTCGATTCCAACAAATAGGGATAGGCCAGTCGGGCTATTTCATAGGTGGATTTCAGATTCGTGTTCAATACGGTCTCCCAGTCCTGTTCCGCCATTTCTTCCAGTTTCCCTTTGACAGTGATTCCTGCACAGTGAACGATGATATCCAATCCGTTCATATTTTTTGCAGCAAGGGTAAGCGCAGATTTGAGTTGTTCGTGGTCCGTGACGTCCGCAGGAAAGATCAGAGCTGTTCCTCCGCATTGTAGAATTTCTCTATGCAGGTTTTCTAACTTTTCTACGGAACGTGCGCACAGTGCTACCGTGGCACCTGCCTGAGCAAATACTTTTGCAGTCCCTGCGCCGATACCGGAGCTTGCACCTGTAATAAAGACCTTTCTGCCATTTAAATGCATTTTTTGCCCTCCTGCGTATTGTTCTGATTTTCTGATTCGACAAGTTAGTTTCGTGATATGATATAAATAAAAAAATTTCTTCTTTTAATTGAACTGATAATACAATAATTTAGAGCAAATGTCAATAATTAAGATTAAATTTTACACAAATTACCTTCTATATTGTATTTGAAACTACAATAAAAAAGAATTTTTTTCTAATATGAGGCGCGGCAGGATTGCAAGTGTTGAAAAAATATGATAAAATGAGAATAAGGAAAGATAAAGCTTCTGATGGAAGCAAACGTTCTATCTGAAGATACATAGGAGTTGAAATGATGGCAGAGATTATTCAGGATGGCCGAACGTCTACCTATCCTACGCTTGCTCTGATTCAACAGAACTATTCAAACATGTCCAGGGGTCAGCAAAGAATTGCAGATTATGTGCTGCATAATCCTGATGAGATGGTGAAGAGCTCTATTTCAGAATTTGCTCAGAAAACGGGAAACAAGAGTGAATCGGCGATTGTACGATTTTACCGCTCTCTGGGATTTAAGGGATATAAAGATTTTAAGCTCAAAATCACACAAGAGATTTCCAGCAAAACCTTTTATCATTCCTACGAAGATATCAGCATCGACGATTCTCCCTCGGAGATCAAGCGTAAGATTTTCAATGGAGCAGTATTGACGCTGGAGGCCAACGCAACCCTTGATAACGGAGAGGAGTATGAAAAGGCGGTGGAACTGTTGATGCGTGCGCATCGCATCGTGCTGTTGGGTCAGGCGGTGTCCGCAGCCATTTGCTACTATGCCCACTTTCGCTTTCTGGAATTGGGGCTCAACTGTCACTTCTCTCCAGACCCACACATTAATGCGGCAATTTTATCTAATCCAAATCCCGATGATCTGTTCTTTTGCATTTCCATGTCAGGAGAGACGCGGGATATTGTTGCACCCTTGGCAAATGTTCGTGCATACGGCGCCTCTATACTATCACTCACGGGTTTTTCGGATTCTACATTAGCTGGATTATCCGATGTGGTGATCACAGTAAAAACCGATGAAACCACAATGATTACCGACGCTATGAACGCACGCGTGTCCCAACTGTGCACCATTGATGCTTTATTTTCCATGATTGGTATTGCGTGTGGACAGGGAGCATTTAATCGCCTATTGATGACCCGAAGGACGTTTCGCGCTTTTAAAAATAAGACCGTAGACTATGCATCCGGTCGATGGGAGGAAACGAAGGATGATTGATGTACTTGAGCGCTTTTCTTTGAAGGGGAAGACAGCTATTGTGACCGGTGGGACAAGTGGCATTGGTAGATGCGCGGCGGAGCACCTTGCTTCTGCGGGGGCGAATGTGGCGGTTGTCAGCCGCCACGAGGAAGATTGCACGAGAGTGGCAGCAGTTTTGACTGCTGATTATGGTGTACGGGCTGTAGGTGCTAATTGTGATGTTACTGATCCGGAGGCGGTCAACCGTGCTGTGGATAAGATTTGTGAAGAACTGGGCGTGCCGGATGTTCTGTTTAATAATGCGGGCATTAACATCAATGGTGGCGCGCTCGATGTATCTTATGAGGATTGGCTTCGCGTGCTGGATGTGAATGTCAATGGAGTGTTCCTGATGGCACGATGTGTTGCTGCAAAGATGATTGAGGCCAAAAAACAGGGTTCTATTATTAATACGGCTTCTATCTCTGCCTCAATCGTGAATCTTCCCCAGCAGCAGGTGGCCTATAACACATCTAAAGCGGCTGTACTGCACATGACAAAGACATTGGCCATCGAATGGGCGCCCTTTCGTATACGCGTAAATGCCATAAGCCCAGGATACGTGTGGACCGAGATGAATCAGGTAATTGCGCCGGAAGTTACGGATGTCTGGATGAAGGCCACGCCGTTTCATCGCTTTGCCAGCACCGATGAAATTGCGGGAGCGGTGATTTATTTTGCCAGCGAGGCTTCTGGCTATACCACCGGCAGTGAGCTGATTATTGACGGTGGGTTTACCTGTCTGTAGAGTCGAAGCACATTTCCAGGCTTGAGGGAAGAAGGTATTCGATGTTGGATGATAGATTCCTATAAATAAATATTTACAAAGGACAGAGCGGAAAATTAAAAAGATTTTCCGCTCTGTCCTTGAAAAACAGGTATTGTTTGTATATGTTAGAATTTCATGTAATATAGACCACTGATAAATTTTTTTCTGAAAATTCGCTTCGTTTGCATTACTCCCCTTTATAGTAAACAGATATATCACAAATATCCTCTCTGAGAATTTGCAGGGCCTCTTCATAATTATGTTCGCGCAGGCTCTTTTCTAGATTGTAGTGATATTCATTGATTTTAATTTCGAAGTTATTGTTGGGCTTGGAAAGCATATTTTTCTTCCAATACAATTGCGAATAGGCGCGATATTGCATGGATAATGCCTTTTTTAATGCTTCTTCAGCATATTGATTTTCACTGAAGGAAAGCAGCATTGTGTGAAAACGAATATTGCTCTGCCACATGGTGCGCAAATTGAGCTCTTTGTTTTTTAAAAGCATTTGCGTCTCAGCGTTAAATTCTGCAACCCGTTCTACGATTCGGTCGCAATAGGGTTGACAGGTAAGGCGGAAGGCGCCTAGTTCCAGGAATAGGCGAAACTGCGTAATATCACGCATATCCTTTTCTGTGATTCTAATAATCTCATAGCCAAAGCGTGGAATGGCACGAAGTATTTTTTCATTGCACAGTTCAATCAGGGCGTCCCGCACGGGCGAGCGGCTGATCTGATACTTTTCAATTAGAAATTTTTCATTGAACACAAAGTCGATGGGGTATACGCCATTAATAATATCATCAAGTATGCTATCAAAAACAAGTTGTTTTAGATTATTCACGACAATCCTCCTGTTGACAAATTCTTAAAAGGGTAATATAATCTCTGATAATATCAGTAATAATATCAAAGATATTATTAAAAACACCAACGATTTAAATTATACCTGTTTACGGGAAGGATGTCAACCATACTCGGCCTATGTTTTTAATATTTGAAAAGAGATCGAAAACATACGGAAAGGAAAATAAAGGGATGATGCAAATGGAAAACCTCGGGATATCAGGTCAAATCCTACTGGGTACAGGAAAATTTGGTGGAATTGTTGAGGAAAGTGCGAGTTTTCGTTTGATTGATTGTTATCGCGATCTGGGAGGACGGATCATTGATACAGGGCATTGTTATGGAATGTTTCCACCCAATCGGGGACGTCAGCCGCTTGCGGAACGGACGATTGGGAAATATTTGAAGGGGCATGGAATAGGAAATTTATTAATCTGTACAAAGGGGGGATACCCCGACCTGGATACGCGACGGACTCGCCTGAATGAAGAGGATTTGACATCGGATCTGGAAAAAAGCCTGAAGGAACTGGGGCTTGAATGCGTGGATATTTATTATCTGCATCGAGATGATGAGAAAATTCCCGTTTCGGAAATCATGCCTATTCTGGACGGATTTGTGCGACAGGGAAAGGTACGGGCGTTGGGCGCCTCCAACTGGTCGCCGGAGAGGGTGCGTCAGGCCAATGAGTTTGCCTGCGAAAATGGATGTGCGGCCTTTGAATATGTACAGAATCTGCGCAATCTCGGCCAATATGTTTTCTGCCCCATGAATGATAGCACAATGCGAATCAGTCAGGAGCGGGATGTGGAGGCATTTCGGCAAATGCAAAATTTGCAATTTGTAGCTTATTCTGCCCAGGCTTATGGTTTTTTCAGCAAGGCAATGCCGGGAGATGAAGTTGGCGTAAGACGCCTGCTGAGGGAGAAGTATCCATTTTTTGATGCGGAGAAAATGCTGGAGCGTCTACAGCGGGTGTGGAGGCTAGCGGATCAGTACAAACAAAAGCCCTCTGCCATTGTGTTGTCCTTTCTGCTTAGCGATGTGGACGCACCGGCGGTGGTCATTGGATGCACCAGTGAAGCGCAGTTGACGGAAACGATGCTTGGTGCAGGTCTTCGAATTTCTCAGAAAGAAATTGCTTATTTGCGGGCAGATTTTAGCTCAAATAGGAATGAAGCGTAAACTGTTTTATGGTTGGATTGTGGCCCTGGCGGGTATGTGTGTGATGGCGACCGCCATAGGTATCATTAATAACTGCTTTGGTTTGTTGATCATTCCTGCCTGTAAAGAACTGGGCTTGTCTCGCAGGGCGATGGCAGGAAATCAGACCATGCTGAATCTGGGTGCAATGATTACCGCCATCGCAGCGGGGAAGATTTTCAGTCACTATAGGATTAGAGTGTTAATGCGCATCGGTTCTGTGGTCATGTGCGTCTTCTATTTTCTGCTTTCTCTGGTTTACAGCTTGCCTGCCTTCTATATTGTGGCTTTGGGAACAGGGCTTGCCCAAGGCATGGTGAACGTGGTACCTTTTTCCATTGTGATAGGTAACTGGTTTCACAAACACAGAGGATTGGCATTGGGATTGACCTATATGGGTAGCGGACTGGGTGGAATGCTGTTCAATCTATTGGGAGGATATTTGATTGAACGGCTGAATTGGCGAATTACGGTGCAGATTTTTGCGGCGATCCTGTGTGCCGTGGTCCTTCCGCTGATTTTCCTTGTGGTTAAGGTGCGGCCTGAGGACATGGGGTTGCGACCGCTTGAGGAAGGCGAGAGAGCTGCAGCGCATCAGAGGCCCGTTAAGGCAAAATTGGGCGAATGGCTCCGGCAAAAAACGTTTTACGTTGTTGGATTGGATATTTTTGTTGTGGGAATGGCGGTCAATGGCATAGCTGCAACGTCTACACCCTATTATACGGATCTGTTTTCTTCTACTCTGGTAGGGGCAAATTTGGCCTCAGGGTTCATGGCTAGTGTGGCGGCAGGAAAACTTTTGCTGGGTGTTTTGTATGATCGGTTGGGACTTTTGAAGGCTACGCTGGTATCTCATTTGTTGCTGATGACGGCTTTGGCGGCGCTGGGAATGGGCAGAAACAGCTTCTTTATTGGGGTATTTTTGCTCAGCACGGGCATTGCTGCCGCCATGAGTTCTGTTTCAATTCCCTTTTTGGCGGGCGCCCTGGCGTCGGGAGTAGATCGTGTGGAAGTTGTCGGAGCATATTCGGGTCTGCAATCCCTGGGCGCACTGATGGCGCCAGTGGCATGTGGATGGATTTGTGATCAGACGGGAGATTATGCCCTTTCATACTGGCTTTTGCTTATCGCCGTGGGATTTATACTGCCCATTTGTATGATTTCTCTTCTTCGCCTTTGTCGTAAAATGCATTAGCTGCAATTGCGTATTGTTATTACTTTGCGAATAATGACTTGAAGATCTGCTCAAACATACCATGAATAAATTCTATTTTTGTGGAGATTTGGAAGAAATATTTTTATTTTATTTCTGAAATCCATTGACAAACCATACCTTTATATCTATACTATTATTAATAATATTATTAATAATATCAACATAGGAGGGTGCAATATGAATGCAAAAGAACGGGTTATGGCGGTTGTGGAAGGAAGGGTACCGGATCACATTCCATCGGGATTCTGGCTCCACTTTCCGGCAGGTTATGAGAGTGGCGAAGCTGCGAAAAAAATCCATCTGGATTTTTTTAAAAGAACCGGTACAGATATTTGCAAAGTAATGAATGAAAATATGCTTCCCCAGGACTTTTCCATTCATGTGGCGGCAGACTGGGATCATGTGAAAGCCTTTGATCGCAAATCAAAATACATACAAAATCAAATTGATCTAGTAAAGCGTGTCGCAGATGAGATGGCTGGAGAAGCGGTGGTATTGGCCACCATTCATGGAACGGCGGCCTCTCTCTCTCACGTATTGGGCGGGCCGACTCTGTATGATCGGGATAAATTGCTGCAGGTAAATCACCTGCGTGAAAATCCGTCAGGCATGCGTTCGGCGATTGAAGCTGTAACGGAAATTTTGTGTTATCTCACGGAGAAATGCATTCAGGCGGGTGCGGATGGCATCTATTACGCAGCGCTGGGCGGAGAAAAATATGGTTATAGCCGCGAGGAATTTGATCAGTACATTAAGCCCAGTGATCTGGCGATTTTAAATGTGGCTCAAAACCGCCCGTGCTTCAATATTCTGCACATCTGTAAGGATAATATTGATTTGTCAAAGTATGTGGATTATCCAGGAGAAGTGGTGAACTGGGGCGTTTATTCGGAGAACCTTTCTTTAGAAGAAGGGCGCAAGCTCTTTCGGGGAAGGGTGATTCTGGGCGGTTTGGATGATCGTGCAGGTGTACTGGTTGATGGAACTCGTGAAGAAATTGAGCGAGAAGTGCAACAGGTGATTGCTGGATTTGGTAAAGAAGGCTTTATCTTGGGGGCAGACTGTACACTTCCGCCAGACCTTTCTTACGAACGGATTCGCTGGGCGGTCGACGCAGCTGCAAACGGTTGATTTGTGCTGCAATATCCAAAGGAGAGGATGAAAGCGTGCAACTGTTCCTTCAATATTTAATGAGCGGTATTGCGCTGGGAAGTTTATACGCGTTAGTGGCCATTGGATACTCTCTGGTGTACGGCGTCCTGGAATTGATCAATATGACTCATGGCACAATTTACATGATCGGTGCGTTCATGTTTTACATTGCCTATGTCCTGTGGGGTGTCAATGTTATTTTTGCGGCGCTAATTTCAATTTTAACCTGCGGCCTGCTAGGTTTTGTGATCGAGCATTTTACGCTTCGCCCGCTGCGCATGGCGCGAATGCCCAAGACGGCGGCACTCATTTGTACCATCGGCGTTTCGACGATGCTTCAAAATGCAATGCTGTTTTTGATGGGTTCGGAATCTCGTTCCTATCCGACGCTGTTTAATGGCAAATATTTTGTCATTGGTGGCGTTTACATTACATATTTACAAGTCGCAATTGTGGTGGTAGCTGCTGTGTTGTTGTTTGCATTAAATTTTTTCATCAAGAAGAGCAAGATGGGCATGGCGATGCGGGCGACTTCGGCGAATTACGACGCAGCGGAACTGATGGGGATCTCCACGGATTTCATTATTGGGCTGACCTTTTTTATCGGAGCGGCCCTGGCAGCAGTATCTGGCATCCTGGGTTGCATGACGTTTATGACGGTGAATATTTCCTCTGGGGTTTCCATTGGTACAAAGACATTTGCAGCTACGGTGCTGGGTGGCATCGGTGAATTTAAAGGTGCTGTGCTTGGGGGTTTGATTATTGGTATCGTGGAGAGCCTTACTGCGGGATACATCACTTCCGAGGTTCGGGACATCGCGGCTTTTGGTGCATTAATTATTGTTCTTATCATTCGTCCGAGCGGTCTGCTTGGCAAACCGACGCAGAAGAAGGTGTGACTATGAAATCAAAGGCAAAACCTATCAAGTCGCTGTTGCTCCTGCTGGTAGTGGTGTTGCTATTGATTTTCCCACAGATGGGTTTTCGACCCTATATCTACCGGGTGGGTGTGCTTTGCTTGATTTACGCCATTCTTGCGGCAAGCTTAAACCTGCTCTCTGGCATTGCTGGGCAGATTTCGCTGGGACATATTGCCTATTACGGCGTAGGTGCCTATGCTTCGGCGCTGGTAGCACTGAATTTTGGTTGGCCTCATTGGTCGCTGCTAATTGTGGCATTTTTCTTTGCCGCACTCACGGGGCTCATCGTTGGAGTACCGTCCCTACGACTTTCTGGCGGCTATCTGGCCATTACTACGCTGGGGTTTGCGGAAATTATTCGCCTGCTGATGATCAATTGGCGCAGTCTCACTAATGGACCGCTGGGGTTACTAAGCATACCGCGTCCAGTGTATTTTGGCCTGACGGTGAAGGAAAATAAAGATTATTTTTATCTGGTGCTGGCAGTGCTGATCATTACCGTTATCATTTTATACAATTTGATCAATTCCAAGTTTGGAAGAAATCTTAAAGCACTGAGGGACGACGAAATTTCTTCTGAGACTTGTGGCATTGACTGCTACCGTCATAAGGTACTGGCTTGTGTGATTGCTGCGGGCCTGGCCGGTGTGGCAGGTTCACTGTACGCGCACTATTTCATATTTCTTGAACCGGGAACCTTTGCCAGTAGTGAAAGTACGGTGATTCTGAGCATGGTTGTGCTGGGTGGCATGGGCAATATGTGGGGAGCTATTATCGCCGCAATTATTTTAACGATGCTTCCAGAGTCGCTTCGGGCTTTTCTGGACTATCGAATGTTCGTGTACGGCATGCTGTTGGTGGTGATGATGTTGGGCAAAACTGTCGACTGGAACAACTTCCGCTATAGAATTTTCCATTGGATGGCCGGAAAGGCGAAGGGAGGAGACGCTCATGCTGAAGGTTGAACATCTCAGCAAATCCTTTGGGGGCCTCGCGGCGGTTAAAGATGTCAGCTTTCAGGTAGAAAAGGGGCAGATTGTGAGTATCATTGGACCCAATGGCGCAGGAAAAACGACAGTGTTCAATCTGCTCACGGGCATCTATGAACCAGATCAGGGGAAAATTCTTCTGGATAATCGCGATATTACCGGAATGAAGACCACGAAAATGGTAGATGTGGGCATTTGCCGTACCTTTCAGAATATCCGCCTGTTCGGCCAGATGACGGTGATGCAAAATGTGCTGGTGGGCTATCAGAGCAAAATTCACTATTCGTTGCTGGATTGTATGTTCAACACGCCCCGCCGCAGGCGCGAAGATGCCGCTGCAATTGAACTGGTGGATCAAACCCTTGAGAAGTGTGGACTGTTGGAGTACAGAGACGAACGGGCAGATTCCCTTCCCTATGGGAAACAGCGCAAACTGGAGATTGCAAGGGCCATCGTGAGCCGTCCCAAGATGTTGTTTCTGGATGAGCCGGCAGCAGGACTTAACATTCAGGAAACCGCTGAATTGTCAGGTTTTATTAAGGAACTCTCCGGGATGGGATTTGACATTGTGCTCATTGAACATGATATGCGCATGATCATGAGGATTTCTGATTACATCTATGTGCTCAATCAGGGAGAATTGATTGCAGAGGGTGAACCTCTGCAGATCCAGCACAATGAAGAAGTGATAGAGGCCTACATCGGCAGAAGGGCGGGTGCGAGCTATGCTGTTGAAAACTGAATCCATCAACACATATTATGGAAATCTGCATGCGCTCTGGGATGTGGATATTGAAATTGACGAAGGTGAAATTGTGGCGCTGATCGGTAACAATGGTGCCGGAAAGAGTACGTTGATGCGTACAATCATGGGTTTGCTGCGACCTCGTTCGGGCAGAATCATTTTCCAGGGTGAGGAAATTCAGAACCGTCCTACCAACAAGCTGGTGTATAAGGGATTGACGCTATCTCCTGAGGGAAGACAGGTCTTTCCTAAGATGACAGTGTATGAAAATCTGCGCATGGGAGGCTATTCCAGGCCTGCAAACGAATTGGCGGTTTCTATGGAGCGCGTGTTTGAACTGTTTCCCCTCTTAAAAGACAGGAGGGAACAGACCGCCGGGACCCTGTCTGGAGGTGAACAGCAAATGCTGGCTATTGGCCGGGCGCTGATGAGCAGTCCCAAACTGCTGTTGCTGGACGAACCATCACTGGGGCTTTCTCCTGTTCTAGCAGACAAGATTTTTGATTTGATCGGGGAAATTCAGAAAATGAAAGTATCCATCTTGCTGGTAGAACAAAACGCTGTGGGCGCACTGAGCCTTGCGGATCGTGGCTACGTAATCGAAAATGGTCGGATTGTGCTCAGTGGGGCAGGACAGGAACTGCTGGTCGATCCCATGGTGCATCAGTTCTATCTTGGTGGCATGGGCGGAGATAACCAGAATAAATAAGGAGGAAAAATGATGAATTTTGATTTTCATGTACCCACTCGTATTTTATTTGGCAGAGGTTCTCTAAATGATCTGAGCAAAATGGAGCTTCCTGGGAAAAAGGCGTTGGTGGTAATTACTTCCGGAAAGTCCATGAAAGCCAACGGTTACCTGGAGCGGGTATTGGACCAGCTGCACAAGGCCGGCGTACAATCAGTGGTATATGCGGGGGTTCAGGCTAATCCAGTTGTGACCAATGTGCGTGAGGGATGTGAGTTGCTCTTAAAGGAAAACTGTGACTTTGTGGTTGGGCTTGGAGGCGGAAGTACGATCGACTGCGCTAAATCCATCGCCGTAATGGCCATGAATACGGATTATGACATCTGGGATTACGTAGGCGATACACAAAAGGGCAAGCAGCTCTATGTTCAAAATACTACTAGAGACAGCATGGATATCATGATGCCCCACCGGATTAAAACACCTTATGGGTGGAAGACACTCAGAGGAGCGTATCCCATTGTGGGGATTACAACTACCGCAGGTACGGGCAGTGAGGCTGACCCCTGGTGTGTTACCACCAATCCCGAGACCCAGGATAAGATGGGTATGGGAGGCGACTGTACCTTCCCGCAAATTGCAGTTATCGATCCAGAACTCATGTGCTCTGTGCCTAGGGATTTGTCTATCTACCAGGGCTTCGACGCACTGTTTCATTGCATGGAGAATTATTTTGGGAAACCCAGCACACGCCTCGGCCACAGCTTCTCCATTGAAGGAATTCGGGAAGTGTGTGATAAGCTGGAACGCGTGGTAAAAAATGGGGACGACATTGAGGCGCGGGAGGGCATGGCATACGCCAACTTAATGGGCGCGTTCTCCCTTTCGGATGGAGGAACCTGCGCCATGCATGCCATGTCGGAGACCATTGGGGCCTATGCTCATGGCATTCCCCACGGTGCAGCGTTAATCTGCCTGTGCGAGCCTTACTTTACGCTGTATGCGAAGTATCGCATTGAAAAACTTAAGGATCTTGGACGCTTTATGGGAGAAGATGTGGATGCGCTAAAAGGGGACGAGCAGTACATGGCACCTGTCTACGGACTGCGCAAGCTTAAAAAGGCATGTGGTGTGGAGAACATCAGTCTGCTTGACTGGAAGCTAGAGCCCAAAGACATTGAGGAAATTGCAGTCAAAGCCAAGGACAGCCATATGCGGCTGTTCAATAAAGATCCCTTCATGCTGGAAATTGATCAGGTTGTGGAAGTGATCCGGGGGGCCTGCGGCCTGTGATGGTAAGTTTCCATAGAGGATTCTATGGAGGAATAATAAAGGAGGTTTTTCTATGAAGAAGCTTTTATCTCTAATGTTGGCACTTTGCCTGGCCCTCAGTCTGGGTGGCCTTGCTCTCGCCGAAGAAGATCCCATCTATGTTGCATTCTTTGGGCCCCGAACCGGAGATAATACAAATTACGGAGATTATCTGCTCAATGGCGTCATGCTGAAAGTTAATCAGGTCAATGAAGCTGGCGGCATAAATGGCCGGCCGATCCAGGTGGATGTCTATGACGATCAGTCTGTAGCTCAGCAATCTGCCAGTGTAGCTCAGATCATTGTGGATGACCCTAAGTATTTGGCGGCAATTGGTTCCTTTAATACCCCCTGCGTGTTGGCGGCGGCTACTGTGTTTGACGAGGCACAGATGGTGGAGATGGTTCCCTGCGCGGGTGCGGATTCTGTGCATGAAGAGCACACCTATACCATCCGCCAACAGAATACCAACACCACGGAATTTACTTACATTGGAGAAATTGCTGTCAACGACCTGAAAGCCGATAAAGTGGGCATCATCTACATTGAAAATGATTCAGGCATCATTTCCAGAGAGGCAATTACGGCTACAGTGGAAGCTGCGGGCAAGGAAGTGGTTCTCGCAGAAGGAATCATGCCGGATCAGATCAGTGATTACACGAGTCTGTTGGCCAAATTCCGGGCAGCAGAACCCGATGTCATTTGTCTGACTTGCAATGCGAAGGAAGCGGCTACCATCATCAAGCAGTCAAAGACGCTGGGCATGGAGGATATGACTTGGTTGTCGACAGGTACCATTTATACAGATGAATTTCTAGAGGTGGGTGGCGAAGCGGTCAATGGCGTTTACACGATGACTACTTACTTTGCTGGCAATACGGATCCTCGCATTTCGGCTTGGACCCAGGCTTACTTAGACGCCTATGATGGTGCTACACCCAACTACTTTGCTACCGGCGCATACGAATGCATGGCCATGCTGGTCAGCGCCTTTGAAAATGGATGCTTGGATCGTGCTTCCATCTACGAATACCTTTTGACCATTCGGGAGTGGGATGGAGACACAGGCCTGTCGGTATACGATGAGACCCGCAACGTAAAGAAGGCCATGACCATTTTGCAGGTGGTGGATGGAGAATTTCAGATGGCCAACCTGACAGATTACGAAATTGAGAAGTAAAGCGGGGATGACTTGATATGTTTGAGCTGACAGGTAAAAAGGCAATTGTTACGGGGGCAACCAGGGGCATGGGCCACTCGATCGCACGGGCCTTTCTGATACAAGGTGCAGAAGTGGTCATTACCGGTACTACGGAGCGGGTGTATGCCGTGGAGGATGAATTGTCCCGGGAAACGGGGGGAACGGTTCATGGTGTAGTGGGCAGTTTCTCCGACCGGGAAGGAATCCTTGCAGCGTTTAATGCTTGCCTAGATGCTTTGGATGGGGATGTGGATATACTTGTAAACAATGCTGGCATTCAGCGGAATCACAAAGCGGAAGATTTTACCTATGAGTCATGGGATGAAGTCATCAGAGTTAACCTAGAATCAGTATTCATCTTCAGTCAACAGGCCGGCCGGGTAATGTTGAAGAAGGGAAAAGGCCGAATTATCAATATGGCTTCACTATTGAGTATTTTTGGAGGCCGTCAGTGTACCGCTTACGCAGCAGCAAAGGGTGGCGTCATGCAGATGACCAAGGCTTTGTCTAACGAGTGGGCAGGGCGGGGAATAACGGTTAACGCCATTGCACCGGGCTACATGAACACGGATATGAATAAAAGCTTTTGCGCTGATCTCAGTAGGAGCGGACATCTGCTGGCACGCATACCAGTGGGACGTTGGGGCGAGGAGGATGACGTGGCGCCAGCAGCAGTATTTTTTGCCTCCGATGAAGCGGCCTATGTGACCGGCACGATGTTGCCTGTGGACGGTGGCTTTACGGTCTGGTGACCATCTACTTGTGTCCTTGCTTTGCAGCAAGGACACTTTTTTAAATTGTTCGGTCTATGGAAAAGTCGAGATTTTGCAACCAATAGCCTCCAAATAGTTCCCACCTGAAAGATGGGGACTATATATTGGGGAAAATTCAACTTGTAGGGGCAAAACAGGTCGTAAGCTTTTGGTTTAGCGTGAGGATAGCTTTATTTAGGTGGATCCATTTGAGAGAAGTCATAGAATAAACATATTCACAATTGCTGTCGGAATAAAGATTGCTGAAAGTATGAGGAAAGAGGTATTCTGTACTTGGGCTTGTGATTTTTCAGAGGTATGGGACTGGGTGCTCATATATCCTATTGCCGTTTGACAGCTCTAGATGCTACTGATCTTCGTTGGAAAACCAGCCGATATCAAAATGCAAGCGATAATTACCTGCCTTTTGAATTTCAGAGAGGGATAATGGTACGTGTGCCACCCCACCCCGTTCTGGCATATGGGAGATATTGTCGAATGTGGAGGACTGGCGTATAATCATGGAGAAAAACCAGTTCTGCCTTTATGGCATACCCGTTTTGAAGTGGGGTGAGAATGATGGTACACAAAAATCAAATGTTAGATAGCATGTTGCGTGCAGCTAAGGATCGTTTATTGAGACACGATCCCATGGAGATTGCTTTAAATGCAGACGTAAATTTTGACGGCAAGATGTTTCAGTTTGATACCCTTGGTACCCGTGTTGGGCTGTCCTACCCAGAATTTGAGCCTGACCAGGAATTGTCCCAATGGCATATACTTCCAATTTTACACTATCTGGACCTTGCTGACGGCACATCCCTTTCCGGAGAGCTGATGCCCTTTGCTGGATACAGAGAGGGTATGGTTCGGGGAGAGGGCTTTGACCGGGATGCGGAGAGGATTATTCGAGACCGACTGGGAAAATTGGAACATGAGGTATTGAAGCGCAGGTGCCTTGAGCTGGGAGCAACCATCCTTCCTTCCAATGCAGATTTCTGTGCGAAACTGGATTTTATGCCCCGTTATTCGCTTTGGTTGAAAATGTGGTTTGCTGACGAGGAATTCCCAGCCTCAGGCAGAATATTGATCGATGGTAATGCGGCCCACTATCTGTCGGTTGAGGATGCGGTGACTGTGGGTTCGTTGGTATTGCATTTCCTGGAGAAATCGAGAGAATGTAACTGAATAATTGCAGACGATGGAGAAATTTGGGTTGTCAGCACTTCAGCCTTCATTAAATCTGGCAGATCCATGTCCCAGGGAATTAGCTTATGTTGGCAGGGTAACTGTGATGGTCAGGGAGTGTCCATCTTGGGTGTCTGCGGAAATTTTTCCCTTGTGAGCAGTTACGATTGCCTGAGCAATGGACAGGCCCAGCCCATAGCCGCCGGTTTCAGAGTTGCGGGAACGATCCGTGCGGTAAAAGCGTTCGAATAAATGACCGGTTTGTTCGCGGGTCATTTGTGCGGTGGTGTTGTATACGATAAGCTGAACACAGCTCTTCTTTTGGCCAAGGGCACATCGGATGTTCCCTTCTGACTCAGTGTACTTTAGCGCATTGTCCAAAAGGATGGTAATCAACTTTCGGATGGATTTTTCATCGCCACAAAGGGTGAGCATCGGTTCGATCTGCGTTGAGAGATGCTTATGCTGGGTGGTGGCCACCGTTTGGAAGCTCTGTACCGTCTCCTCTACCACGTCGGACAGGGGAAAATCCAGCATCTGTACGGGGCGTGCGGTTTCCTCCATGCGCGAGAGCAAAATCAGGTCATTGGTTAAATCGGATAGCCGATGTGTTTGCGTTCGGATGTCACTAATCCATTCGTTTTCCCCATAATCCATGGATAGAATTTCCGTATCGGCATCAATAATGGTCAGCGGGGTTTTAAGCTCATGCCCCGCGTCTGTAATAAAGCGCTTTTCCTTTTCGTAGTTTTCCAGAAAAGGTTTTACAATCTTTCCGGAGAGCAAAATCAGCAGCAGCAATACCAGCAGCGCGCCCGCAGCTGAGATGAGCAGGCTGCTCAGAATCAGGGTGCGAAAACTTTCCAGTTTTCGGCCGCAGTCCAGAAAGAGGATGAGAGTTTGCTCACCGGATGGAGATAATAGGTACCTGTAATCGTCCATAAACCCTTTGACGGAGCCACGTTGGTAAGCGACCAGCGCATATTCTTCAGCATTCTCGTCGTCCACTGCGGCAATTTTGCCGGTATTAACGTCGCTTACGCTGCCGCCTTCATCCAAAATTACAAAGAAGTAGCGGGTTTCAAAGGGAAGTTCCGGGGGGAAGGGTTGGTTTTTTCGGCCTGGGAAATGTTTCTGACGCGGTGTTTCATTTTCGGGAGATACTAAATCCGACACTTGTTCTACAGGGAAATGTCCTTCGTTTTCCGCCAGAAGGTTCAAGGTATTGTCTGCATCGGATACAATTTTTCGATAGTTTACGAGGGCAACCCCCCCCATTACTGCCGTCAGCACCACCAGCAGGGAGATCATGGCGGCTAAAATTAATTTGATGCGCAGTTTGGAGATCATGAAATTTCCTCCAGCGAGTACCCGGCATTTCGGGTGGCCCGAATCTGTATATTGGCATTTAAAGCTGCAAGTTTTTTGCGCAGATAGGAAATATACACCCAGACCACATTCATTTCAGTGTCGCTGTCATACCCCCAGATTTTTTCCATGAAGTGTTCGCTGGAAATCAGACTATGGGGATTGCCCATCAACAATTGCAGCATTTGAAATTCCTTGTTGGCCAACCGTACACTGCCATGGGGAGTGGAGAGCTCAAAGCTGGCTTGATCCAGAGTTACATTGCCAAATTTCAGACGCTTGTCTCCCTGAACCGGAGCAGAACGGGTCATAGCCCGGATTCGGGCCAGCAGTTCCTTTGTTTGAAAAGGCTTGGTCAGATAATCATTGGCTCCGCTATCCAGACCTTCCACCTTGTCGTCCACTTCCGATTTGGCAGTAAGCATGATTACCGGGACAAGATTTCCCTGTCGGCGAAGGGTCTTGATTACGGTGATGCCGTCGATCCGGGGCATCATAATGTCCAAGATTACTCCATCATATTGGCCACAAGAGAGGTAATCCAGAGCCTCCTGCCCGTCATAGACGGCATCTACCGAATAATGGTTTCGTTCCAATATGGTGGTCAGCGCCTTTGAAAGGGCCCGCTCGTCTTCTGCCAGCAGTAATCGCATTGTTCTTCCCTCCTCTTGCGTGCCATGGTGGTTCAATGTTTTGATTATACTATACTTTGCCAACTTAAAACAGGGCTAAAATTGTGGATGATTTGTTGAGTAATTTTCAAAAAACAGAAAATAGATTAGCCTTCTTCCGTCTTCCGAGAAATTGGATGGAAGCCAGGCCCACAGGGTACTGAGTATCAATATCCATTGGGGGTGGTGCCGAAGTGGTGGAATAGAGCGCTGTAGGTGATCTGCCCCAGGGGCTGCGCGCACATGGAAAGAGTGAATACGCAGGATGTGACTTTTCCCATCAATGCCTTGGGGGTGTGCCTCTGAATGTTGGGAACGGCGCAGGTGGAGAAAAAGCTGCAACTAAGCTGGCAGTAGCAGAACGCCGCCAGTAAAATACTGATTTTGTGTATTCATAGGAAACCAGAAGAATACAGAGGTAAAGGAGAAAAGAACAGCGGGAAGGCGGCGCAGACACAGCTTTTGCGCAAGAAGGCCCACCCATGTGTGGCCCAGCGCTGCGGGAAATCCTATGGCGCTTTTTGCAATGGCATAGCGGCCTGAAGGCAGCCGAAGCAGATGGGAAAGCCAACCATGGTGATCTCTGGGTATTTATTGCGCGCCATGTCCATTCCCCATCCGTTGATGTTGTGCCGATTATGCTGTAACAAAGGTGTGGAGTACGCATAAAATTTATTCTGCAGGAAGGATTTGGGGGAATGCGCGAATAATTTATAGTAGTCCAAGCATGCGAGAGGAGAGGCACTATGGAGCAATTGATGCAGAAGGATGCGCATCGGATCATCTGCCATGCCATTGAACGGGTGTTGCCTGAAACCGCAGTGAAACATGCGTTGGAGAGCATCGAAAATGCACCGTCCTACTTGGTGGCCATCGGTAAAGCGGCATGGAGAATGGCCAGCGCAGCAGCGGAGGTATTGGGGAAGAATCTGATTGAAGGCATTGTAATTACCAAATATGGGCATTCTCGGGGAGCTATCGACCGGGTTCGTATTTATGAGGCGGGGCATCCCCTTCCTGATGCCAATGGTCTGATGGCTACGCGACGCGCCTTGGAACTGGCGGATAGGTTGGGTGAAGGGGACAGGTTGATTTTGTTGGTTTCCGGCGGGGGCTCCGCGCTGTTTGAGGCTCTGCCAGAGGGTCTGTCGCTGGAGGAATTGACGGATCTGAATCAAAAGCTGTTGGCTAGCGGTGCAAATATTGGGCAGATCAATACAGTGCGCAAGCATCTTTCCTTGGTAAAGGGGGGCAGATTTGCCCTGCGCTGTGCGCCGGCGCAAGTGGTCAACATAGTTTTGAGCGACGTCATTGGTGATCCACTGGATGTCATCGCTTCGGGGCCCGCCCATCCAGATGAAAGCAGAGCAGAAGAGGCGCTGGAAATTCTCACACAATTTGGCATTGAGCCGGGGGAGCAGATGCGGCGGATACTGCTTCGTAAGACGCCCGGAGAGTTGTCCAATGTTTCCGCCTATGTGACCGGAAACGTTCAATTGCTTTGTGAGGGAGCGGCGGAAATGGCTCGTCAGCTGGGATACGTTCCTGCGATTCTAACCACGACCCTCGACTGTGAAGCCAGGGATGCGGGACTGTTTTTTGCCGCTCTGGCCCGGCAGATCCGCGCTGGAGAGAGTTGCTTTGCGCCGCCATGCGCCCTGATTGCTGGGGGAGAGACAGTGGTACATCTCAGAGGGGGCGGTAAGGGCGGTCGGAATCAGGAATTGGCGCTGGCAGCATCCAAGGGAATAGCCGGCCTTGACGATGTGCTCTTTTTTTCCGTGGGTTCAGACGGCACCGATGGCCCTACAGACGCGGCAGGTGGCATGGTGGACGGCCTGTTTTATCGAGCGTGCTGCGAGAGGAATCGGAGCGTGGAAAGAGCGTTGGAGGACAATGACGCCTACCCCTTGCTGAAAGAAATGGGAGCCTTGATTGTTACCGGCCCCACCGGCACCAACGTCAATGATCTGATGGTGCTGTTGGTAAAATAAACTATTGTTGAAATGTGGCTTTTGACTAATGGAGAAAGGATCCTCCGTGCTGGATTTCAGCATGAGCTGCTGTTTGCGGGAATTTGATTGAATCATGATATGAATTTTTTCGGATGTTCTTCTCAGAATACGGTTGACAAATTCGGATGAAAGCGATAAAATTTCATTATGGAATTATTATTATGAGTATGCAATCATGGAAAGGAGACTTATGCCGTGAAGAAACTTATTACTCTGATTTTAGCACTTGTATTGGTGTGTTCTCTGGTGGTTGTGGCAGGTGCCGAGGAGACAGGTTCCATTTACTACCTCAATTTTAAGCCAGAAGTAGCTGAGGCATGGGAAGATCTGGCTAAGGCCTATACGGAGGAGACCGGCGTGCCTATGACCGTGGTGACCGCCGCTTCTGGTACCTATGAGGATACGCTCAAGTCCGAAATTGCCAAGACTGAAGCGCCCACCCTGTTTCAGGTCAATGGTCCCGTGGGCCTGAAGTCCTGGAAGGATTATTGCTATGATCTTTCAGGAACCTCCTTCTATGGGGAGCTGACCAACGACGCGTTTGCACTCAAGGATGGCGACGCGGTGCTGGGTATAGCCTATCTGTTTGAAAACTATGGTTTGATTACCAATACCGCTCTGCTGGAGGAAGCTGGCTACACGGTGGAGGATATCACCAATTTTGAAAGCTTGAAGGCTGTGGCCGAGGATATTACTGCCCGCAAGGATGAACTTGGTTTTTCGGCTTTCACCTCTGCAGGTATGGATTCCTCTTCTGACTGGCGCTTTAAGACCCATCTGGCCAATATGCCCATTTACTATGAATATCTGGCGGATGGCATCACCTCCACCGAGGCCATCAAGGGCACATATCTGGACAATTATAAGGCTATCTGGGATCTATATATCAATAACGCCACTTGTGAGCCGTCAATGATTGGCGCCAAGACCGGCTCTGATGCTGAAGCGGAATTCCAGTTGGGAGAGGCTGTGTTCTTCCAAAATGGAGACTGGGAGTATACCGCGGTTTCTGAATATATTCCAGATGAAGATCTGACTATGTTACCCATCTACATCGGCGTGGAAGGTGAGGAGAATCAGGGTCTGTGCTCCGGTACGGAGAACTACCTGTGCGTGAACAAGAATGCATCCGAAGAGGATATTCAGGCTACGTTGGACTTCCTGTATTGGCTGGTGACCTCCGAGACAGGAACCACCACACTGGCGGATACCATGGGATTTGATATTCCCTTCAAAGGTGCCAAGGAATCCACCAACCTGTTTAAAAAGATTGCCGCCGAATATACGGAGGCTGGCAAAACGCCCGTGAGCTGGAACTTCACCACCATGCCTTCCGAGACATGGAAGGATGGCGTGGGCCAGGCTCTGACGGAGTATGCCCAGGGTACCGGCGAATGGGATGCCGTGGTGACCGCGTTTGTGGATGGCTGGGCTACCGAGTATGCGGCTGCCAATTCCTGATTCTAGGGTGTGAGCCTCAGATTGCAAGGATGAATGGGATGCGGCGCGGCACACGCCGCATCCCCGTTTCGTGATTCGACGGGCAATATCCGGTTCTGGAGTGAGGCTGCGGAGGCAGATATTGCTTGCCGGAGTGCAAAGCCCCTGATAAGCGAGGAGGAATGGTCTCTTATGGAAAAAGCCATACGCAAGTATTGGCCGGTATTTGTGTTGCCGACCATGATTGCATTTTTGGTAGGATTTTTAATTCCCTTTCTGATGGGAATCTATCTGTCCTTTTGCAATTTTACTACGGTCATGGACGCGAAGTTTGTGGGATTGGCAAACTATGCGCGCATCTTTACCGATCCAAGCTCCAATTTTGTGCATGCCCTGTGGTATACTTCCCTGTTTACAGTGGTCAATGTAATTTTGATCAACGTGTTTGGCTTTGTGTTGGCGCTGCTGCTGGTGCGAGGATTCAGAGGTACAAAACTTTTTCGAACAGTCTTTTTCATGCCGAATCTTATCGGAGGTATCGTACTGGGCTGGATCTGGCAACTGATTTTAAATGGAGTCCTGGCCAAGTATGACCGTACGCTGGTCTATTCAGAAACCTATGGCTTCTGGGGGCTGACGGTATTAATGCTCTGGCAGCAGGCGGGGTATATGATGGTGATCTACATTGCCGGTTTACAGAGTATTCCCGATGATCTGACGGAAGCCGCAGCTATTGATGGTGCTTCATCTCTTCAGACGCTGATCCATGTGAAGATTCCCATGGTGATGCCTTCCATCACCATCTGCACCTTTCTCACATTGACCAATTCCTTTAAACTCTTTGACCAGAACCTTGCCCTGACTAATGGTGCGCCTTCAGGTAACTCAGAATTGCTGGCGCTGGATATCTTCAATACCTTCTATGGACGCAGCGGATGGCAGGGCGCTGGCCAGGCTAAAGCCGTCATCTTTTTCCTGATTGTAGCGGTGTTGGCGGCATTGCAGATGCGTCTGACCAACCGAAAGGAGGTGCAGCGCTGATGCATGGAAAAGTTTCCAAGGGTAGATATAACTGGATTTTGACCCTGGTGTTCAGCCTGGTTTCGCTGGCATACGTTTTTCCATTGGTGGTAGTACTGATGAATTCCTTTAAAAAGAAGGCATTTATCAACCGCATGCCCTTTGCTCTGCCGGATGCCAAGACATTTGTGGGTTGGGAAAATTATCAGAACGGTTTTAAAAAGATTGATTTCTTTAATTCCCTGCTCAACAGTGTAGTGATCACCGTGCTATCGGTGTTGCTGATTCTATTGTGCACCTCTATGTGCGCATGGTTTATTACCCGTGTGCGCACTAAGCTTACAAGGGTGGTCTATTATCTTTGTATTTTCTCCATGATTGTGCCCTTCCAGATGGTAATGTTTACCCTCTCCAAGACGGCCGATACCCTTAAACTGACCACGCCTTTCACTATTCCCATCATTTATTTGGGCTTTGGTGCGGGCTTGGCGGTGTTTATGTTCTGTGGATATATGAAGACCTGTCCTATTGAAATCGAGGAGAGTGCCATGGTGGATGGCTGCACGCCTCTGCGAACTTTCTTCTCTATTGTTCTGCCCATTCTGCAACCGGCTTATGTGACCACGGCGATTCTCGAGGCCATGTGGATCTGGAATGATTATCTGCTGCCCTATCTGGTGCTGGACTTGCGCAAATATAAGACCATTCCCATTGCCATACAGTATCTCAAGGGTGGATATGGCACGGTGGATATGGGTGCAATGATGGCCATGCTGGTGCTGTCCATACTGCCCATTGTAGCGCTCTATCTGTTCTTGCAGAAGTACATTATCAAGGGCATGGTTGCTGGCGCCGTCAAGGGCTAAGCGTCTTGCACAAATGCAAAAGCGCCCCGAAACTTTATGTTTCGGGGCGCTTTTGCATGCCTGCTTTCCCAACATCCATGATAAATCTCCTAACGTGGATGGCGTATAGGGGCGGAACTTCCTTTTTGCGTAGGGCAGAGGAACAAAAAACGACACGCGCAATAGTATGAACGGGAGGGAAGTATATGGCAAACGTAAGAATCGGAAGTGCAAGAAGTAGTTTTGGTAATACGGCTCCTGGCGATCAGAGCGGTGGCCGCGAAGTGAGTACCCAGGACTGGTACGACCATAGCCTGGGCTGGATTGTAATTCGGGCAAGGGATGCGCAGGCACGGGAAAAAATTGCCGTAGCCATGGAGCGCGCCTGTGCCAATGACGATATCGGTTATTCCCAGGGCACGAGAAATACCCTGTATGAAAATGTGCGAACCTCAAATTTTGACCCCGCAAAAACTACTAAAAAAGTCAACACGGACTGCTCGGCGCTGGTGCGGGTATGCTGCTGCTATGCAGGTAATATGGTAGGAGACTTTAATACAGCATCGATGAGCAGTAAATTGATGGCCACAGGTCAATATGAAAAGTTTACGGATGCAGATCACTGTAAATCTTCCAAATTGCTGATGCGAGGCGATATTCTGGTAACTCGCAGCAAGGGGCATACCGCGGTGGTTCTGAGCAATGGCAGTGATGTGGGAGCGGCAGTTCAGCCGGAGGAAAAACCCGCGTTGGGCAGTCGAGTTTTGAAGAACGGCAGCGAGGGAGAAGATGTAAAGGAACTTCAGGGCTATTTAATCAACCTGGGCTATGATTGTGGCAGATGGGGTGCGGATGGAGACTACGGCGATGCGACGGAGTTGGCCGTAGGCAAATTCCAGAAAGACCATGGTTGCAACGTAGACGGGAATTATGGTCAGGAAACACATGCGGCATTGATGAAGGCATTGGAAGGGGATGGCGACAATCCGCCCGAAAACGCAAACAAAGTGCGCGTTGTGGGAGGAGATTGCTGGGTTCGGTCCATGCCTAAAACGGAAGGGAAAAAGCTGGGCACGGTCAAGGCTGGAGCATTGCTTCCTTATGGTGGGCAGCAAAGTCCGGATGGTTGGCTGGCGGTCGTGTTTGACAAGCAAAGCGGATGGATTTCCGGAAAATATGGAAGACTAGAGAAATAAGATGACTTATGAGAGAGCTACGATGAATTCATTTGACCTGTAAAAGAGATTGTTTATCTCACAGGGAATGGGGCAAGATGCGCCCAAATTGTATGGATGATCTATTGGATATGATTTTGCCATGCACTTGCGCCCGAGTGATTTAACCCCTGGTATGAATTTATCGGAATCTAAGGAATACAGAAGAATGAACGACGACCCCATTCCTTTGGAAATGGGGTCGTCAATTTTCAAAAGAGCTCAGGTTGGGAGATGGAAAGCTTAAATATATACCTAAAGAGCAAAATCTGTAGGGATAAAAATATTTTATGGCACAAGGGGAGAAAATGGATTTTCATCCTCTGTGTAAATTCTGATTTTTACAATGAAAATATAGCTGGTAGCGAAATTCTACGCATGATTGCGGAAATGTCTACGCTGCATGCTTGAGAAAAACGGGATTTTCAAGTACAATCTATTCACAATGACTGAAAGTAAGGAGGTGTTTTGCACATGACATTTAGCGAGAAATTGCAGCGACTACGTAAAGTAAACGGGCTTTCTCAGGAACGGTTGGCAGAAAAGCTGAATGTATCAAGACAGGCAATTTCAAAATGGGAAATGGGAGCTATTCCTGACATTGATAATGTCATCAAGATTAGTCGTTTCTTTGATTGTTCGTTAGATTATCTTTTGAACAATGAAGTTAAAGATATAAATGGGAAAATGTTGCCCTGTCAAAGTACACAAACAATGAATAGAACAAATTATTTTTCATTGATTGCGGGCGGAATTCTATCGGGACTTGGAGCAATCGGATTATTAATTATTGGCATCTTGAATTCAGCACATCCTGTAGTCATTTATGATGATCCACAAGCGGAGGTAAAATCAATTTTAGAGACAGGAATTGGGGCATTTTTGAAATTTTATAATATTACATGGCTATTTGTTTTGTGCTGTGGACTTATTGTCTGTGGCGTATTCATTATCCTGCTGAACATTCGAAAAAGGGGAAGAACCACATGAGATGAGAGTATCCTCCATCTACATAAAAATCGCCCCATTGACTCAAATTTTGAGCCAATGGGGCGATTTGTCCATGAGTATATTTTCCTTTAGATCTCACTGGCGGCCTGAGCAATGCGTTCAGTCAGGCTGGCTACATCCGAAATCATCTGATCATCCAACTGGGCTTGATAATCCTGTTGGCGTTTCAGTGCCGTTTCCAATCCATGAATTTCATCATCGTAGTCGGTTTGTCCGGCTTCAATCTTGTCCTTCAAGCTGTGGATTATATCCCAGAGGTCCTCGCCCGGGCAGCGAATAAGGCCCTCGCCCCAAGTGCCTTCAGCTTTATTGTACATTTTATCCAGCAAGTAGGTGTAAGTTTCCTTGCTGAAATCATAGGCATACCAGTTATAGTCTACATTGTAGAGATATTCATCAATGGCCTGAGCAGCATTGCCTGTCTTCAATGCTGAGATGGATTGTTCCAGAGCTTCAATATTCCCGTTGTTCACTTCATAGGGGAAAACGGTGTTGTCCTCCCAGTCGAAGGCTACAGTGGCGGCTATCACATCCTTGAAGATCAGGTGGGTTGTTTTGTTCAGTGCCATGCCCTGATTTCTCAATTCCGCAGCCTTCTCATAATCTTCAGCCTCCAGTGCGGCGGCATAATCGGCGTTTAACTGGTCAATTTCAGTTTTTAACTGAATAGAAGCAGCGCATATGCCCTCAAGATCTGCCTGGCCCTTGTAGTTCTCTGCCATGGCTTCAAATCGGTAGGAGAAGTCTACGGGTCGGCAGGCCAATTTGTCCAGTTCCATGGCAAAGGTGGTAAAGAGTTGGATGTTGCGCTGCCAGGCTAATTCGTCCACACCCAGAATTACGTTGTCCATGTTGGAATGGTAGGCGCTGCCTCGATAGAGTTCCCGGGGTTCTTCATAGGAAGCTACAATGGAAGGTACGCCTGCTCGAACATAGCTGAAATCTTCGGTCCAGCAGTTAGTGGGTGCATTTACTCGAAAATCGTATGCTCCGTCCGCGTACAGGGGCAGGGCCACCTGGTCGGCAAAGTCTTTTAATTCATAGGTGGCGGCCACGGAATAAGCGGTGTGCCCCTTAACAGGATTCATGCCGTCCAGATTTAAAATGGCAAAGGCATTCTCTGCCCATTCGGGATGCAATTCGGTAATCTGCTCGTAAGCGCCCTTGGACCAGTCATACTCTGTGTCGGTTTTTCCCCATTCCTCGGCGCCGTGGGCAATAAAGCGAATGGTCTTGTCGGGTTTCAGACCACTTTTGACCATGTTTCTGGCGATGGACAGCATGGTGCCCACCCCACAGGCATCGTCAAAATAGGAATGATAGTAGCCATCGTAATGGGCGAAGTAGTAGATCACCTCGTCAGTAGTACCCGGAATCTCGCCCCATACGTTTTGACTGGAACCATCCCTTTCCACGATGCTTTCAACATCGAGGATTACCTTTGCTTCGCCGCCGTTATTTTGAATCATCTCTTTTAGGATTTCTGCACTGTTCTGACTCAGGGAAAGGGCAGGAGCATATTCCGGGCCACAGATATCCTGAGAGCCGATGGTATCCTTGTCGTAGTAGGCATATCCGCCCACATTGCACGCCAAAATACACAGCGCACCTTGAGTGTAGGCTTCATAGGCCGGAACGCTGATCCACCAGTCCTCTGCCTGATTGATATCGATGAGAACTACTTTGCCCTTCACATCCAGGTTCTCATAATCTTCCGCAGTGCCCTGTCCTGCGTAGACCAGGGAGACCTCCTGCATGTCAGCGAGCAGCTGGGTGGCGAAGCCGCCCAGCACAAGATACTGCTGTTGGCCCTGATCGTCGGTATAGTACAAGCGGCCACGATTAAAGCTCCAATTATCCGCTGTGAAGCTGTCCACCGTCACGTTTTCAAGACCGATCTCGCGCATCGTCTGCTCAATAAACTCTGCCGCCTGCCGTTCTGCTGCTGAACCGCTGGAGCGGTTGCCAATGTCGGGATTATCGCCCATGTCAGCGATGGTCTGGGTTACCTGCATGGCAAAGGCCACATCTTCCGGGACCGGGGATTCTTCCGCCAGAACCATCCATCCGCTGGCGACCAACAGGGCCAGACAAAGCATTCCTACGAGTACTCTTTTCATGATCTTCACCTTTCTCAAGCCGATTTTGCCCTTATGGGTGCAATTTGCCGCTTCTTGGCCTTGGCAAAGGAAAAGAAAACGGGCGGCGTACACACACCGTCCGTTGAAATGGACAAGACAGATTCTCCGCACTCTCGGGTGCGGTTCCACGCAAAGAACATCCCCCGTAGACCGTTGGAATCAGCTGTCAGAGTCTATATAGTAAAGAATTACTTTTACTACTCTTATTGACCATTTCACTAGTTGTGTGCCTATGCACATCGGTTATAAAGTAACCAACTGATGAAACTGAGCTTTTAACTCAATCAATAAGGCAACAAAGTGTTACCTCGCGCCGGTTTATACCCGGCTTCGGCGTCTGACCCGGCTGTCCGTCTGGCCTTGCGCTCCCCAAAAAGAAAGTGGGAAACGGGTCTGTCCTTTACCAATCCTGACTCTGGCATTTGCTGCCTTTGTCGCGACGGGTAACAGTATACCCTTTCCCATGGGCCCTGTCAAATAAAGTTTTTGTTTGTGGATTGAACTGAACCTCCTATTATAAGATTGAATTTTTGACGATTCTCCCTGAAATCGATGGGGCAAGTAGCCTGAATAGAGTCCAGTATTTTCAATTTGCCCCGAAGCAATCTTTTCGTTTATTTCAGGAATTGTAACGAGACAGATTTTGGAGACAAGTTTTTTACGCTTCGGGAAGGTGGGCGAGACAAATTCTCACAAAATGCGCTGTCGCCTGCACTTCTGAAACTCTGTAAGAGCTAAGATATCTCTCAATCCAGAAAGAAACCAGTAAACCAATGGCAAAAGCAATCGTCCGTTTACGGAAGTATCCTATTGGATACTTTCATGAAGCTTTATTTCGTCAATACTCATATGTATCGCACTCATGTAGCTGAAGAACACAGTCTACAACGTAATTCCCCTCGCTGGTAACCAGGTACCACGACAGATTAAATTCATCGTTATCCGTCAGCCAATTGCTGTATACGGGCGCGGCGTATAATAATACTGCGTCAGTGGTGCGCGTACGGTTTGCCATCGCAATGGCGTCTTCAAGCGGCATGAGCGTTGTTTCATGTTCCGATGGGATATTAAAATTATGCCAATTGATGTCCAGATCAGACAGGCCGTTTACTCCTACAGTGGCCTTGACCTGGTCTTCCAATATGCTAATGCCATCATCGGTATGATGTTCAAAAATAACTAGATGGGAATCTGCTTCACGAATGTATTTGTCATACTCCGAATCGGTCATCCAACGATCCGCATAGCTCCATCGATCTTGAATGCTTCTCGCAATGCCCACGTGTTCAAGCCAGCCGGAGGGGAGTACGCCGTTCAAAAGCGCTCTGCAAAAGATCAGACTTTCGTCCAGCGTCATATTGATCGAGGGTGGTGTATATTCGCCACCCCGTTCTCCAGTTACCATGGAATCGTAATACCACAGCTCTTTTGTATCGTCATACACCGTTAGATATCGGTATGGTTTTTCTTCTGACTGGCTCTGATAATCGTCGCTGTTGGAATATTGATCTCGTTCCTTTCGTATATACCCTTCTCCCAGCAGTGTGTTGAGTAAATGGTCAAGGTCATATAGTTGTTCTCCCCGAACAAGGGTGGCGGGGTATGTGCGCTCTGTAGCGGAGGGTTCGGGAAGTACGGCCTGTGGGTCTACCGTAAGGAACTCAGGAACGGTGGTATTGCACTGAGCAATTTTCTCATCGGTAATTTTAAAATTGACTTCATATTTTTTATCTGTGGCCTGTAAGCACTCTCGGGGCATGTAACCGAACAGCTCATCCTGCGTATACACAAGATACCAACCATCTGTTTCTTCCGCCACCAAGACGGCAGATTCGTAGGGCACGGTATAGATTACATTGTTGGATAAGTCGGAATTTTCATGCTGAGGCGTTTTATATAAGTGTGCGAACATTGCATTTACCTGATAAATTGGATAACTTTCTGCGAGTGTAGATGAAATACACAGACATGACAGCACGGCAATCAGCAGGATACTGCTGAGAATTTCTTTGACACGCATGAGAACACCCCCATATTTTTATAATACTATTTTATCGGTGGATTGTATCCAAGTTGTTTCCTACAAGAGTGGACGTGCAAACAATTTATACGAAAGTAAACCCACCGATGGAGCGCATTTAAATGATATCGCAAATGGCGTTCCTTGAATATCAGATTCAAATCCTTGAATGACGTCGCCATCTGTATGGATACCACCCAGATCTTGCAAATCTCCAAGATTAAGCAAAGCGGCATATCCGTCCATGAGTGTATTCGATTTATACTCGGTAGCAAATCCATAGCCTGAGTTGCGCATCCAGTTTGTGAGTATCAGAGCATCACCGCTGAAATCAATTCTCAAATATACTCCTGTTTCAACGTCTATGATCACATGCAAACAGCCGGATGTATTTTCATAGACAATATCCATGTATTTGTATTCACTGGAATATCCATGGGGAAGCAGTGAAAATGATTTTACAATGCAGGTGGCATTGTCGCCGCTTGCCGGCAACAGCCCTGCTGTATACAAAATAGTCCAAGCATCTGGTGGTATGCTGGTGTCGTGGTTAGCAACATATCGAACGCTTGTGGAATTGTTCTGCCATGCATCTAATGCGCGTACTCTGTTTTCAAGCGTACTCTCATATTGATAATCGCTTCCTGTATATTCAATTGCCCATTGTTTTCCTGCAATGGTTTGATCCAACTTCATCAACACGCCGTTTGGAAGAAACAATCCTACAAGAACTACCAACGGCGTTAAGATAAACAACCCGATTTTTTTATATATCCTCATTTGCTGCCTTTCCAGGTATCTCTACATATACCGTTGTACCCTGTCCTACAGTGCTTTCAAAGTGCAAGGATCCACAATGTAGATGTATGATTTCCTTACATAACGATAATCCCAAGCCCAAACCGCCGTTTGCCCGTGAACGCGCCTTGTCCACTCGATAAAATGGTTCTGTTATAAATGCGAGGGTTTCCTGTTCCATTCCGCACCCGTTGTCGGCGACGCAGATCCGCACAATAGAGGAGGTGAAAACCTCCGACTTTAAGACAACGTTTGAAGCCCCTGCGTTTTGCGCATTGCGAATCAGGTTTATGAGCAAAGAGATCAATAGAGTCTTATCCCCATGCAACAATACGTGCTGCGAGTCCGAAGCAACTGTAATTCTGCCTGTAAATACCTGAAATGTGTGGATAACTTCCTCAAAGAGCATATCGACAGATAGATCATGAAAAACGGGCATCTCCTGCTTCAGCAGTATCCAGTTCGATAAAGTGGTAGACAATGTACTTAAACGCTTGCCTTCGTGTAAAATTGTCTGAGCTGCGATGAGTACTTCTGATTCAGTGAGCATTCCAGAGCGTATGGTATCTGCGTGCCCCACAATGGAGGCGAGGGGTGTCTTTATTTCATGCGTCAGATTTTCAATGAACCGTGTCCGGCGTGAGATTTGATCTGTGATTTCATCAGCCATATGATTGAGCGTGTTTGACAGCAGTCCAATTTCGCCCTGCTCGCTGACTTGGACGCGGCACGATAGATTTTGTCTAGACAATTCCACACAAACGTGCGTCAGCTCAGCCAGGGACTTTGTTACGTGGCCGGCTATGAGAAATAAAATTCCAGCAATCAATAGCATTGTACCCAGGTATATCCCATGATACTGAGAAAGTTCGCGTGTGCGTTGTAGATACAAATCCGATACGTCCGCATTGAGTGTAAAGCTATACCATTTATCTGATATTTGAAGTGGCATTTCACCGCGCAATGTTCCCTGATCCAGCTGAATAAATCCAGTAAATCTATTTTCCACAGGCGCAATGACAATCTTATCATTTTGTTGCTTGGCGATTTTAATTATGTCATCTGCATTTATTTCGATTCCCTGAAGCGCGTAATTGGTACATGCGGCTTGAGTGGCGTATGCATATAGTTGCATTTGTTCGATGAGTTTTTCCCTCTGATCAGCAAGCCGGGTATAGAATGAGGTGCGGATCGAAAGCGCGTTGGCAAATGCCATGGCGAGCGCCATGACAATCAAGGTGGGAATTAAAAAACGATACTTAAGTTTCATACTTTTGAATTCAACCGATAGCCGATTCGCGGCAGCGTTACCAGTTGTTTCTCCCAGTGCAGTTTTTGCCGAAGCCGATGTATATGCAAATCAACTGTGCGCGTATCGCCGGTGTATTCACTCTGCCAAACATGCTCGTAGATTGTTTCCCGAAACAACGCTATATCCCGGTTGCGCATGAGGAACACCAGCAAATCAAATTCCCGGGCCTTTAGCTGTACGGGATTCCCTGCTTTTATTACCGTGTGCATCTGCGTATTCACAGTTACATCATCCAATGTAATCTCTATGGAGCTCTTCCCGTAGCGCTTCATTACGGCGTCTATGCGCGCCGTTAGCTCAATAAGTTCAAATGGCTTTGCAATATAATCGTCTGCCCCCAACTTAAGACCGGTTACTTTATCGACGACAGATGCCTTTGCGGTGAGGAATATGACCGGAATCCCCATCGGAGATATATAGCGCATAAGTTCAAAACCATCAATGCCAGGCAGCATTACATCCAACAAAATCAGATCATATTGATGTTTATCAATTTTATCAATCGCCGATAGGCCATCATAAGCGCAGTCTGAACAATAGCCTGCTTTAGAAAGTCCCTTACAGATAAAGTTGGAAATTGCACGTTCATCTTCTATGACCAATATTCTCATCATATTTCTCACCCTCAACCATTGTAGACGATATTTGTTTCCAATTTGTTTCTAAATTGATCGTAGCTTATGTATTCTGCCAGCGTCATTCATATTGGGGATGAAAAGACCGGTATTAATACTGGTAGAGGCATTGTGCACAGCGTGCCCGACGGGGCACGGTGGATCGGCCATCGTATTTGGGAAAACCCATTGCAAACTCAGAAGCTAAAACGCATTTTGCATAGTGGGCTCTTCAGCTAATTAATAAAGCAAAGCTTTTGCAGGTTTTTAAGCCATGCAAAAATGGTTTCCCATCTCTCAAATTCTTACCATGAAGAAAAGGCAGGATGGCATGACCTTTCGGCCATGTCATCCTGCAACAATCAAATTATTTCCTTATAGGTGTACCAACCTTGGCGGCAGCTCTTTATGAATGCACCGGTGTGGACGCGCCCCGTCTGTCATTTGGATTTGATGGACAGATCGCCCATCTTGGTCTTGGCCACGGCGTCTATCTGGCCGCTTACGAACGTGCCGATGATGGTATACGCCATCTTTCCGATGGGTGTCTTTTAATCACCCTTGAAAGCGACGTTTCCGTCCGCATCGATGCTTCCACCGGTAAAGGCATTTTCGTTCTTCATGAAGTATATCGTTCCAGACAGCTTGTCGCCGTCCACGTTCAGCGTAACTTTGCCGTCCATGTCGCCCATGGGCGTAGAGATAACCACATCGTATTGATTATCAGCCACTTGACTGGCCTCCTTAGATTCAGTCTTGGGGGTGTTAACGACGATGCGCTGCGCGTGAACGTTCAGCGAATCGGTTGTCACGTTCGTGCCGCCGCGGCGGCGGGTAGTGTCGATGCCCAGCAGCTTGCCCAAGTTGCCGCCGAAGATCTTGCGCTTGTCTTCGTCGGACAACGGCTGATAGCCATACTGCCACTGTAATTCTTCAGGCATTTTAAAATCGGTCAGTCCCACTGCAGCCGCACCGATCTGTGCGCCGTAACCCGCGCTGTCCGTACCCCAGACGATGCGGTCGGGGCCAACGAAGAGGATACAAAAAACTTACATCGCGCTGACACGGACGTTCTTTGAGATGCTTAAGGAGATGCGGTTTGAGGATATTAAGGTGAGCGACCTGTGCGAGCGAGCGATGATCCGCAAGTCGACTTTTTACAAGCACTTTGGAGACAAATATGAACTGCTTGCATTTGCCGTACGGCGAGAACAGGAAAAGTTTAATGCCCAGTTATCCCAGGAACGAAAAAAACGCAGAGAAAATTGATTATTATATACAGTTAATTGAAGTGGTGTTGGATTCACTGGGCGCGAACGATGCGTTGGCTCAATCCGCCATACCGAGCAATTCGTTTCCGTTGGTGTTAAGCATCCTGTCGGATCAGATCATGCTGGATATTCGAGAACGGATCCGGGAGGACGAGCAGAGTGGAGAGGAGCTGCCCGCAAGCCCGGACATTATGACTGCCTTTTTCGTGGGTGGGGTGATGGAAGCGGTGCGAAGCTGGCTCAAAAAGGGAAAGTCCATCGATGTCCCAGAGCTGAAAATACAATTGAGCGAGATTCTGAAACAATTTTATAGTGCGGTTCGAATCAAAACATGAGACAGATTGGTGGTGGTTGCTTTTTTCGTCATAAATGAATATCCCAATGACGCCCATGCGGGGCATTACTCAGGCAAAATAAACCTGTACAGACGACTCAGGCAT
Source organism: Clostridiales bacterium (assembly GCA_019419995.1). Classification (GTDB taxonomy): domain Bacteria; phylum Bacillota; class Clostridia; order Christensenellales; family Aristaeellaceae; genus SFTH01. The sequence goes on from JAHZHZ010000001.1 coordinate 217,408, forward strand.
ATGCAGCAAATTTTGATGCCGAGAAAGGCCGACAAAACGATATGATTTCGCAAATAAGCCAAAAATTTTCTACTACGGGATTCTTCTGATTTTAAAGGGGCAACAAAAAAACCGAACCATTATGGTTCGGTTTCCTGGTGGAGCATAGGGGATTCGAACCCCTGACCTCAACGATGCGAACGTTGCGCGCTACCAACTGTGCTAATGCCCCATGCTATGATCGGTGGTTTTTAGCAGACCGCCGTTTAAACTGCATTGCGGAACCGTTGTACACCCAATACAGACTATTATGATTATATACATAATCTGTATGCCTCAATGAGGAGTTCCTTCAAGTCTAATCAGAGACAAAATGGCCTCAAATCAAACCTGCGGAATATATTATACCATTGGAAGACTTATATTGCAAGAGCAAATTTTGTAAATTTCTTGATTCTTTTCACATTGACCTGCTTGCTCCTCCCTTGACACGTTCCCTCGCTTCGCATAAAATAGAATCGTATAATGGAGATTATGAGGTTCTCTGGAGAATGTTTTTTTGTATCCATAAGCGTGTCTGCGCAGTAATTCTTATTTTGATCCTTCTGACAGCGCCGGAGCTTGTTTGCCGGACGGCGTATTTTGTTTTGCCTGCTGTTGCGCAGGCAGAAGAGCCGGGTGAATTGCTGCATATAAATCTGACTGCTCGACCTGATGCGTTGGTAGAGCCTGACGATATAACGCTGACATTTGTCATTGAAAATGATTCTGATGTAGATGCGCAAAATGTCTATATTTCCTCTGCGGATGGCTTGCTTTCAGAACCGGTAGGCCAAGTAGCTTCCGGAGAGAGTCAGAGCTTTAACCGACAGCATAGCGTGACAGACGAGGAATTGGAAAAAGGAGAAATTACCTATATTATCAGTCATGATGATCCTAACAAACCAAATTCCAAGGTCAATTATACGGTACATGCGCAGATCAAACGCAGCGATATTCAACCTCAGGCAGAGTTTACCCGCCAGTTTTCCAGTCGCAGCGTATCTTCAGGGGGAACGTTAACCGTCACATATCGCGTGCGCAATACAGGGAATGTGGCGTTGCGCAATCTTAGAATACAGGATACTCTGGGCGATTATACAGGACGTATTGATCGGCTGGAGGTAGGGCAAAGCCGCAGCTTGATTAGCCGAGTGACTCTTACCGATGCGGGAACTTCCTCTGCGTCTCTGAGCTTTAATGCAGATGGAGAGGGAGAAGAAATTTTTATCAGTACATTGGAAGACGTATCCGTAACGTTGGCCGAGGCCGGCATGGATCAATTGTTTTCGGTAACATATTCGCCCATTTCAAGCGATACAGCCAATGCACTTTTGCTGCTATACAATACGGGAAACGTGGAATACCGGGATCTGTGCATCACCGATGAAGTTTTTGGTGGTATTATTGCCGATGGCTTGGTTTTGCCTGTGGGAAAAGATCCTCTGGAAATTCGCCACAGTTATCGCGTGCGCAATCAGGGTGAATATCAATGGCGCATTACGGGAATCAGTGAAAGTGGAGAAGCCCTGGAAATTCTTACAAAAACCGTGGAGCTGACGCCCGAGGAGGGAAAAGCATCGTCGCCATTGAGTCTGAGTGTTGAGCCCCTCACGCCCAGAATTCGGCGCTCTGGTAATGTGACTTTGCGGGTACAGATTTTCAATCCAGGGGAGACAAGCGTAGAAGACATCGTGCTCTCTGAGGCCAATCTGGGCGATTTGCGCACATTTTCTGTGCTGGGTGGGGGAGAAACCATTGTTCGGGATGTGGAGGTCTATGTCTCCGAGAACACAGGCTATAATTTCAGCATCCGCTATTCCGATCAGGGAAGCCAGCAAGCTGTATCTGCTCTTCCCGTGGAAGTTGTAATTGCTGCTGATGGCGCGCTCCCTGATGGAGCGCGACCGCCCTTCATTGAATTTACCGGTTCCTCCATAAAAATTGGGGGGAGCGCTACCTTTGCAGTGTTGTTGATCTCAGGTGCCGTGGTGCTGCTGACGCTGATTATTCTTTTGGCGGTGGCCTCCAGAAAGGTGCGCATTGAAAAACAGCTGCGCATTGCTGCGGAAAAAAAGCGCCGAAAGGAGCAGGGAAAATCTTCTCGTGCGGCAAAAAATAAAGGTAAAGGACGAAATTCATAGTGTTTCAAGGGTATAGCAACGAGACTTTTGAATTTTTTATGGCCATACGTTTCAATAATAATCGTCCCTTTTTTCAGCAAAACCGAGACTGGTATCTGCGTGCTGTCCGGGAACCCAGCCTGGCCCTGGCTCAAAGCTTGGGCGATGTGGTGGAGGAATTGGACCCGGATCTGGAGCGACGCCCCCATCGGGTAGTTTCCCGTATCAACCGGGACATTCGGTTTTCCAAGGACAAATCTCCCTATCGGGACTGCGTATGGCTGGCTTTCCGGCGTCCGGGCGAGGATAGGGGCAGTACCCTGGGCCTTTACTTTGATCTTCAGGATGAAGGGGCCAGTTACGGTATGGGTTTTTATCGGGAAAACAGAGGAACCATGAATGCCTTGCGAACGCAACTGTGCTCCAATGGCGATGATTTTATGCGTTTGTGGGAACCTTTGATGAACGAATTCACCCTATTTCCTCAAACTTCCAAACGCATTCACCCTCCAGAAGCAATGCCTGAGGTGCTGGTGCCCTGGTACACGGCCCGTGGTTTTTACTTGGAAAAGGAGATTCAGGATTTTGATCTCATCCGTTCGAGCAAATTGGCGGATGAAATTCAAAGGGGATACCGGCGGCTCAAGCCGCTCTACCGCTATGTACTTGACCTGCAGATGCAAAGTCAATGAGGCGGGTTTTTAACGACCAAAGGGGGTATTTATGGATTCCAAATTAACCAGTTGGCTGAAACTCAAGAGTGGTTCCGACATTCGGGGAAGCGCTAGCCAACTAACCGATGAATTTGCGGAGAAGATGGGTTATGTATTTGCCCAGTGGGTAGCTCGCCGCAGGGGAACAACTTCCGATAAGATTAAACTTGCCGTGGGGCACGATCCCCGGCTCTCTGCTCCACGGTTGAAAGATGCGCTAATTCAGGGGATGAAGGCGGCTGACAGTGATGTGTTGGATTGTGGCCTTTGTACCACGCCGGCCATGTTTATGATTTGTGTAGATCCCCAGACCTGTGCAGATGGATCCATTATGATAACGGCTAGCCATCATCCCTCCAATAAAAACGGATTGAAATTCATTACCCGGGAGGGAGGGCTCACCTCATCTGATGTGGAAAGCCTGATTCAGGCAGCTGCCAGCGTAGAGGTTCCCGATCCTCTGGTGCGTGAAGTGAATTTCCTCTCCAATTATGTAGAAGGCCTGAAGGCTATGGTGCACCGTCGCTTAAACGACAACAGCCTCAAACCCTTGCTGGGCCTCCATGTGGTAGTGGATGCGGGAAATGGAGCAGGAGGATTCTATGCGCGATTTCTCAGCGATTTGGGCGCCGATATCGAAGGTAGTCAGTATCTTGAACCTGATGGGTTGTTTCCAAATCATGCACCCAATCCGGAAGATGCACAAGCTATGCAGAGCCTCAGTAAGGCTGTGCTGAAAAACAAAGCAGATCTTGGCGTTATTTTTGATGCGGATTGTGATCGGGCTGCAATAGTAGACCAGAGTGGCCGCGCTATTAATCGAAATCGACTGATTGCTCTGATCTGTGCTATTCTGCTTGAGGAAAACCCCGGGGCTACCTTTGTTACCGACAGTGTGACCAGTTCTGGATTAAACCAGTTCATTACCGAGTGGGGAGGCACCCATTACCGCTATAAGCGTGGCTATCGCAATGTGATTGATGAAGCGATTCGCCTCAACAGCGAAGGTATTGATTGTCCTTTGGCCATAGAGACAAGTGGACATGCAGCATTGAGGGAAAATCATTTTCTGGACGATGGCATGTATCTGGTGACGCGGCTGATTTGTGAGGCAATGGCTCGAAAGAGAAACGGCCAGACGCTCTCTGACCTGATAGAAGAGCTGCAGGAGCCTGTGGAGAGTATGGAAATTCGCCTTCCCATTTTGGAAGAAGAGGATTTCAGGGCAGCGGGACAGGAAGTCATCGAAGCTGTTCTTTCCCATACTTTGGATAATCCCGAATGGAATCTGGCTCCTGACAACCGGGAGGGTGTGCGCATTTCCTTTAATCTGGATGGCGGGGTGCGCAATGCCTGGTTTTTGCTGCGCCTGTCTGTGCATGATCCTGTAATGCCTCTGAATGCGGAGAGTGACGTGCCCGGAGGTGTCCGGCGCATGCTTACCCAGCTTTACGAGTTGATCCGAGATACAGAGGTATTGGACTTGGCTCCATTGCAGGCTGCCATAGAAGGTGCGGAATAAAATTTCATTTGACAAATAAAAATTCCCGTTAAAAACTTTCACATGCCTTTTCAATATGGTATAATTTCGTTGGGGTATATGCGTGGCCCGACTGCGGGCCTGACATGCCACTGCGGATCAGAATTCGAATATGTAAGGAGTGCATTACCATGAATCATGAACAAATGGTTGTCAATGCCATTCGCCTTCTCTCTGCCGATGCCGTTCAGAAAGCCAATTCGGGCCATCCCGGTATGCCTATGGGTGCTGCACCTGCGGCTTACGCCTTGTGGGGCAAGCAGATGTGCCACAATCCTGCCGATCCCAAGTGGTTTAACCGTGACCGCTTTGTGCTCTCTTCCGGCCATGGTTCCATGCTGATTTACAGCCTGTTGCATCTCTTTGGCTATGGACTGACCATTGAAGATCTCAAGCAGTTCCGCCAGTTTGGTTCGAAAACGCCTGGCCATCCCGAATATGGCCACACCATCGGCGTGGAAACGACCACCGGACCTCTGGGTCAGGGCATTGCTAACGCGGTAGGTATGGCCATGGCTGAAAAGCATTTGGCTGCCAAGTTTAACCGTGAGGGCTATCCTGTGGTGGATCACTACACGTACTGCATTCTTGGCGACGGTTGCATGATGGAGGGTATTTCCCATGAAGCTTGCTCTCTGGCTGGCACGTTGGGATTGAATAAGCTGATTGCCCTGTACGATGACAATGAGATTTCCATTGAGGGCGATACCAACATCGCATTCCGAGAGGATGTACCTGCCCGTTTCCGCGCCTATGGTTGGAATGTGATCGATGTAGCCGACGGTAACTGCTGGGAGCAGGTTAATGCAGCTATCGATCTGGCCAAATCTTCCAATAAGCCTTCGCTGATCGTTTGCCATACTTTCATCGGCTTTGGTTCTCCGAAGCAGGGCCAGGCTTCCTCTCACGGTGAACCGTTGGGCGAGGAAAACATTGCGCTGACCCGTAAGGCGCTGGACTGGCCCTGCGCGGAACCTTTCTGTGTTCCTCAGGAAGTGTACGATTGCACTGCAGAAACTGCCCGCCGCGGCGCCGCTGCCCAGCAGGCATGGAATGATTTGATGGCCGAATATGCCAAGGCCTATCCTGAACTCAAGGCGGAAATGGATAAGTGGCTCAGTGATGAACTGCCCGATCTGACCAAGTGCGAAGATCTGTTTGCTTTCGAGAAGGGCGGAGCTACTCGTGCTTCCAGCGGCGAGATTCTCAACCGCTTGACCAAGTACGTGCCCAACTTCTTTGGCGGCTCTGCCGACCTGGCGCCTTCTAACAAGAGCTATATGAAGGGCAAGGGCGATTTCTCCAAGGAAACTCCCGAGGGAGATAACCTGCACTTTGGTGTCCGTGAACATGCTATGGCAGCTATCTGCAACGGCATTCGCCTGCATGGCGGACTGCGCCCCTATTGCGCCACCTTCTTCGTGTTCTCCGATTACATGAAGAATGCTATGCGCATGAGCTCCATCATGAATCTGAGCATGCCCTACATCCTCACCCATGATTCCATTGGTGTTGGCGAGGATGGTCCTACCCATCAGCCCGTTGAACATCTGGCAGGCCTGCGCGCTGTTCCTGGCCTGATTGTGTTCCGTCCGGCGGATAGCAAGGAAGCTGCTGCGGGCTGGATTGCGGCTCTTACTGAGGCACATCCCGTGGCACTGGTACTTACTCGCCAGAACCTGCCCCTCTATGAAAAGAGTGGCGTAGAGGCGCTCAAGGGCGGCTACATCATTTCCGATGGCGAAAAGGCGACGCCTGATGTGCTGTTGATGGCCTCCGGTTCCGAAGTGGAACAGTGCATTGGCGCCCAGGCATTGCTCAAGGCTGAAGGAATTGATGCTCGGGTTATCTCCATGCCCAGCTTTGAACTTTTTGAGGCTCAGTCTGAGGAGTACAAGGAATCCGTAATGCCCAAGGCCGTGCGTGCCCGCGTGGCCGTAGAGGCTGCTGCCAGCTTTGGATGGCATAAGTATGTGGGTCTTGATGGCGCAACAGTTACGATGGATCACTTTGGTGCGTCTGCGCCCGCTGGCCTTCTGTTTAAGGAATATGGCTTCACTGCCGAGAACGTGGCTGCTACCGCCAAAAAGGTGCTGAACGCTTAATCTATGCTTCTCGGTTAGATGAGGCGCTTTCCAGTGGATTTACTGATGGGCCTCATTAGAAAATTATTGTAGCCAATACACTCGAAACCTGCTCCAGTTGTAATGTGGGGCAGGTTTTTTATGTATCAATTGATGTTTTTACAAGGTCGTTGCTGTGTATTGGTTGCAAAACTATGGGATGATTTGGGATATCAGGATTTTCCCACTTATCAATGCAATTACTACTACCCTCTGAGATGAGTGCAGATGAAAATGTGGCCTAGAAACGGGACGATGGAACGCGAAAAAGGAGAGCTTTGCCTAAATAAATTGAAATGGCATCAAGTAGTCTGCGTCTGTTTATAGGGAAAATAGGTGATAATAAATGCATAACAGAATAATTTGTATCAATAAAACAGACACAAACAAAAACAAGTAAATGCTTTGATGTGCAAACATGTGGGTCAAAGTATACTGGTTTTGCTCCTTTAAGATTTTTTGGAGCATAAAAAGAATAAATACTATTTTGATTCAGAAATGGAAGTTCACTTTTCTCTAGGCACCTGAAACGTTTATGGAGTACATAGTATAAGAATGGATGAAATCCCTTTGGGTGGTTCCATCTTTTACTTTCTGACCGCAGACCGTTCAGCTTATATCTATTTTTGTGATTAGGCTGCTTCTTGACAGTCCTGTTTGTGATTTTACGGTGAAGAAGATCATTAAATTCAAATAGATCGCTCTTCGCCCGTTTTGGAAGGGAAACGGTTTCCAGATCATAGAAGAAAAAACCGTTGATAAATTGAGCCACATGGGACCGTCAATTTATGATACAGCAGAATTTTGAAGAACGAAAGGGGCATCCCCATGAAGAGCAATCCATGCCTGCAATTTTACCAAACTGACGACGTAACAATTTTGAATGCATACGATCGGGTGGTTTTTAATCTGGTTGAATTGCAGAAGAACAAGGGCTATAAGACATTTTTGTTTGGTGGTTGTTCCCCCAGAGTGGGAACTACTTCCATCGTAATTCAGTTGGCTATTATTATGGCAAATCTCAAGAAAAAAGTATTGATTTTGGATGGAGATTATCGCAGAAAAACCTCCAGCAAGCGATTGAGCGACATCGCAAAGATTGGCATGGCTGATTTTGTGAAAGATCCGAATATCACGCTGGAACAGTGCATTTATCCTAGCAACGTTGAGGGACTGTATTATTTTCCTTCGGGAGATATGAGCCAGCAGAAGGCTCAAAAAATCCTCTATTCACCGCAGTTTAAGAGTGCTTTGAACAGTGTCAGCGAACAATTTGACATTGTATTGATTGATTCCTGTGCCATGGACACAACCACAGATGTACTTACTCTGGCTTGTGATGTGGACGCAGTGGTACTGGTGTGTGCGCTGGATTCTACGCCAAAGCGTAAGCTTCAGGCTGCTTATCAGCAGATATCGGCTATTGACTGCAATTTGATTGGCGTGATCGAAAACAAAGTTAAACTGGATGAATACGCCAACTACATGAATAATTTTGATTATTATACGGGCAAGTGATGTCCGTTGGAATGAACAGGAGAGAAGTGAGGATACACATGATGAGAGCTCTCAGAGAAAGCGCACGGCGCTTTTATTGCATGGCATTGCTTTTATGTGTGCTGCTGTCGGCGATTACCTTTGCTTATGCCGAGAGCAGTGAGGAGACGACGGTGCCGCAGGATGTGCTGAATGCGGGCTTGCGTGTCAGCGGAGAACAGTTGAGCACAGGGCCTATCCTTTCGGTGACGCAATATCAGATCATCAATGGATCAGCAACGGTGGGAGCGGATTTTACGCTGCGACTTCGCATTGATAACCTCAGCGATGAGGACGATGCGTACAATGTACTTGCGACCCTGAATATTGAAAATACATCGGTCTCTGTCAAATATGGGGAGACGAATCAGCGGTATTTTGACCGGATTCAGGCGGGTAGCTATGTATACTATGACATAGACATGAAGGTGTACAGTTACTGTACGGAGGAGAACATGATTCTCTCCGTAGATATGGCCTGTTACGACGAAGAAGCGGTCCACTATGATTTTATGACTTCGCTGACCCCGCCGGTGCAGCTCAACCGTTCATTGGTGGTCAGTTCCCTGTCCATTCCACAGTATGCGCAAATGAATGCCGGTATGGTCATCAATGCATCGCTGTATAATCCCGAACCTGTGACGCTCACGAATGTGGAGATGCATGTCGTGACAGCCTATGATGAACAGGTAATCCCAGTTGGAGATCTGCTCTCGGAGGAAAACGCTACGGTGGACGCAGTGTGCCGGTTTTCAAAGCAGAATTCGGAACAGATCAGTGTGTATTTCACTTATGAAAGTTATGCAGGAGATCAGTATCAGACTCAGCCACTGGAGAAGCTGGTGTTGATTTATGATCCTACGGCAGAGGTCAGAAATACAGCCGATTCTTCTTTGAGGTTGAGCAATCTGGTGACAAGGCCGATTATTTCGGGTTTGCCGGTGCATATTCCGGCTGGATTGTTCATTTTGTTGGGTCTGGTGGCATATGTGTGGATATTTATCCGTGTAATACGGAAGAAAGGCGCATGAGCAGAGATGGAAAGGATTATCGAAATTGATTTTGCCCATTGCTTTAAAGAAGTGTTCCGCAAGTGGTTGGCCCTGCTGTTGGCGGCAATTTTCGGAGCGATCATAGGCTGGGGATACTTTGCTGCATTTTTAGGGCAGGAAAATCTCTATATGGCTACAGCCAGCGTAAGTTGCATCAATATCGAGGACGTCAGCGTGGTACCTTTCTACGCGGAAATAGCCAAGACGACGAATGTGGCAAACCGTGCGGCGGATCTGCTGGGAAACAGTTGTTCGGCCAATGACATCATCTCTATGGTGAGCGTACAATATGAGGACAATATTGATTCGGGTATTCCGATCATCGAAATCCAGGCTACTTCCACGGATCAAGATCAGATTGTGCGGGTGAGTAACGCGGTGGCGGATGCGTTCATTACGGAGATTCAGAGCCTGACAAATACAGAATCCGCCCGAAAGCTGGGGAATACCTCCGTGATCAGCATGGTTTACAGCGCGAAAAAAACGATGTTTTATTGCATTGTGGGTGTAGCTGTGATTTGCGCATTGCTTCTGGCGGCATTTATCTTTATTCGCGCCATGCTGGCTTTCAAGCTGGAAACCATTCGGGATGGAATTTTGGATGGAAAACTCAAATTGCTGGGAGTCATTCCTCGGTTTGCGGACACAGGAAAATCGAAGACAACGAATGCATAATTAAACCGCCGCAGGCCGGTTGCCTGGGCGGCGGTGCATAATAGGGACGTTCGGCGGATGAAGTTTCAGTCCGCCGAACGTTTCAAAGTAACCATTACTAGTTCAGGTGGGTTATAAAAGCGGGGGGATTCTTCCATATCGCCCAGACCGCTACTGACGATCAGCGTGGCGGCATACTCGTTGTATTCACCGTAGACATACTTTTCCATTCCCAATAATTCCAGCGGTGAGCCGATCAAGGGTAAGCGTACGACGCCACCGTGGGTGTGCCCGGAGAGTACGAGATCGTAGTCCAAAGAGGCCAATTGATCGAAACAGGCCGGATCGTGATAGAGCATAATATTGATGCGACTTTCATCGGCGGGAGGAACTTTGCCCAGTAGATTGCGCTGATCCACAAAGGGAAAGCCACTGACCAAGGGGGAATCCTCTCCTTCATCCAGGGCAAACGAGACCTGTTTATAACCGTCCAGAACCGTAACGCCATGGCTTTGCAGTAGGGCTATGAACGTATCATAAAGCGGAGATTCCTGTTCATTGTTGCCATCCACGTACGCGATGCGCATTCCTGCCAAACCATTGAGCAATTCGTCTACAGGGGAAAAATCGAGGTCATCCCCACAGATCACATCCCCGGTGAGGCAAATCAGGTCAGGGGAAGTGCTTTTAATTGCGTCCAGAAGCTGTTGCTGTCCGTTGCCGAAGCGCTTGTTGTGGAGGTCGCTGATTACGGCAATGCGATAGCCGTCCAAGCGTTGGGGAAGTTCGGTGCTTGAGAAGGTATATTCGGTAAGTTTCATGGGCCGAGTCAGACCTACAGCAGTGAAGACAGTAATTGAAACCAACAAAATTAGGAGTACGAGCAAGCCCTTTTTTTTCATTGTGTTCGTTCCTTTCCCGTATTCTGTTGTCTATTTTAAGCAAGAGACTATGTAAAGTCAAGGTGGGGAAAAAGTATGGTTCAGGAAATGGAAAATAAATATAAGCGGCGCTACAGGATTTTGTGTGTCTGCGAAGCGCTGGGCGGGGGCATCTTTTCTTATCTTACTGAACTTCTCAATCTGCTCAGCGAGGATTTTGACATCACCCTCGCCTATGCAAATCGATTTGAAACGCCCAGTGATATCGAGCGGTACGTAGATCCCCGTATCCGGTTGATTCTGATGGAAAAGAGCCGAAGGAGCGCCAGCGTGATGATGTATCCTGAGGCAGCGCTAGAGTTCAGGCGCATTGTAAAACAAATCCAGCCGGATGTTGTCCATTTGCATTCCTCAATTTCTGGAGTGTTGGGCAGAGCCTTTCTCAATACAAAGAGGATTCCTACGATCTATACGCCGCATTTTTACTCCTTTCTCTTGCCTGGGCTTTCTCCGTTAAAGCGCTTGGCCTTTTATATGGTGGAGAAAATTCTGGCGCAAACAGCAGCAGTAACCATCGGAGTCTCCGAAAGCGAGTATCAAGCGGCACGGAAGTTGGGCCGTCGGGCGGGGTATATCAATAACGGCATCCGAATTGAACATGAAGCTCCTGCTCCCTTCGTTCGAAGAGGGGATGGCGAACTCAAAATTGGCACTTCCGGGAGAATTCTTCCTCAAAAATCACCGGAGAGATATGCCCAACTTGCGCAGGATTTGCCTCATGACAGGTTTGTGTGGATTGGAGATGGAAAGCTTCGCAGCATCATTGAAGGTATGCCCAATTTTGAGATTCTGGGCTGGATGAATCGGGACCAAGCAGTGGCTGCCTTGAGGCAGTTGGATGTGATGCTGCTGCTCTCCGAGGGTGAAGGCTTGTCCATTTCACTGTTGGAGGCCATGGAGTCGGGTGTATTGGGTATTGTGAGCGACATTCCTGCTAACCGGCAGATTATACGCGATGGCGTCAATGGATTTATTGCTCGGGATAATCAGGAGGTCATCCGTGTGCTCAATCGAATTCGCAATGGGGAAGTGGATGTGGACGCTATTCGACAGCGGGCGTATCGAGATGTTGTGGAGTCTTTCAATCTGGAAATTTCCGCACGCCGTTACAAGACGCTGTATAACTGGGCGGCTCAGGGCGATTTGAAGAAGAGATGGGTGACACCTGAGGGAGGAATGATCCATGATTAGCGTTCTGGTGCCAGCCTACAATGTGGAAGCTTATTTGAAGAGATGTCTGGACAGTATACTGGCACAGACCTTTCAGGATTACGAAGTGGTTATCGTGGACGATGGTTCTACGGATGCCAGCGGAAAGATTGCTGAAAATTACGCGTCAAAATATAAAAATTTCCGCGTGATTCATCAAAATAACAGCGGTCTGGCGCAGACGAGGAATGTGCTTGTTGCTGCAGCAACGGGAGAATACATAACCTTTGTGGATTCCGACGACGCCATCGAACCGGAATATCTGCAAACACTTTGGACAGATCTGCAAGATACGGGGTCAGATATCGCCATTTGCAGCTGGTGTGAAATTCATGGCAGGGAGGACCGGCACAATCTCTCATGGATTGATGAAAAGAAGGGTCTACAGGTCTGGGATGGGGATGCTGCGGTGAAAAATCTGCTGTATCAGAAAGAGATTGATAACAATTGCTGGGGTAAGCTCTATCACCGCCGCTGCTTTTGTGAAGTTGTCTTTCCCAGCGGGAAGACCTATGAGGATATTGCGGTGGCTTTTAGGCTATTTACGCATGCCAAGAGGGTCTGCTATCGTCCCGAACCGCTGTATCTGTATACTATTAACACTAGTGGAATTTCCCAATCCGCCTTTTCCATGAGACGCATGGATGCTGTGGATATGGCAGAGAAGATGTATGCGGAGGTCAAAGAGGAGTTTCCGCGGTATCAAATTCCCGCTGCTGCCCGGTTGGTTCGCCTGTACATGCATATCTATTTGCAGATCCCCGACACTCGGGAATTCAGAGATTGTCGGTATCGTGTGGAGCGGGGAATCCGTACCCATTGCCGCAGTGTGCTTATGGATAGAGAAGCCAAGCGGGGCACGCGAATTGCCTGCGCTATTTGCTGCGTTTCTCCAAGATTGCTCAAACGGCTTCGGAGTTTTCAAAAGATGGCTAAGTAGAGCCGATACGCTCCACACATAGGGGGGATTTAATTAAAATGATCGTTTACATTGCGGCCTTTGTAATCTCCATGGTGCTGGCCAGCATTGCGCAGAGAGCTAAGGCACATTATGAAGAAGTGACGATGGGCGGCGCTTTTGCCAGCAGTGCAACTTATCGGTGGGCGATGTTTTTTTCATTTTTGCCCATCTTTGTGGTGGCCGCGATTCGCCGGGATGTTGGAACAGACATGCCCATCTATAGCGATTTTTACATATGGATCAACAGCGGGGTGGATCGTTTTTCGGAACCAATGTTCAACCTGTTGAACAGGGTGGCCAAGTGGCTGTTCAATGATTTCCAGGGCGTACTTGTGCTGTCCGCGCTGGCTACCGGCATCTTCTGTTTCAAGGCGATGTACGAGCAGTCGATCAGTGTGCCAATTTCTCTGTTGTTTCTCTTCCTCAGCGGCATCTATTTTAATTCTCTCAACCAACTGCGGCAGGGGATATCCATGGCGATTATGCTCTATGCCTTTAAGTATGTGGGTGACAGAAAATTTGGCAAATATCTCTTCTGGATTATCATAGCTTATCTCTTTCACGCCAGTAGCCTGGTGTATATTCCCGCTTTTTTCTTTGTGCGGCTCAAGCCGTCCATTAAGGGCTATGCTATTGCTTTTGTTGCGTGTATCGCGGCATTACCCGTGCTGCAAGTTTTATTTCGCTTGATCATGTCCGTTACCAGATATGGCTGGTATGCCGATAGTGTGTACAATACGGGAGCTCAGGCAAATGATTTTTACCTGTTGGGCTTCCTCTTTCAGATGGTAGTGATGATCATTCTGATTTACTATCGTTTTGTTACCGATGAGGTGGATTTGCAGTATGACTACATGATGAATATGTACTTTGCCTCTTTGATCATGCTTTTGTTCACCTCTACACTCAATCAGACACTGCGGATGAGCATGTGCTTTAGTCACTGTCAGATTCTGCTCATGCCCCGGCTGATCAACCGGGAGAAGGATCGCACGCGGAGGATTATTCTCTATGCTCTGCTGGTTCTGCTCTTTGGGGCGAAATGTTTTTATGACGTGTACGTTTTGGGTTGGAACGACGTGATTCCCTACAGTACGATTTTTGCATAACATGAGGGAAGAATTATGAATCGACATGCCAAGGCGTTTTTAAGAAACGTGTCGGGTGCGGTTGGGGCGAATGTGGTTCGCCTGATCATTTCTGTGGTTTTGACATTCGTGCTGCCCAAATTTACAGGGTTGGTGGAATATAGTTACTGGCAGCTCTATCTTTTCTATGCCACCTATTTTGCCTATTCGTCTCTGGGCTGGTGTGAAGGCGTAACACTTAAGTACGGAGGGGACCACTACGAGCGTCTGGATAAATCGCTGTTGGTAAGCCAAATCTGGTTTTTGTTTGCCTTCCAACTGATCTTCTTTGGAATGGTAGCCTGCGCTACTCGCCTGTTCAACGTGACGGAGCCTAAAGATGCACTGCTAATGCTTGCCTGCATTTCCTCCGTGTTCGATATCATCCGCTATATGGTGCAATCCATTCTCCATACGGTCAATCGGATTGGTGACTATGTAAAGATCGTATTGTCGGAGCGGTTGTTGTTTGCAGCATTGGCGCTGCTGGCACTGGCATTGGGCTATCGTAGTGCCAAGGCCATTGTTTTCTCTGAAATCCTGGCCCGCCTGCTGAGTATGCTGTATTCGTTTTTCGTCACGCGCGATATGATTTTGACGCGCCCGGCGCCACTGAAGTTGGCGGTGGCGGAAGCCAAAAGTGAGATCTCCATTGGATGGAAGCTGTTGGGGGCCACCTTGGCCAGCCAGATGGTTATTGGCATCGTTCGCTTTGGCATCGAACAGAAGTGGGGCGTGGTGCAATTTGGCAAGATTTCGCTGATCATCAGCCTTGCCAATATGCTGGTCACCTGTGTATCGGCCATCGGCGTGGTGATTTTCCCACTGCTGCGGCGCATGGATGAAAACAGAATGCGGTCGTTGTATCTGCCCGTTCGCAGGGTACTTACTGCCGGTGTAATGGGCTGCCTGCTGTTTTTTGCACCGGGAAAATGGCTGTTGAGTTTATGGTTTGCCCAGTATGCGGATGCACTGAAATATCTGGCATTTCTATTGCCTCTGGGACTCTTTGAAGCGCGCACTTCCATGCTGGTGAATACCTACCTCAAGGTATTCAGGGAGGAAAAGAATATCCTTCAGGCCAACGTTGTTTCCATACTTTTAAGCCTGCTCTTTACCGGGTGCATCGTGTTTCTTCTTGGCAGTGTGGATTTGGCTGTTCTGAGCATCACCGTGTTGGCGCTGATTAAGGCTTACCTGACAGAGCGCTTTATCTGTCCCCACATCAGCTGGGATCTCCGGAGCGATCTGATAGAGGAGATAATGCTCACTGGCGCTTTCGTCGCGGGAGGTTGGTTTTTGAGCTATGCAGGAGCGTTTATCCTGTATGCGGCAGCTTACGGGATCTATATGTGGGTCAACCGGGAAGGGCTTAGAAGTGGACTAGCGGTATTTAAGAGGGAAATGAAGGGTGAGGGCGCATGAAAGAGAGAAACCAGACGTTTGATGGATTGCGCCTGGTGGCGGCGCTGGGCATTGTAGCAGCACATGTAGATGCGCTGGCGGTCACGGCAGGTGGTACCTTTGTGGGGAAATTTTTGTTGCCGAGAATTTCACTGATGTACTTCTTTGGCCTGACGGGGTACTTTTCCCAGAAAAATTTCCTGGCGGGCGGGGAACAAACGGGAAAACGTGTACTCAGGGCCTTGCGTATCTATGTAGCGTGGTCCGCCATATACGCCTTTCTGAGCTTTGTTGCCAATGTGTTGGGGAAGAAAATGGGACCGGGGGAATTTCTGACAACCTTTGCCGGAAATTTTCTGTTTCAGGGTTCCTATTATCACTTGTGGTACTATCCAGGTTTAATATATGCCTTGCTTGTATGCTTGGCAGCGAGAAAAATTTGGGGGAAGAGGGCAATCTCTTTTCTGTTGGGCCTGAGTGTGGTATTGTATTTAATCGGTGCGTTGGCTACGGGTTATGCGCCTCTGGGAAGGCAAATTCCAATTATCGATGGATGGATGCAACGGCCATGGTTTGAGGGTTCCATGCGCCTGGCCTGTATCGGATTGCCGTCTCTGGTTTTTGGCATGGCCGCGGCTCAGCCTGGACTGCTGCGAGGCAAGGGTGCCTGTGGGTTGGCGGCGCTTTTGTATGTGGGAGAGTGTGCGCTTCTGTGCTTCGGATTGAAGTGGAGAGAGGATCCGCAGATTCTGTTGAGCACACCGGTTTTGCTCATCGCGCTGCTCCGTGTGGCTTCTGCAAGTGATCTCAAGATTCCGGGAAGTTCCGCGTTTCGCGTTCTCTCGGCCACAATGTTTCATGTGCATCCGCTGATTATTTTGATGCTGACCATGGTGTTTCAAAACCTCGGTGGCCTGTCTATCTATGCATTGACAATTGCTCTGTCGCTGGCCGCTGGATTGGTGCTGAACAAATTATGTAGATGGCGCATCTTCCAATGGTTTGTATAGGAGGTCGGTCCAATGAAACCTCGAATCAATATGGTAATGTTTGACAGGGCTAAGGGCCTGGCAATGCTGAGTGTAATTTTAATTCACAGCGGAACGCTGGCGGAAGTGGATTCCTATGGAATTGTGTTGCTGCGCTCGGCCCTGGCAGCCGTATTCTTCATGGCCAGCGGATTTTTCCTTAGAAAGCGGAAGCTGGGAAAGGGGATCAAGAGGGCAGCCAGAGATTTATTGGTTCCCTACGCACTGACTCTGGCAGTGATTTTGGTCATTGGGTTTGTCCATCGGTTGATCATTGGAGATTTGGATAATTTCCTGTCGGTGTTTCTCCTTCCTGTATTAAAGAGGGGCGCTGGGCCCCGTACGGGTGCACTGTGGTTTTTGTTGTCCATGTTTTGGGCATGGAGTCTGTTCTATTTGATACTGAAGCTTCCCGACGAGAAATGGCAGTGGGTTGCTGTGATAGTGGGTTGTGCGGTGGGTACGCTGACATTGTCACTGCACAATTTTACCTATATGCTGCCCCAGAGTTTAGTGATTCTTCCGTTTATCTATGGTGGTTATTTTATTCGAGTCAAGCACCTGTTTGAGAGGGAAGTAAGTCCAGTTTTGCTGTTGGCCATGTGCGTGCCCGCGGTGGTGATTGGCTTCTTCGGCAAGCTGGATCTGATTATGGATACGGCGGATTTCGGCATTTTGAATGTAGCCGCTCAAGGATTATTCAGTTTTGCCATTATCTATGGCACACTGCTCTTAAACGAATGCCAGTTCCGACCCTTGGAGTGGATCGATAGCATTGGTCGCTATTCGCTGTGGGTACTGTGCGTGCATTCAGTGGAAATGTCCGTAGTACCATACGACTTTCTGTGGCGCTATGTGGATATTTCCAGTCCCCTTGGGGTGATTGTGCAGCTGGCAATTCGGGGCGTCATTATTTTCCTGGGATGCGTCTTTCTGCGAAAGGTTCATCAATGGTGGGGAAGATATGTCCGGGCAAGAAAAGAGAAAAAAGGGGGGATTTGCGAGTGACCATACTTGAAACTGTGCGCAACAGCATTCGTGGCAGGGAAGAGGAAACCGGTTTTTCCTATGCGGATGGTCGGAAATACATATATGTCACTTATGGAGAGTTTTACAGCGATATTTGCCGCCTGATTCCCTTTTACAGAAGATGTGGGCATCGGCGTATAGCGATAGTTTCGGAAAATTCCTATCGGGAAATGGTGCATTCCTATGCGGCAATTTCTGCGGGGTGCGCATGCGCTCTGGTGGACGCTTTGCTGTGTGCGCAGGATATTGCAGCACTTTTGAATAATGCGGAGGTGACCGCCCTCTTCTACGATGAGGATCTTCAGGAGATTGCGGATGATCTGGAAAGCTCTGGAACACGAATGGCCTGTGTACCCATGCCCATTCCTGAAAAAGAATGGAGTGAAGAGGCGTCGGAGGCTGGAATGCATCTGTGCTTTACTTCGGGAACTTCCCATCTGTCCAAGGCCGTTGTTCTGTCCCAAAAGACGCTGATTGGTACGGCAATATCCTATGGAAAGGCGAGTGCGGACAGGGAGGGTGACGTGGTCTATCTTCCACTGCCTACATTTCACATACACGCCTATTCCACCACTTTGATGCTTTTGATGAAGGGAGCAAAGATATTCTACGGGGGTGGTGTGCGCAACGCATCCCGGGATTTGGTGGAATATCAGCCGATAGCAATTTATACCGTCGCATCCCATATGGATGATCTGGTGAAAAACGGAAGCTTTTTGCCCAAACGCTTTGCTGTGGGAGGGTCCCTATGTACTCGGGAAGTTTTTGAACGCGCCAGTGCTGCGGGTACGGTCGTTCAGATTTTGTATGGGGCGACGGAAACGTGTGGCTGCTGTACAGCCAGTCCCATGGATGGTTCCAGCATGGGCATGTTCGCAGTAGGAGATAAGAAATTCCGCCTGAATGGAGAAAATGAAATTGAAGTTTACGGGGATTTAATGGATGGCTACTATAATTTAAGCGATGAGACAGCTGCGGTATTGCGCGATGGCTGGTATTCCAGTGGGGATATCGGTGCGTTGGATGAGGCAGGAGGGCTGTACATCGTTGGCCGTATAAAGGATATTATTGTGATGGATAACGGGGAGAAGATCAATTGCAACGAAGTGGATCAACGCCTTGCCAGATTGGAGGGTGCCCGGGAAATCGCTCTGTTTCAGGGAAATGGAAGGGTGATGCTAGCCATCGTCCCCGAGGAGCCCGGGGCATCAGAAGAAGACTTCGAACGCCAAATTGCGCGTTTTAATGCAACACAGCCCATGAGTCGCCGGATTAGTCAGCTATGGGTTCGCATGGAACCGTTGCCGAGAACCGCGGTAGGGAAACTTAAGAGAAATGCGATTGTACAACAATGGGAGGAAATGAATCATGTTTGAAAAGGTTTGCCAGATTCTGGAGCGGATATGTGATCTGGAGGAGGAAATTACGCCTGAGAGTCGCCTGTTGGAGGATTTGGCGATGACGTCCATGGATCTGTTTAAGGTGACTGGTGCTCTGGAAGATGAATTTGGGGTCAGCATTCCCAGCAGGAAGCTGGCGAAGATGACCACGGTGGCGGATCTTGTGGCTGCCGTGGAAAAGTGAGACCGGGAAGTTGACCGCAAAAGAATTCTTTCCTTGCCGTTCGATCGGTTGAAGCGGAATGACAGGTGCTTTGTTTCAAAAGAGGTTGTTCCACTGATTTACATGTTAGCCTTAGATAGTACCTTGTCTTGTGGATATTTCTTTAAGGCCTGATTAGAAAGGCAGCGGATGTTGGAGGGATATTTCCATGAAGCGCATTCTGCATGAAGTGGCGTCGTTGGATGCGGGGGGCGTGGAGCGCCTTCTGCTGGATTACTACAGGCACTTTTCCAGTGGAAACATTGCTTTCGACTTTGTAATCTTTGAAGGAGGACAGCCGGGCATATTTGAGCAGCCACTGCTGGATATGGGATGTAGGATTTATCGGGTCCCCCGGGTACACGGATTCGGAACAGAGACGATGCGGGCGCTTTGGAAAATCCTCAAAGAGGGCTCTTATCAAGTTGTACATACCCATAGGGGTTCAAGAGGCGTTCTGGTGATGGCTTTGGCACGATTTGCCGGCGTACCTGTGCGCATTGCTCATGCCCACATCGCCTATGAACAGGAGAAAAGTACCCTGCACAAGTGGAAAACGACTCTCCTGAAAAGGCTATGCGCTTTATTTGCCACTGATTTGTTTGCTTGCGGGGAGGACGCCGCTCGCTATATGTGGGGGGAAAGGGCGCTTGGGCGTGTGCGCTTTATGCGAAATGCGATTGATCTGGAGCGCTTTGAAGCCGCTCAAAAGGATGCAGGAGCAATTCGAAAGAGTCTCCAGCTTGGTAATCGCCTGGTGTTAGGAACTGTGGCGAGACTGGATCGGCAGAAGAACCCAACTTTCCTGATAGAACTTTGCCAAAAGCTTCTGAAAATGGGGCTGGAACCTGCCATGCTCATAGTCGGCGGGGGGCCGATGGAGGAAGAACTCCGCTCACTGGCCAGGGAGCGGGGAGTGGAGAAAGAAGTGCGCTTTTTGGGTGTGCGCAGGGATGTGCCGCAACTATTGGCGGCTATGGATCTGTTTCTGCTGCCGTCGCTTTTTGAGGGGCTTCCGGTGGTCCTTTTGGAGGCACAGGCCAGTGGCCTGCACTGTCTGGCCTCCACGAACGTGACGCGGGAAGTTAATGTGACGGGCAACGTGGAGTTTCTGCCATTGGAAGTTGAAAAATGGGCTGAGTGGATTGCCGCTTATGTACCCAGTGTAGACCGGTCTTTGGGAGTGCAATTGTTGCGAGCGGCAGGATACGATATTGTGACGCAAGCGAGAGAGCTGGAAGAGTATTATGTAAGGCGCCTGCGTGAGGTCGATCATTCAAAGGAAGGGAATGAAAACTTATGAAAAAAGCATTAGCCGCCCTGGTGGCTGTCGCCTTAGTGCTTGTGCAGATGGCGGCAGTGGCAGAGTTGGAAAAGAACGAGGTAGTCTATGTGCTTGCCGATGAATTTGGTGAGGGGCAGATTACTTGGGTGCATGATACGTTGATTAACAATGATGGACTCAGTCAAATTACGGATATGTCTTCACTGGAGAATATCGAAGCGGTGAATGGAACGGAGTTTGATCAGGAGTCGGGTGGCGTGCTTCAATGGCAGGCCAATGGAGCTGATGTGGCCTATACCGGATATTCCGAAGAGCCACTGCCTTTGAAGGTATCGCTCAGCGCCACTCTGGATGGTCAGACAGTGTCTGTTCAGGAGTTGACGGGAAAGAGTGGGAAGCTGGAACTGACGCTGCGAATGGAACGTGATGAGCCGACGGATGTGCCGTTTCAGGCGATAGCAACGTTGAAATTGGGCAAGCAGGCCTACCAGAATGTATCGGTACGTGGAGGATATCTGTCAGAAAATGGTGCGGCCACTGTCTGCACTGCCAGCGACCGGGTGGGTTATCCTGATGGTCGTGCCTTGGAAATCACTATTACCGCGGACATGATTCAGTACGAGGCCATCGGCTACAATGTCATTGCCTGGCCCGAACAGTACTGGATCGTATGGGGGGATAATGGAGATATCTACAGAGATGGCATTGCTGCCATTGCTCAACAGCTGCAGGAATTGATTGATACGGCTACGACGGTGTATGAAAATAACCAGCAGATCGGCGAAAATCTCAGCAGTACCCAGGAGTTCATATCATCCCATTACGGCTATTTGAGCGATTTGGCACCAAAGGCCGAAGAAGCTCAGGATAGATTGCAACAGCTTTGGTATCTGCTGTTGCAGGACGGCTGGGATTTTTTGAGCAACCAAGGAATTGAAATCGAGAGGTATGAGTGGCTCGAAGAAAATGAGGAAACTGTCGTGGAGGAATCGGAGGAGGCTGCTCCAGAAGAATCCGGTGACGTGGCCGGGGATACCCAGACAGCAGGAATGCAGGGGCCTCAGAGGAGTGAAACGTTGGCAGCTTTCCACGATAACGTGATGAGTGGGTTGGATGCGATGATTGCTCAGGGAGCTGACGAACAAATCAAAGCTCAAGCGGAGGAGCTGAAGCAGCGCCTGGAGATCATTCAGTCGATCAATGATGGTGGAAGCGAAATATCGGAAAATCTCAGTAGCTTGCGGGATTCTGCCGAAGCCAACTATAACGCTTTTACCGATACGGCGGGAGCCCAGACTGCTCTGGGAGATTCTATCTACGCGCTCTCTTACGATATTGCCACGCTTTACAACGATGTATATTCCCTTTACTATTCCGGAAATGAGGATGGATCACTGCTTGCTTACAGTGAGCAGCGCTACGATATTTATTCGGATGTGTATGGAAATATCGAGAGTAATGTTACCTTTATCTTTACCAATGAGATGTATCCATTGGACAGTCAACAATAAAATTGAGGATGAGATATGAGGCTGAAAAAAACTTTGTGCGGAATTTTCTGTAGGATCCTTGCAATAACTACGGCTGTTCTGGTTTGCCTTACCAGTATGGAGCAAGGGTTTGCACAGGAAAACAATGGGATCGTGGAAAAGAGCTATGCGACGATTCTGTTCATGGGTGACAGTCAGATGGCGGGTGAGGGTTGGCCAGGCGGCTTTCAGAACATCATAGAGGAAAATTCTGCGGACATTTCTCTGATATCATTCAACGTCTCTGTGGGTGGATCCAAGCTCAGTACAGGGGATATTCTGGCCCAGTGGAAGTATTATCTCAGCCAGATGGATAACATGCCAGATGTCATCGTACTGGATGGAGGGGCTAATGATCTGCTGTATGGAGTTCCTGCTGATTCAGACGATCCACAACAGGAAAGTGCGTCCAACGGATTGCGAGCGCTCTATGATGCCATTTTAGAGGACTGCCCGGATGTGAGGATCGTGTTTATGACCTTGCCTCCTATGCTCAATTTGGAAAGCATTATGTGGAATGCTCCGGATTTGCAAGAGCAACGCGCCTATTGGCAACAGTTGATGAACGTGTGCATGGAATACGAACAGGTCACCGTGCTGGATTTTTTTAGCTTGAATCCCTTCTTTTACCCCTCGCAAGAAAATTATGCGCAATATTACATGGATCCCGTCCACTTTACCGAAGCAGGGTATCGGCTCCTAGCGCCGTATCTCTTTAATACAATTGCCTTGGCCCTACAATAGGAGATGAATTACCATGGAGAACACCTGGGTTGACGTCAGCAGGATTACGAACCCAGAGGAAAAGCGTCGAACGGAAGCTGTATTGATGCAGATCTATAAAAATAACAAATCGGGTTTCTGGGTCAAAAAGCGCATGCTTGATATTCTGGTATCTTGCGTGGGTCTGGCCATCTTTGGAATACCCATGTTGATTATCGCTGCATTGATTTTCTGTTCAGACAGGCATAATCCTCTGTATTCCCAGATGCGCGTTGGACGGCACGGAAAGCTCTTTAAGATGTACAAGTTCCGTACAATGGTTCCTGATGCAGATCAGAAGCTGGATTTATATCTGGAAAAGAACGAAATGGATGGGCCCGTTTTTAAAATTAGCAATGATCCACGCATCACTAGGGTGGGAAAGCTATTGCGCAAGACCAGTCTGGATGAGCTTCCACAGTTTTTCAATGTGTTATTGGGGAACATGACGATTATTGGTCCAAGGCCGCCCCTTCCCAGGGAAGTGGAGCAGTATACGGAGTATCAAAAGCTCCGCCTGATTGTTACGGGGGGATTGACCTGTATTTGGCAGATTCACCCCAGCCGCAATAAGGTGAAATTTGATGACTGGGTAGATATGGATATCGACTATGTATTAAACAGGAATATGTTGTTGGATATGAAGATTATCTTTGGAACATTGGTTGCCATGTGCCGCAAGGAGGGTCAATAAAGCACTCATTTTCGGATTCAGATATGGAGATAGAAAATAGGAAAAGTCCGTTGTCAGCAAATGTCTATGACGACGGACTTTTAAATTAGGGAAGGATCGCCCGGATCTGTGGGATGCACTGGATATTATTCTTCAGACGCAGGCTAGTGTTTCCAACGGATCTGGTAGATATATGCTTTTTTCAGAGGGCAAAGAGCGTAATTTCTGTAGGATAAATGGGGGAACTGAGATATCTCAGATAAAACTTGTAGTCGGGGCACAGGTTATAAATGATCTGAGGAATTTTCCAAAGATCATCGTTGCCATGGTACACGGAAATGAGCAATTTGGGATGATCTCTGAGAATGTGACCTTGGGCCCCGAGCAATGCCTTTTGTTCAAATCCCTCAATGTCCGCTTTAATGAGTGTGATGGGTTCATCAATATCCACATCAAGGGTGGTTACATCCACCTCTAAATCCCCATCTTTTGAGAGAATATTGGCAGAGGCACTGACCTCGTGACAACGCATGGACATTTTCCCTACAAAATCAGCTACACCCTTCTGGCGGAATTCTATACGAGGGTATTTAGCCAGATTTTGCTGGAGAAGTTTAAAAATATCGGGCGTGATCTCGTAGCAGTAGATTCTCTGATAGCAATCTAATCCGAAATTATGAATGTAGGAAAGTACAGTATCTCCCACATAGGCACCCAGATCGACCACTACTTCATCTGGACTACAATGGACCAGATCCAGGTCAAAATAACTGTCAAATAGATATTCCCGGGTCTGCCCAGTGGAGGCAAAGTCATAGCAATACCAGTTGTTTAGAATGGCATAAAGGGTCTTTTTGGACCGATAATCTTCCAGACGGTCATAGAACCAGATAAAGTCCTCCATATGTTCTTGGAGGACCTTTTGTTTTAGTTCAATTTCTTCATAGATGCCGTTTTTTATATCTAGCATGCCCCAATAGCCAAACTGATTAAAAAAATCCATGCAGCTTTTTTGAGTGGCTTCGGGTACACCATCAAACCCCCTGCGAATCCGGTAATAGAGCTCTTTCTCGCTCAAAGACATAATCTCCGACGCGAGGGCCCGGAAGTTGCGATCGATGATATTCATGCTTCCACCTCCCCAGCCATTCTATGCGAGGTGGAGGGCAGCATGCCTGCCAGCATTCAATGAAAAAAAGATATTAAAGTTCTAGGCTGCGCTTGTCCTAGTCTTCCAATCTGTGAAAGTCTGGATTGTCGTGAATCTCGCTGAACCCATTTCTACATTTGTTGCTCCAGGTGTTGCGCACCAGTGTCCGAACGAATAATACGCTACCCCTGTCCAATTCATAGCGGATATAAAGTACCTGTACGCCGTTTTGAGCGGCAGCCGCGACCAGCTGAGCCATATTCTCATGGCGCACAACGGTGGTTTTAGCAGGTACGGCTAAAACCGAATATGCTGTTAGATCCCGCAGCTTGGGCGTTTGAGTTTCCATTGAAAATAATGTTTCAGGATTATGATAGGGGAGGAAGCGCTTCCTGACTGTACGTTCAAAAACTTCTTCAAGACTCCAAAATAGTACAGATGCATGGGGATCAATCTTGGAAATTTCATAGATGGACTCCCGGTTCATGGTGAGGGAGACCTGATAGATGTGATCTTGCTCATTAGGCACCATTTGGCATAATTCCGCATAATACCGCTCGGTGGTCACGACCAGATCAAAGGTGCCTTGCAGAAGGGACGGCTCCTTGCGTACTTGAGTGATGGTAAAACTGGATAATTTCACAAGCGGCATGACGGCCAGTTCACTTACTGCCGTCTCCAGTAATTCTTCACAGGCACAAATCCAGGCTACGTGTACATTGGGCGTTCTGCGCTTGAAGCGTACAATTTCCTGCTCCAAAATATCCCGGATTTGTTCTTCACTAATTTCTGCGGAGAAGGCCTGAAACAGCAGCTGATCAATTCCAGAACGAAGGTGGGCCATTTCCAATTCCGTTTGCATGCGGGTAACATAGGTTCCGCTACCCTGAACGGAGATGACTTTGTTCATTTGCGCCAGGGTCTTATAAGCAGATTTTACGGTACCCACGGAGATCTGGTATTCGTGCTTGAGTTCCCGTTCGGTGGGTAACTTTTCTCCGCTAGCCAGTTCGCCACTGCGAATCATTTGAAGAATCTGTTCTACAATTTGCAGATAAATGGGAACATCGCTATTTTTATCCAACTTTAATCTCATGTACTTTCCCCTTTATAGGCTCGTGTGAGCGTAGTGGCCCATGCAGTATTTTCCATTGAATTTAAAAGGGCTTTGAATTATTTTAGCACAAATAATTTTAAAAGTCATTTAGAAATTTAAAAAAAGCAGACTAAAAGCCCGCGAAAGATTTTCTTTCGCGGGCTGCATTGCGCTTAAGCGTTGCTCTGAAGATAGGATTCTATCTCATCAAGAACCTGATTTACTTCGGTTCTGAAGCGGTTGACCTGACGGCGGAAGTCGGTCAGATAGAATACAATCCATTCACCGCGCGTATTTTCCCGGGTAACGCCGCGAACGCGATAGAAGCGGTGGAAGGGTTTGAGGTCATAGGCCACGTCCTGATAGTAGGGGCTGACAGAAGTATACATCAGGGCATTGAGCCGTCCTGCCACGGACTTATACAGCGTATTGAGCGCTACAACGTCGCGGCACTGCGCCTGATTGAGACGCTGAGCGGTGCGCTGGAGCTCTTCAGCCTTTTCCAGCAC
The DNA here is from genome assembly GCA_019419995.1 of Clostridiales bacterium. Lineage (GTDB taxonomy): Bacteria > Bacillota > Clostridia > Christensenellales > Aristaeellaceae > SFTH01. Next base: position 243,472 of record JAHZHZ010000001.1, read on the forward strand.
AGCGGAAAGATCGAAGGGCTCGCTCATATCCTGGGCGTAGCAGCGGAGATATTCCAGCATCTTTTCAGACATGGCGACAAGGTCTACGGGGAGCACATCGCTCTGCATGATGCGCAGGGCAAAGGCGGCAAAGATCTGGCTATCACGCACAAGCAGGTCCAGATCAGCCTTGTCGTAGGTATCCTGCTCAGAATGCCACCACCAACCACCGCCGGAGCCGCCCACATTGGCGCCTGCGTGTTCCGCATCGGGCTTGTCGCGAAGCATCAGATGGAAGGGGATGTATGCGCCCCACATGGAGTTGTCGCCTGCACGAATGGGCAGATCCCATTCCGGTTCGGCACCGGCGATGTCGCGCACAGCGTCCTCAAAGTAGCCGCTCTTTTCACTGAGGGTGGAACGCACCAGCGGAATGACACCGAAGCGGCTTCCGGGAGAATCAGAGTTAATGTAGGCTACGCAGTGATTGCGCAGGCTTTCAAATTCCTGATCGCAATAGTAGGTGGAGCCAGCATAGCGACCGTTGGAGTGGCCAGGCCACCAGGCAATACGAATGCCGCGCTTAAGGCTTGCCCGGTTTTCATGGAAAAGTCGCGCCAATTCCAAGCAGAGGGCATTGCCTACTGCGTTATCCGTGATACCCACATACCAGGAATCCAGATGGCCAGCCAGCAGTACATAATCGTCACTCTGACCGGGGATTTCTGCCACAGGCAAGTGGAGAGTGCGCACACCCGTATCCGTGCGTGTGCAGACTCGCACGCGAACAGTGCCCTTTTTGGCCATTTCGATCAACTTCATGCCGTCAGAATGCTTTACGGAAACTTCCGGCAGGGGAGGAAGCAGGCGCTGGGTTTCGGGGGTGGGAGTGCCCCATACGGGCGAGGAAATCATTTCATGAATAACATCCTCATCAGAGGGCCAGGCGTGAATCAAGGCGATGGCACCCAGTTCTGCTGCCTTGTCTACGTGCTGGGGGCCGCCACCTTCGCTGATGATAATTTTGCCCTCCACCTGTTCACGAGTCCAGTTGATCTGTGCAGTATCGAAGATGATGCCGCCCTTAGCAGGGGCGTAAATTAATTCACCGGTGACACCGTCGGGACAATTTGCGGAGAAGGCACGGGTCTTGGCGGGAAAATCGAGGGTGCTGCCATCTTCATTCAACACGCTCAGGGAAGCACCCTTGGGATCGCTGAGGTAGGATTCAAATACATAATCCCGATAGGGAACGCCGTATTCATCCAATTTGCCCATGATATAGCGCATGGCTTCCAATTCACCTGCACTACCGGAAAGTCGGTCGATGGTGTCGAATTTGCGCAGCACCATGTCCAGATTTTCCCTGTTGATAGATTCCAGTATGCGTCTTTCGGTTTCGTCAAAATACTTGGACATTTTGTTCGGTCTCCTTTTTTAAACTGCTTGCATGAGGCACAAATATCAATGCCAGACTTCCTTAAGAACGCGCAACGCGTTGCCGCCGATGACCTTTTGGATATCCGCATCCGAATAATTCCGGCTAACCAGCCAGCGGACGATGTTCAAAGAGGCTTCCGTGGGATTTTCCATACCACGCACATATTCCACGTGGGGGAAGGCATCCTGGGACTGAGTGTTTTTGATGGCCAGGTGAGACGCGAAGGCATTGTGCAGGCCTACGTGATCGCCGTAGAGGGTATCCGGGCCAAAGGCTACGTGGTCGATGCCTACGAGATTGACCAGATACTCAAAGTGCTCCATCACGGAATCAATGCTGTGGGCGCGGTTGTTGCGGGTGATGGTAGTGTGCGGGGCGCACTCTACGCCTACGACGCCGCCCTTGTCAGCCAACATGCGAATGACATCGTCGCCTTTGAGACGCTTGCTGTCCCACAGGGCGCGGGCACCCACGTGAGTGAGCATGATGGGTTTCTTGCTCTCCTGAATGGTTTCCATCGTTGTCAGATCGCCGGCATGAGAGCAGTCAATCAACATGCCCACTTCGTTCATGCGGCGAATGGCCTTTTTGCCCAGCATGGTCAAACCGCCGTCCCGGTTCTCCTGAATGCCGCCACCCAACAGGCTGGACTGGCTGTAAGCGATGCCCATCTGGCGCACACCCAGGCCGTACAGCACATCGATGCGCTCAATTTCGTTTTCGATGGGGGCTGGTCCTTCAAGGGCAGGCACGAAGGCAAGCTTGCCTTCGTTGTGGGCGCGAATGATATCGTCCACCGTGGCGCCGCGAATAACGAATTTTTGCTGAGCCACGTCGCACAGCCGCATGCCCAAATCATGGATGATGTCCGTCCACTTCCAGCCGTTTTTGGAGGTAATGACGCAAGTGCCGTCCATCATGTTGTCAAACACGGCGTCCAGGCAGGAATTAGCCAGTGCCTGATAGGCCATGAATTGACGGCCGGAGTGTTTGTAGGCCACGTTGTTGTGCATGTCTTTGGGAAACAGGCAGGCATGTTCATGCAGAGAAATAACAATGGATTCCTCCATGAGCCGCTTTGCTCGCTCTTCCTGTTCAGGGGTCAGAGGCACCAGTTCCATCGGGCCGCGCCACTGGCCGCTGGCGTCGATCAGATCCACCGTGTCGAACTCGGAGTTGTCCACGTAGGAGTAGGCATAATAACCATCATACTTTTTGTTCAGTCCCATGAATTTGTCCTTCTTTCTGCTTTGGAGTGCATAATCAGAGAATTTGCCGGCCGTACTTGCCGATAAACTGTCCGGAACGACAGTCAGTGAGCTTTCCGTCCAAAAGTGCCGCTTTGCCGTTCACCAGAACGGTGCTGACACCAAAGGCCATGATATTGGGATCCGTGACGCGTACCTGTGTGGCATCCGGATAACCGTAGGCATCAAAATCCAAAATGGTTACGTCTGCCGCATATCCTTCTATCAACAGGCCGCGGTCGCTCAGACGGAACTGTTGGGCGGGAAGGCTGGTCATACGGCGAATAATTTCTTCCCGACGCACGCCTGCATCAAGCATGTTGTGGAAGAAGATCGGCATGGCACCCTTGCGGAATAGCTCGTACCAGGCGGTGCGGTCGAAGACTTCGCCAAAGATGCGGTCTGATCCGGGAGAAACGATGGGGCAATTGGCCACTGTCTCATTATAGGGCTGGCCGGGGAAGTCTACCCGGTTCATGCCGCCTTGCCAGAAAGTGAGTGTATCCGGGGCGTTTTCTAACAGATCCAACAGCACATCGTCCAAACTTACACCACGTTCAGCGGCAATGTCTTTCAGTGCACGTCCTTCCAGTGTGGGATCTCCCGTGTTAACAATCAGCATTTCATCTTTAAAGCGGGTGCTTCTGAGGATTTCTGCACGCCCTTCCTCCGTCTTGAGCGCCGCTTCAAAGGCTTCCCGTCCCTTGCCGAAGAGAACATTGGAAGCGGAGAGAATGAACTGGATAAGGCGATCCTTGCGCTTGAGATGGCCGCTGCTCTTGGGAATGGTGTCGATGGCGATTTCTAAGCCCCGCTCACGGGCGGCCATAGCCATACGATAGCCCTCTTCAGCTCGGGGAGCATAGTGGGATACCTGTACACGTGCGCCGGATTTCTCACCGATTTCAATAGCTTCGGCAATGGATTTTTCAAATCCATCCTGCATGCGCAGGTGAGATGCATAGACACCATCCTTCTGAGCTACTACGCGAGCGCACTCAATCAATTCTTCAGTATCCGCGTATCGGCCGGGGATGTAGGAGAGACCCGTAGAGATACCTACGGCGCCTGCATCCATGCCTTCTGCAATGAGCTGCTTCATGCGAGCAAGCTCCTCGTCGGTGGGCTTGCGATCCTTGGAACCACCCATAACGCACCAGCGAATGGTTCCATGTCCCAGCAAAAATGCCATGTTCAGGTTGACGCCCCCGCGATCTTTCATTACCTTCACATAGCCGCCCAATCCTTCCCAGGCAGGGTTTTCAGCCATGAACCGGCGCTTTGCTTCACCGGAAGCCAAGCCGTTTTCAAACATGTACGTGTATATCTGTTCAGAATTGCCCCCTGTGAGGGAGTGGCCGCAGTTACCATTAACGGTTGTGGTAACACCCTGGCGCAGATAGCTTTCAAAAGTGTCGCCGCCCAAAGCTGCCAATTCCTCATGGACATGCGGATCAATGAAGCCCGGGCAGACCGCTTTGCCGCCTGCATCGATCACGGAATCGGCCTCGCCCTGAACGTGTGTAGCGATTTGAGCGATCCGACCGCCACGTATTCCGATCTCGGCATACCTTCCAGGATTTCCGGTGCCATCAATGACAAAACCATTGATAATTTTTGTATCGAAGTGTTCCACGCGCTTTCGCCCCTTTCCAGATTTCAGCGGTATGCGGACAGCTGCCTAGTTTTCGTCCGCAGTGTTTTTACAGGTATATAAGTTCCGATAGTCCGAAACCAGACCATGCCGAAGTTTAACGGGCTGAGGATAAGCCAGCTTGGAGTGCATCAGCCCACAGGCTGACAAGGTCTCTCCCAATTTCAGCGCCGCTTTAGCGGGGTTGACTACGGGTATTCCCAGTAAAGGCGTAAGTTCCCGATCCAGTTCCATAAACGCCATAGTCATGCAGCCCATGGCCAGTGCGTCCACATGCTTTTCTGTCATGGCGCGCCGGGCGGCTGCGACGATGACCTCCAGCATTTTTTCCCGGTTCTTCTGCATCTCCAGCACGGGGATATTTACGGGAATGACCTCGCCCAGACTTTCGGATACGCCTGCTCGAAAAGCCAGTTCTATGCTGGAAAAGAAACGATCCGAATTAGTCTTGAGTACGCCGAAGCGATGGCCCAGCATGGAAGCGATATGAAATGACGCTTCTCCAGGACCTAGAACCAGCATGCGTGTGGTCAATTCCCGCACGGCATCCAGACCTGGATCTCCCCCGCAGCCCAGTATGGCTACATCAAAGCCCTCGGCTTCCTTTTGCATGGCCAGCTCCACTGCGCCCGGAATAGAAAGATATTCCTCATACATGCTTTCAATAGAGTGGGGGCCTTTTGTGGCCGCAGCAATCTCTACATGCGTAGTATCATTCGCCCAGCCGCGCAAAATTTCTTCCCGGCGAGCCACTTCTTCCGGTTCCATTGGACCTGGAACAATGTAGACAATCTTCATCGGTTGCCCTCCATGCGTAAAAAAGCTCCCTGGCAACCGGCCGGAAAAACCGGACAGCTGCCAGAGAAATGCTCAAGGATTGCTGTTTACTGCACTTTATGCACTGACAGCAGGCTCTCCACGTCACACACACCGTACAGGCCGGGGTTCAGATCCCAACCGGTGTAATTGATCTTGGAGTAAGCGTAGGCGTTGTTGCGCACCAGTACGCTGACCACAGGCAACTCTTCAACGAACAGCTCCTGGAACTTATAGGTGAGCTCAAGGCGCTCTTCAGCACTGACGGTGACGCCGATCTGATCCAGCAGAGCGTCGATCTCGTCATTTTTGTACTGCATGAAGTTCATCGTTGCAGTGGAGTGATAGATGGAAGACATACCCATATCGCAGTCCTCGATGACACCCCACTCGATGTAGTTGATGTCAAAGGTCTTTTGCTTGGTCACAACATCCGTATAGGTTGCGGGATCAACGATGCTGATATCGATGCCCACGCCGATCTCAGCGCAGTTAGCCTTGAAGATGTTGGTGATGGCGTCGATATTGCTGGTATTGTTGCGGCAGGTCAGAGTGAAGTTCAGCTTCTTGCCGTCTTCGCGCTCACGGATGCCGTCGCCGTCGCGGTCAATGTAGCCCGCAGCTTCCAGTTCGGCGTTAGCAGCTTCTACATCCAGAGCCGGGAAGGTAGCAGCGCCTTCTACCAACGTGGTATATACGGGGGAGATGGGCGTTTCCATCTTAATGCCGCCATTTTCAATGCCGATGGCAATCAGAGCGTCACGGTCGATGCACTGGGCGATGGCCTTGCGCACAACCTTGTCAGCCAGCAGTTCATTGGCATAGCTGAAGCCGAAATAACCAAAGCCCAGAGAAGGCACGGTAGCCACGGCGTAGGAATCGCCGGCAGCGGTTACCTGATTCTGCAGAGCAACTGTGAGGGTAGAGGAAATGGCCTCAATTTCGCCAGACAGCAGCGCCAGAACAGCAGAGTTGGCATCAGCATAGATGCGGATGGTCAGGGTGTCAATGAACGGACCTTCCAGGCCGAACGGTTCGCCCCAGCCCTTTACAGCAGAGAAGGTGTAGTATTCACCCTTGGAATAACCTTCCAGTTTAAAGGGGCCATAGCCGATGGTGGGGAACTCAACGGTAGAGAAATCCTCCACATCTTTGAGCAGATGTTCGGGCATGATGTCTACCCAGTAACCAGCCTTGGTCAGCATGTTAACCTGGGGAGTCTTCATATAGATCTTAACGGTGTAGCCGTCTTCCATAACTTCGGCATGATCCACATTCTTGTAGTAGTCGGAACCAAAGTTGACGGTCTTCGTGGCGCAGGTATTGATCGTGAAGGCGAGATCTTCGCCGGTGAGCGGCTCGCCATCGTGCCAGTAGAAGCCTTCGCGGAGTTTGACGGTGGCGCTCATCAGCGTATCATCGTCCCACTGATAGCTCTCCAGCATATAGGGCACCTTTTCGGCGTCCTTGTTGAAGGAGACCTGTCCAGGATAGAGCAGGTTTGCGATCAGGCCGGAATTGAGATCGTTGCTCATCCAGGCGTTGGTGGAGTAAGGATCGCCCACCATGCCGATCACGAGATCGCCGCCGGAGGTGGTTTCTTCCGCCACACCCATCACAGGCGTAAGCATGAGCACGCAGAGGAGAATTGCCAGCAATCTTTTCATGTTCGTCTCTCCTTAAAATGATTTATTATGAAGTCCGGCTATAAACCGGGCCGCATATCGGTTAACGAGTCTTGGGATTGAGGGTGTCATTGATGGCATTGCCCAGAATATTAAAGCAGACCACATAGAACATAATGGCCAGGCTGGGGAAAGTCCACCACCACACGGGGTTGGGAGATTTGATCAGTGCACCTGTATCCCAAGCCTTTTTCAGAATCAATCCCCAGCTCCATGTGTTGGGATCGCCAAGGCCCAGAAAGCTCAGACCGGATTCACTGAGCACGGCAGTAGCCATAACCAATGTGAGGTTAACCATTACCGGTCCGATGACGTTAATCAGTACGTGCTTGCCCAGTATATTGCGCCGGGAAAGTCCCAGGCAGCGGGAAACCTCGATAAAGGGCATTTCGGATACTCGCATGGTGGCGTTTCTCGTTACACGCGCCAATGAGGGCCAGCTGGTCACGCCGATGGCGATAGCCACATTGGTAACGGAAGATCCTGCCACTGCTGCAATGACGATCATCAGTGCCATCATAGGCAAGGTCATGAAGATTTCAATCAGAGAATCAATCATGCCACCTACGCGGCCGCCAAAGTAACCACTGATCAGTCCCAGGGGAATACCGAGGACTGCGGCAAAGCATACGGCTACAGAGGATACATACACGCTGGTACGTGCACCCCAGACAATTTCACCAAAGACATCCAGGCCCAGATTGTCGGTGCCCAGTGGATGACCTTCGCCTGGCGGAAGTAGAATTTCTGAACCGTAGCCCTTGGGCATGGGAGTGATGACCGGAGCTAATATGCCAACCAGCACAATGATCAGCACGCCCAAAAGCCCAATCATGCCCAGTTTATTTCGAACAAACGATTGAATAAAGGTGCGCTGCTTCATGCCTTTTTCCCTCCCAGCTTAATTCTCGGGTCTACCCAGGCAAGGACGATATCCGTGATAATGTTGACAACCACGGCCGTGACCGCCAGCAGGAGGAAAGTTCCTTGAAGTACCGGATAGTCCAGAGTCGTAACGCTGTCATAGATCATTCGACCGATGCCGGGCCAGGAGAAAATCGTCTCGGTCATGATCGCACCACCTACCATGCGGGTAACCATCAGGCTTGTAGCGGTGATGGTGGGAATCATGGCGTTGCGCATGGCGTGTTTGCGGGTAATGTAGCGCTCATCCCAACCCTTCATGCGTGCGGTACGGATATAGTCTTCCTTGGCTACATCCAGCATGCTGTTGCGGGTATAGAGGATGATGGAAGTGCAGTTGCTAAGCATCAGTGCCAGCGCAGGAAGAACGGCATGCTTGGCCACATCTATGGCGAAGGCAAAACCCTTTGCGGGCGGCGGCATGTAAGCGCCACCGGTGGGCAACCAGTTGAGCGTGTAGCTGAAGATGTACAGCAAACCAAAGGACAGAAACGGAATAAATATGGATACACACATCATCGTAAAGACGTTTACGAATTTATCAAAGGCACCGTTTCGTTTTTTGGCTGCCTTGAGACCTACAGGAATGCCGATCAACAGAGCCAGCGTGACACTGATGGCCAACAGAAGCAGCGTCCAAGGCAACTTCTGCATTAGCATCTGAGACACGGGTGTGCGCATCCGGAACGAAGTTCCCAAATTTCCGTGCAGCAGCTGCACCAGGTATGCGCCGTACTGTACCAGCAGCGGTTTGTCAAGGCCATACTGGGCAGTAATGGCGTCGATGGTTTCCTGAGACATCTGAGGATCAACCATCATGGAAACTGGGTCTGCCGGCATCAGCCTGAGCAAAAAGAAGGTAATGGTTACGGAGCAGAATATGGTTAATATTCCACGGATCAGTCTTTTGAGAAGGAATCTTCCCATCTTTCAAACCTCCGATCTATCGTCATCCATTCGCGAAGAGACAGCGTACGCTGTGTCCCGGTTCCACTTCTACCAGCGGGGGATGCTCGCTGCGGCACCTGGCGCAGGCTCTGCGACAGCGCGATGCAAAGCGGCAACCTTCGGGAGGATTTACCGGACTGGGAATATCGCCTTCCAACAATATCCGCTGCTTTTCAGCCAGTGGATTGGGATTGGGAATGGCGGAAATCAGCGCTTGCGTATATGGATGGACAGGATTTCGGAAAAGGTCCTCCGTGGAAGCCATTTCCATCATTTCACCCATGTACATGACGATAATTGTGTCGCTGACGAATTTGACCACCGAGAGGTCGTGACTGATGAAAAGATAAGTCAGATCAAATTCCCATTTCAGCTTGTTAAATAAATTCAGCACCTGCGCCTGAACCGATACGTCCAAAGCACTGACTGCTTCATCACAAATGATGATCCGTGGATTCATCAACAGTGCTCGGGCAATGTTGATGCGCTGACGCTGGCCGCCGGAAAACTCATGGGGAAAGCGGGAAACCATTTCGCGCTGAAGGCCCACCTTTTCCAGCATGTCGCCTATTAATTCCGACATTTGAGCACGGGGAACGATTTTATGCTCTTTCAGCGGTTCTTCAAGGGTATATCCAATCTTGAAGCGGGGATCCAAAGAAGCATAGGGATCCTGAAAGATCATCTGCAGCTGTTGGCGCACGAAGCGGCTGTTGCGTTCGCGAAGGGGAAGGATATCCTTTCCCTGATATAGAACCCGCCCGCCTGTAGCGGGGATGAGCTTGAGGATCAGCCGGGCTACGGTGGATTTTCCGGAACCACTCTCACCCACGATGCCAATGGTCTTCCCCTTATATACATTGAAACTCATATTCTCCACCGCGTGAAGCTGTGCCGTACGTTCAAACAGATTGCCGCGAATGGGGAAGTACTTGGTGAGACCTTCTACTTGCAGAATCAGGTCGTTTCCCTGCATGTTTCTCTCTCCTCCTCTATCAGATAGCATGCGACCTCATGATTGGACCCGATATGTCGGGGCAAAGGCCGCTCCTGACGGCATTCAGGACGGGCGTGCGGGCAGCGCGGAGCGTAACGGCAGCCCTTGGGGAAATTTTGTACGGACGGAACGACGCCCGGAATGCTCTCCAATGTTTTGGAACTGGTGTCCAATTGAGGAATGGCTCGCAGTAATCCCTGCGTGTACGGATGCGCAGGATGCAAAAATACTTCTTTTACAGGGCCACTCTCGATGATCTGACCTGCGTACATGACCACCACATCTTCGCACACTTCAGCAACCACACCCAGGTTGTGAGTGATGAGCATCATGGAACCGCCTTTTTTCAGACGTACCATCAGATCCAGCACCTGAGCCTGAATGGTCACGTCCAGGGCCGTGGTGGGTTCATCCGCGATGAGCAACTGTGGATGACAGGCAATGGCAATAGCGATCATCGTCCTCTGGCGCATGCCGCCGGAGAACTGATGGGGATAACTTTTGAGACGTTTTTCCGGATTTGGAATGCCCACCTTGTTTAAAAGATCAAGGACGCGGGCACGCATTTCTTCTTTGCTGAGATTGCTTTCATGTCGACGAAGCATCTCTTCTATCTGGAAACCAATGGTAAGCACGGGATTCAGAGAGGTCATGGGCTCCTGAAAAATCATAGCCATTTCCTTGCCCCGAATGGCGTACATTTCTTTTTCCGACTTGGCTGTAATATCAGTTTCTCCTAACAAAATACGCCCCCCGGTTATATGCGCTGCGGGGGGTAACAGGCGCATTGCGGCTAGGCTTGTCATGCTTTTTCCGCAGCCGGATTCACCGACTACACCCAGTGCCCGGCCATCTTTGACAGAGAAGGAGATGTGGTCCAGAAGATTATAGGACCGGCCTTCATCGTCTCGAAGATCCAGGCAGAAATCAGAAAAGGTAAGCACGCTCTTCATCGTAATCCTCCATTCATTATGGATGAAATTGTTTCCAATTTGAACCATATCATTTTTTGATGATGAAGTTGTTGTTTGAATTTACTCTGCATGATTTTGATTTTTGTTATTCGGCATTATCGCATAAATAGCACTATAAATCAATAGTATTTAAAAGAATTAACGGAAAAGATCCCTATATTATTCGTGTTCAATTATCCTGTAAATTTAAAAGAGCTGTATCTTTTGTTGATATAATTTAGGAAATACGGGAACAATTGCCTATAAATTTGTATAGATGAATGAAAATCGGAAAAAAAGCCCCCGTGATTATTTCGACAATATGAATTTTTTTCGAAAAGCCATTTGGCATAGAAAAAACATCAAATGCCTAAAGTTATACAGATCAGAAAATAAAAAATGGCAAGGAAATCTCTCTCATCTTAAGAAATTCCTTGCCAACTGATGGTATGAAACTTATCTGGGGACAACAAAATTCAGGCACGCCTGCGATACAAACCAGATGTCAAAGAATGCATGTCAGCAGGTGGCGCCGCCTTTGACGTCCTTTTCCAGAATGATCTCCTTGGAAATATTACCACTGAGCAGCTTTTCCTGTACGTATTCAAAGCCCAAGCGCTGTATTGTATCTGAAAAGCGTTCGCCGGTGCGACCTTCGTCACGGAAGAACAGGATGGCGCGTTCCACTACGTCCAATACTTCTGCTTCGGAAGTAAAGATTTTCTCCAATGTGCGTCCGTGGGCCACATTTTTGCCCCAACGCCCACCGATATAAATCTTGTAGCCGTTGATATACTCCTCCGTTACGCCAAAGGGGCACTTTTGCTTGCAACGGCCACAGTGGTTGCAGGCATCCATATCCACATTGAGCAGACCATTTTCCATTTTGGCTACATGGATGGGGCAGGAGGTCTCCACCTGACATTTCTTGCACCCCTTGCATTTTCCGAAGTCGAACAGCGGCACCCGTTGGCCAATGATACCCAGATCGTTCAGATCCGGCTTAACACAGTTGTTGGGGCAGCCGCCCACGGCAATTTTAAACTTGTGGGGCAGGGTCACATTGTGATATCCCTTATAGAAACGCTCGTGCAGGATTTCGCTCAGGTGGAAGGTGTCGCATAGGCCATACTGGCATGTGGTTCCCTTGCAGGAGACGATGGGACGAACCAGCGAACCTGTGCCACCGGTTTCCAGACCGTTTTCATTCAACCAGGCGATTAGCGGATCTATGTTGTCGTAATGCACTCCCTGAATTTCCATGGTCAGGCGGCTGGTCATGGTTACCTCGCCACTGCCGAAGCGTTCGGCACCTTCGGCGATGGCGCGATGTTCATCCGTGGTGATCTTGCCGTTGCGGGTGATGACGCGCACATTGAAGACGTCGTCGTAGCGCTTGTCCTGCAGACAGCCCAGGCCCTTGACCCGCTTAATCTCCTCCGGGGGCAGCTTTGTGCCCGAGGGACGCGTTCTGTGGATGACGTTGAAGGTGGCGCCGCCCTCCAGTACGCGAGTGTTTTCATAGCCCAGTGCCCGCAGGCGATTCTGTAGCAGATAGCCACGTTTGCCCTTGGCACATACCAACAGTAGCTTTTCATTTTTATCATGTGGGAGAATGGCTTCTTCGGCCTGGTTGAGGTTGATCCATTCGCCCCCGGGAAGGGTGGGTGCGGGATGAGCATCGATCAAGTGATAGTCTGCGGCAGCGCCGGCAGCGTATTCTGCTGGAGTAAATGAGACCAGCCGTCCACTCAGCTTGTTCAACAGTACACCACAGGCTGCGGCAATGGGATGAATGGCCGTGGAGAAGGGGGGTGCATAGGCAAAATCCATGGTCAGCAGATCGTCCGCCTTTGCGCCCAAAGAGATGGCGGTTACGGCAATATCGGCCATCTTGTCCACGGCTCCCGCGCCGATGACCTGAAGGCCCAGCAGGCGATGGTCATCTCGTGCCGCAATCAGTTTGACCACAAAGGATGAGGCGTCCGGGTAATAGTGGGCCTTGTCATCCACGATGCACAGGGCGGAAATAGCGTCATAGCCAGCCTCCCGTGCTTGGATTTCGGTCAGGCCCGTGCGGGCTGCGTTGAGATTTTCTGCAAGCTTGACAACGCCGGTGCCCATGCAGCCAGGATAGGACTGGGAATTTCCGCTGAGCGTCAATGCCAAAGCGCGCCCGGAAATGTTAGCAGTGGAACCCATGGCGGACCACTGGCGGCGGCCGGTGATGCGGTTTTTTACCATGGCACAGTCGCCCACGGCGTAGATGTCGGGAAGGTTGGTACGCTGAAATTCGTCGGTGAGAATCAATCCTCGCTCCATTTCTAGACCTGTATTGGCCAAGAAAGCTGTGGCAGGACGAATGCCGATGGAGAGAATTACTACATCTGCGGGCAGGGTTCCGTTTCCAGTCACCACACCGCTGACTTGCTTTTCGCCGGAAATAGCCTTCAGTGCCGTGCCTGTGAGTACGCGCATGCCCTTGCTTTGCAGCTGACGACGGATGTAATCAGCCATTTCAACGTCGAAAATGCCGGGCATCAGCTGCTGTGCCATATCAATAACCGTCACGGAAGTGCCGCGGGACTTGAGGTTTTCTGCCACTTCCAGGCCAATGAAACCACCACCGACCACCACTGCCCTGTGGCAGTCATGCGCCTGAATGTATTCCCGGGCAGCAATGGCGTCTTCAGGTGTGCGTACGGTAAAGACCCCTTCCAGAGCGCTGCCTTCCACCGGAGGAACGATGGGCATTGCACCTACGGCCAATACCAGTTTGTCGTAAGACACCTTTTCACCCTGAACTGTCACCGTCTTGGACTGAGGATCGACGGCGGTCACTTCGCTCTGCGTATGTACCGAAGTGCGCGTCAAACCCATAAATTTCTCCGGAGTATTGACGATCAGCTCATCTCTGGATTCAATGGATCCACCGATGTAGTAGGGCAGGCCACATCCCGCATAGGAGATATCCTTGCCACGGGTATAAATGACGATTTCTGCCGAGGGATTTTCCCGCTTGAGTTTGGCCGCCGTTTTGGTTCCGGCTGCAACGCCACCGACGATGACAATTTTCAAATTCCAACACTCCTTTTCCTGTTTCTATATTGATTATAACGCAATTATCCGATAAAATGAAATTATCAATTTTTATTAATAGATAATTTTAGGTGATGAGCAATGCTGGACTATCGCATTTATACGTTTCTAACGTTGTATGAGGAGATGAACTACCGAAGAACGGCGGAACTTCTGAATATGACGCAACCTGGCGTGACGCAGCACATCCAGTATCTGGAGCGGCACTATGGGGTGAAGCTATTCAGCTACGACGGAAAGACGCTGTCTCGAACGGAGGGAGCAGAGGTACTCAAGCGCCACATCAAGCGCATACTGGCGGAAGAAAAGGCCATATTGGAGGAGGTGAAGGGTGAAAGAGGCCTGCACCTGAGGGTGGGAGCCACCAAAACCATTGGAGAATTTGTGTTAGTGCCGGTGGTAAGGGAGTTCCTTCGTTCGCCGGAGCACAGCATCGAGCTGATGGTGGACAACACGGAAAATTTGCTGAAACTGCTGGAAAATTGTGAACTGGATTTTGCGGTGGTGGAGGGTGTATTTGATAAGGCACAGTACGGATACCATCTATATAAAAAGGAACGTTTTACGGGCATTTGTGGGAAAAATCATCCCTTTGCAGGGAAAAAAGTGCCCATGGAACAGCTTTTTGAGCAAACGGTGGTGATTCGAGAACGAGGATCGGGAACTCGAAGAATGTTGGAACAGGTCCTTGGTGACCATGGATTCTCTCTGAACCGTTTTCAACGTGTGTTGGAAATTAGTAATTTCTCCGTGATAACTGATTTGGTGGCCAGGAACGGCGCCATTTCTTTCGCCTTTCGTCCAGTTGCCTCGCACAATGACGCCTTGACCAGTTTTGAAATTGAGGATGTACAAATCGCGGGCGAGTTCAACTTTGTCTATTGCAATCGTGGAGTGGCTATGGATAAGATTAGGGCGCTGATGGGGAGCAAGTCAAGAGAGACCTTTGGATGAACCATATGCCCAGGAAAAGCCGATCAATATGAAAGAAAATTTGGTACTCGGCCTGGGTAAAGGCATGAATCAGTCGGCAGGTGTTTCAGAAAGCCGGAGGCACAGCAGTAATCCCACCAGACCGGTCAGCGCTAACAGCGCAAATGCGCCGCGAAGACCAAAGTGAACTGCTATCATACCCATGAGGGAGGGATAAAGAATTCCCCCCAGGCCGCAACCTGCGCTCATTATGCCGGTGGCGCTGCCGGCGTTTTGAGGAAAGCGACGGGCCGATTCAGCCATTAACGTAGACCAGATGGGGCCACAGCTCATGCCTGCCAGGGCGCAGACGATCAGGGCGGTGAAACTGGAGCGCAGCAGAGCCAGCAGGGCAAACATCAGGCAGGATGCCCCGAAGCAGAGGATCAGTAAGCGCCTGTGATTCAGACTGCGTACGCTAAACAGCAGGCGAGACGCGGCCATTCCTGCCCAGTACAGGGATACAGCTAGCGATCCGGCTGCACCCTGCTGAATTTCTGTGGAAAACAGGCTCTCCACAAAATAACCGAACCCGCTCTCCAAACCTACATATAGGAGGATGGAAACGAACAATATGATAAAAGGAGCTGAAATAAACAGACCTGACCCGTTTCGCTGTTTGGTAGGGCGGAGGTGAGGCGTTGGGGTAGAAGAGGGAAAGGAGATAAAGCTCAGCATCAGACCCAGCAGGATGAAGGCGGCAGCACATGTATAAAATACCAGGCGCCAGCTGGCGTTGAAATGATCCATTGCCAGCCGGGTTGCAATGGGGCTTAAAACTGCACCAATGCACAGCAATGCTTGAGTAAATGTAATCCAGCGGGCAGCATTCTCGGGATCCACATCGCTCAAAATGGCGCAGCAGCCGCTCTCGCAGACGCTGTAGCCGGCACCCACCAGCAGCGCACCGCCTATATAAACCGCGGCAACCTGTGCGCTTCCGGCGATCAAACAGCCCAGACCAAAGGTGAAGGCAGAAGCCATGAGAACCGGCTTGCGCCCTATTTTGTCTGCCAATGCGCCTGCCGGTATGGGAGCTGCGACGGCGGTGAGAAACTGCGCAGAAACCAGCAGGCCCATCCCGCCTGCATTTGCTCCAAAGTTTGCGGCTACGAGGGAGATGACACATTGCAGCCCTCCCAGAAATACGCCGTAGAAAAACATCAGCCCGGAGGCCAGAAGGACGATTCGCCGGGCCGCGGAAGATTTAAACTGCCTAAATTTCAAAAATCCCTCTCCTTTAGTCAGTACGATCGCTTTAAGTTGCGCAAAAGAGTTTAAACAAAATAAGATACCTTACTTTTGCAGGGAGTCCTTGCCTTCGCAGATGTGTTGCCTTTCCGCAGCGTGGATTTTTTCCTTCGTCTCATCACGAACACAGCGTCTGAATGCCTTGAGATAGTCGCAGAAGGACACGCTATCCTCTCCGTAGGTGAGGTTGAGGGCGTATTCATTTTCCAGCCAGGTGGAGATATCGGCTTCATTGTGCTGAATGACTGCTTCCAGCTTGTCCAGGGCTTTATAGATGCGGGCTTCCTGAGATTCGAGGGCGTCCATTTCATTGTACAGCTGGCACAATTCTTCCCGGTAGGGCGTGGGCATTGCGTTGACCCAATCTGCTAGTTGCTCCTGTTCTCGCCGCTCATCATCGGCCGTCTTTAAAAAGCTGGGGATGTCTCCGATAAAGATTTCTCCCAGATCGTGAATCAAGCACATTTGGATCACCTTGTCCATATCTGCCTGGGGGAATTCATCCCTCAAGAAGAAGGCCATGAGGGCCAGACGCCAGCTGTGCTCCGCCACGCTCTCGTGCCTTCCACCGGAGGTGTAACTGTGCCGGGTCACATCCTTGAGTTTTTCCGCCAGGTGTATGGTTTCCAGCAACTTCTTTACATCCATTTGACCGCCTCCGCTTTTTCGCAAAATTGGCATGCCATGATTATAACATGAATATACTGGATTTTCAATGAACCATGTTGCCTTGCGTGGGCTGGTTTAAAGTGGTATAATTGAGAACAATCATTTTAAAAGGAGGGACTTGTCTTGTATTTGAAAATCAACGGCTACGAAATCAGCTGCGAGAAGGGAATGAGCTGGCTGGAGGCATGCAAAATGCTGCCGAAGGAAAGGCAAGTTTCCAGACCTTTGGGTGTCAGCGTTGAGGGGCGAACCTATGGCCTAAATGATCCTGCAGAGGAATACGCTCATGCGTTCATATTGACCTATGCCAACGAGGAGGGCCGGCGCATCTATGAGCGATCTCTTCAGCTATTGTTTATCACTGCAGCAAATGAGCTGCGGCCAGAAGCGCATGTGCGCATTGAGCATTCCTTTGGACAGGGAATCTACATTGAGTTCAGAGATGGGGAGATGACGCCGGAATTTATTGCCCGCCTGGAGGAGCGTATGCGGGATCTGGCGGCGAAAAATCTGCCAATTGTGCGTAAAAACGTGACCACGGATCGGGCTCAGGAGTATTTTGCCCGCACGAATCAGCTGGATAGACTGCGGATTTTAAATTATCGTCAGTACGATCACTTTACGCTCTATCACATTGGCGACGGCCCGGAGGACTATTATTATGGTGAAATGACGCCCTATACTGGCGATGTGGACGTATTTTCCCTGGTTCCCTATGGCACGGGCGTAGTGATGATGCAGCCGGATGTGCAAAATCCTTCAAGACCGGCACAATTTAGGGACTTGCCTAAGTTGCGGCAGGTCTACCAGGAGACAGCTGCATGGAATCAGATTTTGGGATGTGAGAATGCTGCGGATCTCAATGAGATGATTGACAATCATCGATTGCGGGAGTTTATCCGCGTCAATGAAGCCCTTCAGGAGCGGAAAATACAGTCTATTGCAGACCAATTTATTGCTTCCGGCGCACGGCTAATTCTGGTGGCAGGTCCATCATCCTCGGGGAAAACCACCTTTGCCCATCGGCTGACCATTGCCCTTCGGGTGCAAGGTTTGCGTCCGGTGAAGGTTTCTCTGGACGACTATTACCGAAACCGCGCCGATTTGCCCAGGGAAGAGGATGGCTCGGTGGATTTGGAGCGCATTGACACGCTGGATACGGTCTTGCTGTCAGATCATTTGCGCAGGCTGATGGCTGGAGAAACGGTGCAGATGCCCATCTTTGATTTTACGACCTCTACTCGCAGCGAAAAAACCCACGCTTTTCATGTGGAACCGGATCAGCCTATTATCATTGAAGGAATCCATGCCCTCAATGATCAACTGACGGAAGGTATTGACCGGAAATTAAAATTTAAAATCTACATTAGCGCTCTGACTATGCTCAATCTGGATGATCACAACCGAATTCGCACCACGGATGCCCGGTTGCTCAGGCGCATCGTGCGGGACTATCAGTTCCGGGGTACGCCTCCGGAAGAGACCATGGCCATGTGGAAATCAGTGCGCAAAGGCGAAGAAAATTATATCTTCCCCTTTCAGGAGGAAGCTGATGTCATGATCAATTCATCGATGACCTATGAATTATGTATCATGAAAAAGTATGCTTATCCGGCGCTGCGGGAAGTGGTTCCCAGCAGTCCTCACTATACGCTGGCCCGACGGCTAGTCAAATTTTTGAATTATATTCAAACATCGGATGTGGAGGATGAAATTCCTGTGAATTCCCTGCTGCGGGAGTTCATTGGAGGCAGTTGTTTCTATCGGGAGACGGACTAAATTTGCATTGAAATTGAAAAAATGGGCGCATGCTTCCTGTCAAACCTGACCATACTAGGGTCTGCAAGGAGGGATGAAACCCATGAATCAACTTAAATGGAAACGAATGTTCTTTGTGTTGGCCCTTATTTTGTTGGTAGGCGTGAGCGTTACCGGATGCATGAACCGCACAGATGGCGTGAATCCGATGCCGTCTGCAACTGCGGACTATATGCCGCAGCAGAATATGACGGCCAGTCCGTCGACGATGCAGGCTCAGCAGAACTTTGACTGGACCCGCGATGCCTCTCAGATTGAGGGCCGGATTGCCCAGATTTCCGAAATTTCGGAGGCTCGGGTTGTAGTGACGGGAAATACCGCGCTGGTGGGCGTAAAATTCAATCAGGCCTATCAGGGACAGATGACGGAGCGCATCCGTGAAATGGTTGCGGCAGAGGTCATGGCGGCTGATCCTCAAATTACTACTGTGGCAGTGACGGCGGATGCGGAGGATGTCAATTCCGTATACGACCTGTCTGACCGCATGCTGGCGGGCCGGGATTTGGACACACTGAAGGAAGACATTAATGAGATCGTGCGCAACGCTACGACGCTCAGATAAGGAGTACACATGAAACATGGCACGGGGCGGAAAGCACACATTGCAGAGGGATGGCTATTGGCTGCCTCTGTGGGGCTTGTGCTGACCTTGTCCCTGGGCATATGGCTTAACCGGCAGCCGCGGAATGTATCCGTGGCGCCGGTTCACTTTGTTCAGGAGGATGTACTGGAACGGGCTGTACAGGTGCAGATCAACCTGGCGGATGTCAGGGAACTGATGCAGCTGCCGGGCATAGGAGAAGTGTTGGCGGCGCGCATAGTGGAGGATCGGGAACTGAATGGACCTTATGAGTGTATAGAGGATTTGTTGCGCGTCAAAGGCATCGGGGAGGCTAAGCTGGAGGAGCTGCGTCCCTATGCCAGGGTGGAGTGAAAAGAGCCTTGAACTGAGGCGGGAAATGCGTTAAACTGGAAATAATAGTGGGAATTTTTTCTTCGGGGGACGAAACGCTATGTTCGCACATCTGCATTTACATACGGAATATTCACTGCTGGACGGAGCTTGCCGCATCAAACCGCTGATGAAGCGCCTGAAGGAGTTGGGAATGGATGCCTGTGCCGTGACCGACCACGGTGCGATGTATGGTGTGCTGGAATTTTACCGGGCAGCAAAGGCCGAAGGCATTCATCCGGTCATCGGCTGCGAGGTGTACGTCTGCGAGGATATGAATCAAAAGGGCAGTTATGCTCGTGAATCCAGCCATTTGATTCTGCTGTGCGAGAATCAGACGGGATATCAGAATCTTTCTGCGTTGGTGAGCGAGAGTTGGATTCGGGGCTATTACTATCGTCCCAGGGTGGATTATGACCTTCTGAGGAAGCATCATGAGGGCTTGATTGCCCTGTCGGCCTGCCTGTCGGGAGATTTGCCCAAGCTGCTGCTGGATCGCCGGGAAAATGATGCCCGAGCCATGGCCCGGCGATATCTGGAAATCTTTGGAGAGGATCATTTCTTTATTGAACTTCAGGATCACGGCCTGCCCCAGCAAAAGCAGGTGCTGCCACGCCTGGTAAAGCTGGCGAGGGAGATGGAAATCCCCATGGTGGTCTCCAATGACTGCCACTATCTGACTCGGGAAGATGCGAGCATGCAGGAAGTGCTGATGTGCATTCAGACGGGAAAGACTCTTCAGGATGAAAACCGCATGCGCATGGAAAGCGATCAGCTATACGTCAAATCAGAAGCGGAAATGCGCGCGGCCTTTCCCAACTTTGGGGATGCCATTGAACGCACGGAGGAAATTGCCAGGCGCTGTCAGGTGGAATTTGATTTTTCCACCACTCATCTGCCTCGTTTTCCTCTGCCTGAAGGGGAAACGGATGATGCAGCCTATCTCCGCCGCCTGTGCGAGTCGGGCGTGGAGCGGCTCTACGGCCAGGAGCGTACGGACGTATGGGAACGTTTAAATTATGAGCTGGGCGTCATTGAGTCCATGGGATATGTGGACTATTTTCTCATTGTCTGGGACTTTATTCACTACGCCAAGACCCATGGCGTGGGAGTGGGACCGGGGCGCGGCAGTGGTGCAGGCTCCATCGTGGCCTATTGCCTGGGAATTACCGAAATTGATCCATTAAAATATAATTTGCTCTTTGAACGATTTTTGAACCCGGAACGCATTTCCATGCCTGATATCGACTGTGACTTTGACTACGAACGCCGAGGACAGGTAATAGAATATGTGCGTCGGCGCTATGGATCGGACCATGTGGCACAGATCATAACCTTTGGTACCATGGCGGCGAGAGCGGCTATTCGGGACGTGGGCCGGGTGCTGGGCATGAACTACCCGCAGACGGATGCTATCGCCAAGATGGTGCCCTTTGAACTGAATATGACTTTGGAGCGTGCTCTGAATATCAGCCCTGAACTTAAGAGTGCTTATGACTCAGATTCCCAAGTGCGCAGGCTGATTGACATGGCCCGCAAGCTGGAGGGCATGCCCCGCAATACATCCACCCATGCTGCGGGCGTGCTGATTACGGCCCGACCCGTGGTGGACTATCTGCCCCTTCAAAAAAATGATGATGTGATCACCACTCAGTTCCCCATGGGCGATGTGGAGGCACTGGGGCTTTTGAAGATGGATTTCCTGGGCCTGCGCACGCTCAACGTGATCATGGATACGGAGGAGATGGTGGCCGAGGGCGGAGGAGAGCATATCGCCACGGAGGAGATCCCCTTTGACGATGCGGGCGTTTACGAGATGATCTCCAATGGCGATACGGATGGCGTGTTTCAATTGGAATCTTCGGGCATGCGCCAGTTTTTGCAGAGTATGCGCCCTGGCAGCTTTGAGGACATCATTGCCGCCATTTCCCTCTATCGCCCCGGCCCAATGGAATCCATTCCTCGCTACATTGCAGGCAAGGAAGATCCTTCCAGCGTGCGCTACATCACCCCTCAGCTCAAACCCATATTGGATGTTACCTACGGCTGCATGGTCTATCAGGAGCAGGTAATGCAGATTGTACGGGATCTGGCGGGCTACTCCATGGGCAGAAGTGATCTGGTTCGCCGAGCTATGGCCAAGAAAAAGCATGATGTCATGGCCCGGGAAAAGCAGAACTTCATCTATGGATTGGAGGAAGATGGCAAGATCGTAGTGCCCGGCTGTGTACGCAACGGCGTATCTGCCCAGGCGGCAGAACAAATCTTTGATGAAATGACCGCTTTTGCCAGTTATGCCTTCAATAAATCCCATGCCGCAGCCTATGCGGTAGTGGCTGTGCAGACAGCATGGCTGAAGTTGCACTACCCAGTGGAATTCATGGCGGCACTGATGAATTCCATGACGTCCAATACGGACAAAATTGCCTATTACATTCAGGCCCTGCGCAAGAGGGGCATTCCTGTGTTGCCGCCGGATGTGAATGAGTCTCAGGAGAAGTTCTCCGTGGGAAGTCTGGATGGGAAAAAAGGTGTGCGCTTTGGACTGGCGGGGGTAAAGAATTTGGGCCACAATGCCATCGCGGAGCTGGTGGCCGAGCGGGAGCGGGGTGGCGCCTATGTTAGTCTGTATGATTTTATTGACCGCAACAGTGGCGGAGCTATCAATAAAAAGGGCGTGGAGAGTTTGATCCGCGCCGGTGCCTTTGATCGCCTGCCTGGGAAACGTAGCCAGAAGCTGCATGTGTTTGAAAAGGCCATGGATGGAGCCAGTCGACAGCAGAAGAATGTGCTGGCTGGTCAGATTTCTCTGTTTGATATGGACGATGGAGGTGTGCAAGCCCCGCCGCCGCCCATGCCGGACCTGAAGGAATTTGATCTCAATACCCGCCTGCAAATGGAGAAGGAAACTACAGGTGTATACATTTCCGGGCACCCGCTGGACGAGTATGCGCAGGAAATGAGCCGTCTGGAGATTAATTCCCGGTTTTTAAGCGAATTGAGCGAGCGGGAAGATGCGGGGGCATCCTATGATCAGCGCAGCGTGCAGATGGGTGGGCTGATCGCCGAGCGCAAGCTCAAGGCGTCCCGCTCCGGCAGCATGATGGCCTTTGTGCAGCTGGAGGATCTCTACGGGGTCACGGAGGTGCTGGTCTTCCCGAAGGTGTACGAGCGCCTGTCCGCGCAGCTGCAGAGCCGGGAGCCGGTGCTGATGACGGGCAAGCTCTCCATCCGCGAGGACGAAGCGCCCAAGCTGCTGCTGGACCGCATGTCGCCGCTGCGGGGCGCGCCCGGGCAGGCGGCCGCGCCGGACGCGCCGCCGCGCCGCGCG
>JAHZHZ010000010.1:0-48331 GCA_019419995.1 Clostridiales bacterium
TTCCTGGGAGGGAGCGGGACCAATCATAACCACGAAACCGGGGATGTCGCGGGTAACCAGCGGCACGCCCAGCTCACGCACCTCAGCATCGGTAAAGTGACCGTGATACTGAGTTCCCTCATAGGGCTTGGGATTCCGGGCATATTTGCAAGCTTCGATGACCTCCGCGCAGCAGGCGGTGGCAACGCCGGAATCGAAGATCGACTTGGTGCGATATTCACGGCCCATCATGGTGCGAAGTTCGGCAAGCGCCTCCTTCAGTTCGCCCAAGGTGGTCACCTTGCGGCCCAGATAGGCATAGATGCAGGCCAGGAAGTAGGCGGTATCGGGCATGGTCATGGCAGCGCTTTCACCCAGCTCGGAAATAACCTGATTCAGTTCCGCTTCTGCCTTGAAATACATTTCATCGGAACCGCGGAATACTCTGTCAAACAGTCCCATCTATGTGTTCATTCCTTTCCATGTGTCAAATTTTCTCGTTGTCCATGCGATTTTTAATGGCACGAATTTCCTCAACTGCCTTCGGACTGATGTCAAAAGGAGAAAGTCCTCGGCGATCCGCGTCAATGACTTCCGCATTGTAATGGATCATGCCCAACAGCGCTTCTTCAGGAATGCGGCTCCGGAGAAAAGCTTCATCTTCGGCATCGCGAACTTTATTGGCCACTACCCGTACTCGGGTAATCCCCAAGTCTGCGGCCAGCTGCTTGACCTTTTCATAGGTCTGAATGCTGCGGGCGCCCGGCTCGATGACCACGATGAATTGATCCATCATGCTGGCTGTACCGCGTCCAAGATGCTCCAACCCTGCCTCCATATCCATAATGACCACATCGTCCTTGCGGAAGATGAGGGAGGAGAGAATGGCTTTCAGCATGACATGTTCGGGACATACACAGCCCGATCCACCCGTTTCCACGGTTCCCATCACCAACAGCTTGACGCCATTAATTTCCTTGGCGTAAGTGTCCGGGATGTCGCTGACCTGAGGGTTGAGCTTAAAGAATTTGTTGAGGCTGTTTGCGCCCGTGCGCTCTTCCACTAGTTTGCGCATTTTGGAAATCGGAACAATGGAATTAACTTCCTCCTCCGTAAATCCCAGCGCTAATCCCAGATTGGCATCCGGATCTACATCCGCTGCCAGCACGGTGCGCCCTTCGTTTGCATACAAGCGGGCGAGGACAGACGAAAGCGTAGTCTTGCCCACGCCGCCCTTGCCGGTAATCGCAACTTTCATACTGCAAAGATCCTTTCAGGATTGGAAATCAGATGCCCAATGCCGCACGCTTGTCTTCGATGGCCTGAATCATCTTGTCGCCCAACTTCTCGATGTCCGTCTCGACTACAAAGTTGGCGCCGACCCAGTTTTTGATTTCACCCTGCAGCAGTTTGACCACTTCGGGGCCGCCCTTGGTGTAGGGATCAACGCCCAGATAGGTGTCAATGCCGGTAGAGACAACGTAGTTACCAATGGAGATGGCCTTTTCAGACATGTATTCCGGCGCGCAGCCCACCACGGGAACCTGAGGAATGTCGATGCCCCAGTCTTTGGCGATGTCGGAGGCCAGAATCATCATACGGGAAATATCCACGCAGGAGCCCATGTGCAGAATCGGGGGGATATCCACCAGTTCGCAGACGCGCTTGAGGCCTTCGCCGCACAGTTCCTTGGCTTCCTTGCTCAGCAAGCCGGCCTTTGCCGCAGCCTGAGCGGAACAACCGGAAACGATGACGATAATATCATTGGCAATGAGCTTTTTCATCAGCTCAATATGAGCGGTGTCAGGACGTACTTTGGGGTTGTTGCAGCCGACCATGGCCACGGCGCCACGCAACACGCCTGCCTTCACGCAGTCGATGAGGGGCTTGGTAGTGCCCAGCTCGTCGATGTGGGAATTGGTTACGCCATCCAGACACTTCTTGATGGCTTCGACAGAGTAACCCACGGTTGCGTTGGTCTTGAGCTGGGGAATGTTCACCAGTTCGGGATTGCGGTTCTTGAAGTTCCGCACGGCCATTTCGACAATCTTCTTGGCGGTTTCGCCGGCGGTTTCCTCCTTGAAGAGGATGAAATCCGAATCGGGCATCTGCGCGATTTCAGAAGTGGTAATGAATTTGGTGTGGAAGCACTTGGACAGGGGGCCCAAGGCCGGGAAGATGCACTGCACGTCAACGACGATGGCTTCGCACGCGCCGGTGAGCACCACGTTCTCCTGAGAGAGGAAGTTGCCCGCCATGGGGATGCCGTGGCGCATGGCCACTTCGTTGGAGGTGCAGCAGACGCCGGCGATGTTGATGCCCTTGGCGCCCATTTCCTTGGCCAGAGCGATCATTTCCGGATCCTGAGCGTAGAATACCACCATTTCAGACAGCGACGGGTCATGACCATGGACGATGATGTTGACCATGTCCTTCTCCATAACGCCGATGTTGGCAGTGGTATCCACGGGCTTGGGAGTGCCGAAAAGTACGTCGGAAAGCTCCGTGCCCATCATGGAGCCGCCCCAGCCGTCAGACAGGCCGGCGCGCAGGGACTGACGAACCAATGCCTCCGGAAGGGAAGAGCAACCCATGTGGGTCATGTGCAAAGACTGAGATACTTCGCGGTCGATGGCCCGGGGCTCAATATTTTCGCGGTGCCAGATTTCCTGACGTGCTTCAGGTGCGCGCTTCAGGAAGCGCTGAGTGCCAAAGGGTTTGCCGTATTCCAGCAGGCCGGTTTCGGCAACCTCACGAGAAATTTCGTAAATATCGCGGCCTTCAGTTTCGATGCCCCACTCCTTGGCGATGCGGCAGAGCTTTTCAGGGTCCTTTACCTGATAGTTTCCACCTTCGGATGCCAGATACAGCGTGTGCGCAATGCTGCGACCGTGGTCGGAGTGTGTAGCTGCGCCGCCTGCGGTGAAGCGCAGGTAGTTACGGGCAACGATGCCGTCTGCATCGCAGCCACAAATACCGCGGGGGGATTTGGGGGTGATGCGGCAGGGGCCCATGGTGCAGATGCGGCAGCAAATGCCCTCTTCGCCAAACTTGCAGTGAGGGGTCTGGTTCTTCACGCGTTGCTGCCAGGTATCGGCGCCAACTTTCTTTGCAGTTTCCAACAAAGCGTCGGTTGCCGCTTCCATCTCCTCGATCGTGATAAAGGTCTTGTTCGTTTCCATCAGAGCTTCTTCCTCCCCAATATTATTGGTGAAATGGATGACCGTGTAGACGATGTTTCGGGCATGCTTAAATGCGCAATTCCCTTCCATGCGGGAAAATGCCCGCTGCAATTCGGACTCCGACACGGCACAGAGATCCAATCATGGATATCTTTATTTTATCAAATGAGAAACACAAAGTCAATGGCAGATCCCCTCAGGGGGCATTATTTTGGAGTAAAATGACGAGAAAACAGGCAATTGCTGCCAAGTACAACGCAATTAGAGACGATTTTGGCCGGATTGTAGAAATTTTAATGAGGGAGGCATTTACAATTAAGCTTCGAGCATGTATAATAACAAAAGAGAAGCATCAAACTGCGGAGGTTATCAAATGAAGAAGCTTTCAGTCCGTAAGGATGTGCGCTGCATGGCTTGTCTCAGCTGCGTACTGGCCTGTTCTCAGGCGTTTTACAAGGTGGGGGATCCGAACAAATCCTGCATTCAGATCGTTGAGAAGAACGGCGAACCCAAGGTTAATGCCTGCATTCAGTGCGGCAAGTGCATGCGCACCTGTGAGCACGAAGCCATCACTCGCAACCCCAAGGGCGTGTACATGATCAACAAGAAGAAGTGCGTAGGCTGCGGCAAGTGCGTGGAAGCCTGTCCCATGAAGGTTATGGTGCTGGACAACGGCATTGCTTCCAAGTGCATTGCTTGCGGCATTTGCGCCAAGGCCTGCCCGATGGAAGTGCTGGAAGTTATCGAGAACGATAAATAAAAGCAATCTTCCCCCGAATAGCTTAGATGTATAGAGAAGGGATAATGAGCTTGAACGCTCATTATCCCTTCTCTTTTAGAAATTATTCCGGACGAAAAATACCGAGGGGGGACCGAGCCGGGAAACAGGCTTTGAAGGAGCTTGCTAAAGCGGGGGGAGTACATCGTGGAGAAACGTTTTTGGCCTAAAGTATGCCATATGCCCGTCTCGGTCGTCAGATTTTTTATTGGCTCCACGTGGGAACTTGGACAGATGCTTTGGCAGAAATACGGCCGGTGCGTCAGCCAATGGGGTATTTGCCGTGTTTATGCGCGAATTCATACATTTTAAAGAAGTTTTCAACGGGTACATCGCCCACGACGTGGTTGGTGGGGGAAAGGATATATCCGCCTCCGGGAGCAAAAGCCTGTATACGCTTTTGAACCTCTTCTTCCAACTGTTCAAACGTACCTGGCAGCGCATACTGGATATCCACGCCGCCATGGAAGCAGACGGAATTGCCAAACTCCTTTTTGAGCTTATCTGAATCCATATCTCTGGCGAAGGGCTGCATGGGATTGAGAATATCCACGCCGCAATCGATCAAATCGCCAATTAGTGGATACACGGCGCCGCAGGAGTGGAACCAGATTTTGATATTGGGATGTTGACGTTTAATGGCTTGGAACATTTCCGTATGGCCCTTTTTAAAGAACCGGCGAAAGAGTTGGGGGGAGATAAAAAGTCCGTTCTGGGCGGCGAAGTCTTCCGTAAATTCAATCCATTCGCAGTATTGTCCAATATCTTTGAGGTAATTGAGGTGATAATTGGTTACGACTTCCGTCAGCTTATCTACCAGGGCATCTACATATTCCTCGTCTTCGTACAGTGCCACGAGGAAGTTTTCGGTTCCACAGAGGTATTGGCAGTTTTCGAACACGACACCGGAAACTGCGGATGTGGCGGTGATGGCGCGGTCGGTGTTTTCATAAAAATCGCGGGCCTGTTCTGCCAGTCCAACAGTGCGCTCCGGGCGGAAGGGATCGGGCCAGACGTATTTCTTTAAGGTATCCATGTCCAGATCGGCCAGTGGATTGACGGTAATAGCATTGAATCCGTTAAATAGTTTGCGACCTATACCCCATTCGTCGATGGTATTGCCGTGCTCGTCAACCTGATAGGTCATGAATTCTTCTGGCCGACGGATGTGCAGGTGGCGGAAATCGCTGTCAACCATGTCTGAAAGCCGGTAGTCCACATATTCCGTGGTTGTTCCCGGGCGGATGCGGTCTTCGGGGCGCACGTCCAGCCCTTTTGCGGCTATAATTTTCAGATATTCCTGGGTATGAATGCGGGAAGCTGAGCCCCACAGATCCACGGGGACACGATCTGGCTCCTGATGGTTTAGGGCCATGCGAACTCTTTCTCTGGATGTCATAAGCTCCTCCTTTTAATGCTTCGACTGAAAACTGGCAATTTTCTGAAATACGCTGTGACTTGCGAATGCCTCGTATGCGGCGCAATAGATATCGTACATTTCGTTGTAGACGGCTGCGTTTTGGGGGATTGGTTCATAGCGTTTGCGAACCCGGATCATGCTTTCACTGGCTTGAGGGATGCTGTGAAAGATGCCTATAGCCACGCCTGCCATGATGGCCGCGCCCATGACGGCGGAGTCCGTCACATTCAGGGTTTCGCAGCACTTTTGATACATGTCCGCCTGAATCTGATTCCAGATATCGGACTTGGTAGCGCCGCCAATGATGCGAATGGAGTCGATGTCGATGCCGTTTTCTACCATGTTGCTGATGATATCCTTCTGCTCCAGCGTGATGCCCTCCATGCAGGCGCGGGCGATGCAGGCGCGATCGTGGGCGAAAGTGAGCCCCATGAGCGTTCCGCGGGCATCTGGATTCCAGCGCGGGGATGTGGCGGAGGCAAAGTAAGGGAGTAAAATCAATCCCCGTGCCCCCGGGGGCACAGATTGTATTTTTTTATTCAGAAGGTCGTAGACATTGATTCCCAATTCGTTGGCCTCTCGCTTTTCTTCGCCTGCGATTTCATCTCGAAACCAGCGGAAAACGGATGCCGCACCGGTTTGGTAGCCTTCAAATTGATAGGCGTTGGGCATGGCGTGGGAAGTGACGCATGCGCTGGCCATAGGGTCGCGATAGGGATAATCCAGATAGGCGATGGCCATGCCGCCGGTTCCCAGGGAAACGGAGACTTTGCCCTTTTCTACGATGCCGGCGCCTATAGAGGCGCTGTTTTGATCCCCGGCTCCCACGCATATGGGCGTACCCGGGGCGAAGCCGGTCTTTTCAGCTGCTTTAGGACTGATTGAACCAACCTGTGTGGCGCATCTGGTGGGGATGGGCAGCATGTCTGACCTCAGACCAACCAGAGACATTAATTCCGGGTCCCACCGATAACTGACATTGTCAAAGCAGCCAAACAGGCATGCGTCCGGATAGTCGATGTAGTAATCCTCAGCCCCCAGGTGGCGCAGGAAGTAGTCCTGAAGCTGCACGACCTTCCAAACCTTATCCCATGTTTCCGGTTCGTTTTTCTGCATCCAAAGCACTTTGGTGATGATCCAGGTGGTATTCAGGGGAAGACCGGTGCGCTGATAAAATGCAGCAGGGGATATGCGCCGGGATAGCTCTTCCATTTCTGCGCTGGAACGGTTGTCCTGCCAGGAGATGGTTTTTAAAACCCGTTCGTGAGCGTCCAAGAAAATGGAGGTGGTGCGCTGAGTGGACAGGGAGATAGAAGCAATTGTGTCCGCGGGTATATCCGCAGAATGCAGCGCCTCTCGGCAGGTTTCAAAAGTTTTGTCCCGGACCATTTCGATGTCTTGTTCGACCCAATTGGGATGAGGATAGATGCACCCATATTCGCGGTAAGCACTGGAAATCACATTGCCGCTTAGATCAAAAATCATGGTCTTGGCGCCGGTTGTTCCAATGTCGATTCCGCACAGATATTGCTTCATATTCAACCTCACATTTCTATGATCATTTTTGTGATCATGGCCTTGTTCTCCAAATGATATTTCAGCGCCTCCGGCGTGTCCTCCAGGCGGACGCGATCAGAAACCATGGAGTCCAGATGAATCAATCCGTTGGAAATGGCGCGAATGGCCTTGGGATAGATATTTTTGTAACGGAAGCAGGGACGGATTTGCACTTCGTTCCAGATGAGTTTTTCAAAATCGAAGGGCATGACGGCCTGAGAACCCAACCCTACGAGTACGATGGAACCTCCCTTCCGTACAAAACGGACTGTCTGCATCAGCGCTGAAGCCGAACCGGTCATTTCAAACACGCTGTCAACGCCTCTGCCGTGAGTCAGTGAGAGAATCTTTTCCGTAATCTGGGGGTCGCTTGCGTCAAAAACTGCACTGGCCCCCAACTCACGGGCCTTGTCCATGCGCTTTTCTAAAATGTCTGCCATATAAATTTGTGCAACACCCCTACTTTTAAGAGCCAGAAGCGCCATCAGACCGATGCATCCACAGCCGAGAATGAGCGCGCTGTCGCCCAGTTCTGCCCCTGACAATTGTGCGGCGTGCATTCCAACGGCCAGAGGTTCGATCAGGGCGCCCTGGACGGCGGTCATATTCTCCGGCAGGCGGTATACCCATTTCGCAGGATAGACCATGTATTCTGCAAATGCGCCGTTGTAGGGTGGGGTGGCCAGAAAACGCATGTCAGGGCAGAGGTTGTAATGGCCTGTCCGGCACATTTCGCATTCTCCGCAGGGCAGCCCGGGCTCAATGGCGACCAGTTCGCCGCCGCTGAATTCGGTCACGCCCTCCCCACAGCAAACGACGCGTCCTGCAATCTCGTGTCCCAGAATAAAAGGGGTCTGTACCTCCATTTCGCCAATTTTACCTTCTGCGTAGTAATGCAAATCTGAACCGCATACCCCTGCGGCTTCAACGTGGATCAGTACTTCACCCAGCTTTGGTTCAGGAATGGGATGGGTCTCGATGGAGACGTTTTGCTTGCCGTGCATGACGGCAACTTTCATGGTGCGGGCCTTCTTTTTGTTTTCTTGCATGATTAAAACCCTCTTTCCCTCAGGCGACTCTTGACCATGGTGTTCAGAAATACTGCAAACAGAATCAATGAACCGCGAATGACATACTGCCAATACTCGCTGACGCCCAGTAGTGTCATGGCGTTGATAATGACGCCCAGGAAGATGCAGCCGATGAGCGTGCCTTTGATGGTGCCCGCGCCTCCGGCAAGAGAAGCGCCGCCGATAATGACGGAGGAAATGACGTCCATCTCATAATTGGCGCCGGTGTTGGGGGAACCGCTGTTGAGCTGCGCCGAAACCATAATGCCCGCCAAGCCGGCTGAGATGCTGGTCAGCACGAAAATAACCGAGCGCACCCGAGTGACGTCTATACCGCTCAGGCGCGCCGCTTCGCGGTTGGAACCTGTGGCATATACGGAACGTCCAAAGGGCGTGTGGCGCATGATGTACCATGCCACCAGCAAAAACAGGATAAAAATAATTGCAGGGAAGGGGACCGGGCCTACGTAGCCGCTGCCGAGGAATTTAAACCACTTGGGATAGCCCTGAATGGGGAAGCCGTTTGCAATGATCAGCGCTGCGCCTTTGAGAATTTGCATTCCGGCCAGGGTAACGATGAAGGAAGGGACTGACAGCTTTGTGATGAACATGGCCATCAAATAGCCGATTACGCCACAAATGATCAGCGTGGAGAGCATGCTCAAGATGCAGGCCAGCGTGGGATCAATGGAGGCGGAGAGGGATTTGTTGATGGTGGCTGTCACCACCCCGGCGAAGGCAACTGTGGACCCTACGGACAGATCGATCTCGCCGGCCACGATGACCATGGTCATGAAGCAGGCGATGATGCCCTTAAAGGAAATGTTGCGAACGATATTCCACATGTTGCCCATGGTAAAGAAGTTGTTGGCAACGAAGCAGAAAACAAGGATCATGACCAGGAGAATACATTCCAGCAACCAATCTGTAATTCTGAACTTCCGAGCGCTATTCTTCATTATCTTCATCCTCCAACATGCACAAAGAGTAAATTGACTCAACGGTCAGATCAGCCGCCTTGTATTGCCCGCGGAGTTTGCCGCCGCGCATTACCAAAATGCGGTCGCAAACTTCAAGCAACTCTTCAAGCTCACTGGAAACCATGATGATGGATACCCCTTTTTGGGCTTCCCGCCACATGACATTAAAAATTTGCTGCTTTGCGCTCACGTCGATACCTCTGGACGGTTCATCCATCAGCAATATGCGCGGCTTTGTATTGAGCCAGTTACCCACCACCAGTTTCTGTTGATTGCCACCTGAAAGCGAACTGGTGGGAGCATATTTATCGCTGACCTTGATTTGCAGCTCTTCAATTTGAGTATCCACATACTGTTGTTCCAGGTTTCGGTCTACGTATCCCTTGGGACTGATATTATAATAGTTGGCAAGCAAAAGATTCTCTTGGACGCTCAGGCCCAGACACAAGCCCTCTTCCTTGCGATTTTCCGAAGTAAACCCCAGCCCGAGGCGCTTCATCAAAACGGGAGTGGGCTTTTTAATGAGCTTTCCGCCAACGCTGATTTCCCCAGATTCAATGCGATCCAAACCATACACTGCGCGCAGCAGTTCCGTGCGCCCGGAACCCAGCATGCCTGCAATGCCCAGAATTTCTCCTTCATGAAGATCAAAGTTTATACCGCGAAGTTTGTCGGTTTTCAAATTTATGGCGCTGAGGGTTATTTTGGGTCCTGCATGACATTGGTGTTGTACGTTGTGCTTGACATCTCCAAACATCATGTGAATCAGTTTTGTAGAATCGATGTCGGTAACCTTTTCGCAACCGGTCAATAAACCGTCTCGAAGTACGGTTACGGTATCCGCTACTTTAAAAACCTCCTGAAGGCGGTGGGTGATAAACAGGATGATTAATCCCCTTTGCTTCAGGTCCTTCATGACGGCAAAGAGTTTCTCGCATTCGGCGTCGGAAAGGGCGGAAGTGGGTTCGTCCAGAATCAATACCCGGGGATTGGTGGCCAGAGCTTTTGCAATTTCCACTAATTGCTGTTGACCTACAGTCAAGTCCCGCAGAAATGCCTGCAGAGGGATTTGAACATTCAGGTAGTTCATGGTCTCCTGGGCGAGGGCGATCATTTTTTTCCAGTCAATCCGAAATTTATTTTTCATTGGGAATTTGCCGATCATTAGATTTTCTGCCACGGTCAGATCCTTGATGACGCTCAATTCCTGGTATACTGTAGCAATCCCGCAATGGAGGGCAGATTCCACCGTGGTATAATTCATTTTTTCCCCATCCAGATAGACGCTGCCACTGGTGGGGGTATACACACCGGAGAAGATCTTCATCAGAGTGCTCTTTCCCGACCCATTTTTTCCCAAAATAGCGTGAACGGCTCCCGCCTGAAACGATGCGCTTACTTTGTCGAGCGCAAGGGTTCCGGGAAACTGTTTGGATATATTCCTTGCCTCAAGAACATGATCAGGCATATTCTAACCTCCTAAAATGGCGAGAATGATGGTGATCATTCTCGCCAAGATTCCACGAATGCTCAGCCAATTGGCGGATTAACGACTTGCATGCTGGTTCCACTCTTCCAGCCAGGCATCCACTGCGTCCAGATCGGACTTGGTCAGAAGGGTGCAGGGGGCGTGGTACTCAAATACTTCGGGCTCGATGCCATTGACGATGTAATCGTAGGTGGTTTTTACTGCGTAGGTGGCCAGGCCATAGGGGTCCTGAGCGGACGTGCCCTGCAGAATGTTGGCATCTGACTTCATCATATCTACCATAACTTCGCTGCAGTCGATGGCGAAGGCAACGGCGTTGTTGGGATTTCCTGCCGCTTCAATGGCGTTGACGCCGCCGGTGCAGGCGTTTTCACAGGCGAAGTAGAACACATCGATGTCGGGATTGGCGGTCATGATATCCGTGGTCACGGTATATGCCTTGTCCGCGGCTTCTCCATCGGCGCGGGCTACAATGTTGATGTTGAAGTCGGACAGCTGGTCCAGGAAGCCGTCGACGCGTCCGGCGGAACCATAGGCGTCCTGCGCGTCAAAGCAGACGATGGCCATTTTGATCTCTTCTTCCTTGGTAAAGTGCTCTTCGAAATATTCGCGGGCATATTCACCGGTGGAGGTACCGAGATCGTAGCAGTCGTTCAAGCAGGAGGCGAAGACGTTGTCGGAATTCAACACGATGGCGCAGGCCATGACTGCGGCGCCTGCTTCATGGGCGGTATCGGCGATGGCTGCAGTTGTATCAGGGTTGGTGGGCTCGATGATAATGCCTTTTGCACCCGCCTGGAGCATGTTGTTGATGGCCTCAGCTTCCTTTTCGGCGGAATGATTTGAGTTTGCCGTGATGATTTCAATGCCCAGTTCGGCTGCGGCATCCTTGTAACCGTTGATGAGGACCTGGGTGAATTGGTCTTCCTGCAAACCGGTGGCGCCAAGGATCAGTTTTTCCTCCGCGACGGCGCCGAAGGCCAACAGCGTGATCATCATAGCTAACAGGATTGCAAGTATTTTCTTCATGGGGTCATCCTCCTTTTGATATTTGTAAACTGCCTCGGCAGTTTATTGAAGATGGAAATTGGAACCGAAATTGACGGCATGAATGCGCAGGTTGCGAAGCTAATGCCCGCATTCTTTCCTGTAATCCAGGGCGGCCCGATAGATGGCCAGTACCTTTTCGGGAGGCACGTCGGCCAAAATGTTATGGACCTGTGTGAAAACGAAGTTCCCTTCCGGAGCAAAAATATCAATCAATTCCCTGACGTGCCGGTAAATGTCCCTGGGGTCGTCGTGGCTGCGCACAAAGCCCTGCATGTCCGCTCCACCTCCCCAGAAGATGAGGTCCTTGCCAAATTCCCGTTTGAGCATGTGGGGATCCATATTCTTTGCGGAAATCTGCACCGGATTGAGTATTTCAAGACCTGCATCGATCAGATCCGGGAGCAGCGGGGCGATGGAGCCACAGCTGTGCAGGCCCACATGGGTGTTGGGGCTCTTTTTTCGCACAAAGTGATACATCTGGGCATGGTAGGGCTTGATCATCTCCCGATACATTTTCACGGAAATCTGAGGAGCCATCTGCGTTCCCAAGTCGTCGCCACCAAACCAGGCGATATCCAGGTCGGGGCCGATGCGATCAAGAATCTTTTCCAGAATTTCCAGATATCCTTCTGTGAGATGTTCTGCCCATGTATGTACCAGTTCGGGTTCTGCTGCTAAGAGATAGTAGAAGTTTTCAAAACCAAATTCCTGCTGACCTTCTTCAAATATGGCTCCGCCCACGTGAAGGAGCGTCGCACGGTCGCTGTGTTGGCGAAGTTCATTGATCTGCTGCTCGAGAAAGTCTAATTCTTCTTCGCTGATGGAAGGTTTGACCCATTTTTGCTTTAGATCATCCACGTCCTCCACATCTTTGAGGAAATAGTTCATGTTATCGTAGTAGAGGCCGCCCTTGGGTTGCCTGGCAATGTGTACGCCCTGAGCGTTGTAAAGATCCAGATCTCCCCAGGCGTTGATGACAGGATTGAGATTTTCAGGAACCATACAGGGACTGCCGTCCTGAAGGGTGCCTGGCTTCCAGCAATCTACCCTGGCGCCAAAGGCAGGATAGAGTTGCAACACCTGTACCACATCTGCGCCGAAGAGATCGAGTACCGGATCTTCTGGCACAGCCAATTGCTGCATGATGTCGTAGAGTTTTGTGGTATGCGGGTCCAGGCCAAGGCGGGCTTTGAGGCGATTGTAGGCGATTGCGCTGATGCCGGAGGAACGGTGCGATCCAAAATCAATCGGCAGGGTATCTGGCATCTGATGACGTAGAACCGCTTGAATTCTCTCTCTGGAAGTCATGGGATAGATCCCTCCTGATCATTTGTAGTTTTCGATTTCTTCCAGCAAGCGGGTGGCCAAGGCATATTTTTGATATCCCTCGGCATATCGCTGGGCGTTTTGTGGATTCGGATCGTAGATGCAGGCAGTGTTGTGCAAAGACACGGCATCAATGGCTTCAAATGCATCGGAATAATAGCCTGTTCCGATGCCGGCCAACATGGCTGCGCCTAGCGCAGTGCCTTCACTGACGGCGGATACATGTACCGGCCTTCCGCAGATGTCTGCCTTGATTTGCATCAATTGCCTGTTGCGAGTAGGTCCACCCACGCTGACAATGTGGTCATAGTCTTT
Organism: Clostridiales bacterium; assembly: GCA_019419995.1. Lineage (GTDB taxonomy): Bacteria > Bacillota > Clostridia > Christensenellales > Aristaeellaceae > SFTH01. The sequence continues at coordinate 13,147 of JAHZHZ010000010.1, forward strand.
GCCGCACACGGTTTCCACGGCTTTTAGATAATCAAGGGTCTGATATCCCAGCGATTCGAATAGGGCGTGCATCACATGGGCTTTGCCGAGACAGTTATCGATGCCCATGATGGTTCCGGAAGCAAATTGGTGACGCTCCCGGCCGGTGGTTCCCACCCGGAATGGCAGGGCCAAAATGCCATTGGAGAGAGGCGGAATCTTGGCCGTTTGCTCCAGGATTACGTCCCATATGGATAGCCCTCTTTTACGGGCGCTTTCGATCTCAGTACCGTAAAAGTTATCTTTGCCCCATTCCAGATAGTTCGCGCCAAGGCCAAAGCGCACAGAAATCCAGCTATCTGGCAACAAGTAGCGCAAGACGGCCATTTCATTATCTGCGTGCGCTTGATCGAAATTAGCGGTGCGATGCATGGCCATGACCATATCCCAGGTACCGCAGACGTTGTAGGCGACGGAATCATTTTTCATTCCGAGGGAGAAACATCCGCATTCATTGTCATGGGCACCTAAAACCACCAATGTGTTCTGATCAAGCCCCGTCTCCAGGCTGGCCTGAGCGGTGACTTTACCAATGATCGTGCCAGCCGGCCAAACCTCGGGCAGTTCTTTCGTAGAAAAGCCGGCCCACTCCAGGTAGGATTCATTCCACTTGCATTCGATCGGATCAAAGGCGCCGGTAGTGGCAGACTGCGTATAATCTGAAACAGTTTTTCCGGTAAGCTTATAGTTCACATAATCGGAAACCTGCAGCATCATCTTCGTCTGATCAGCTATCTGGGGAATATTTTCGCGCATCCATCGCATCATGAAGAGGCTGACCAGGGATTCTGTCTGTCGTCCGTGCCGGAACAAAAGCTCATTGGCGTCGTGGGTTTCCAGCCATTTCTTCATCTGAGGCAGCGTGCGAGTGCAGTGCCAGCTTTTGAAGGGGTATACGGGCAGGCCATTTTCGCCCAAGGGGACGAAGTCCCCGGAAAAACAGCTGCAAGCCAGTGCGCGGATGTGCTTGCCTGGTTGTAATTGAGATACCACCTGGCAGATGGCAACCTTGACACCGTTCCAGATAGTATCTGGGTCCCAGTAGGTCCAACCATCATGGTCGGCGTCGTGGGAGAGAACGGTTTGCGCATGGCCTGCTGCGTGCACGTTGCCATGGAAATCGAAAGCGACAGCTTTAGTATTGGTGGAACCAATGTCGATGCCCATGATCAAATCCATGGCAATTCTCCTTTCTAAAGTGTTTTGAGTGGTTTTTCAGTACTTGCCGTATTCCTTTGCTGCATCAAGCATGGCGATGATGTTCTGCGGCGGAACGAGAGCCTGTATGTTGTGCACGGATGTAAAGACGTAGTTGCCTCCCTGCTTAAAAGTCAACATGTTCTGCTTGACATGTTCCCTGACCTGCTCAACGCTGCCGTTGGGCAATACATCTTGGGTGTCGCATCCGCCGCCCCAGAAGATGATCTTATCGCCGTATTCCGATTTTAACTCGCGAGGATCCATCCCGTGGGCAGAGAGCTGAACGGGATTGATGGCGTCCACATGAGCGTCGATGAATCCTGGAAGAAGGGAGCGAATTGCGCCGCAGCTATGAAAGAAGGTTTTGACGTTGGAGTGTTGATGTACGTAATCGTTCATGATGCGGTAGTTCGGCGCGTAGATTTTTTCGAATGTGTCAGGGCTGATCATGGGCCCGCGCTGAGTGCCATAATCTGATGTAGACATCATCAGAATTTCCATGTACTGGCCCACTGCCTCCAAATAAACTTTCAGATTTTCTACAGCTGCTTCCGCGGTAGCGTGAAATAGTTCGTTGGCATAGCTGGGATCTGTCATCAAAATATAGAACCATTCCTGCAAATCATATCCGGCAAATACACCGGTAGTTCCCAGTTTGCTGCCCTTTAAAAATCCGCCGAAAATTGCGTAATCTGTGTATTTGTATAGAGTTTCGGCACGCTTTTGCAGGCGCTTTAATTCGTCGTCTTCATAGCGGGGAATAGATTTTTTCCAATCCTCGGGATCTATTGGATCATCGTCATAGGAACGAAGGTTCTTGGGTTCCCCGAAACGATCGAAATATCGAGAACCGGGGGCCATGCGCGCACATACGTCGCCGTGCTTGTCGTAAAGATAATAATATCCCTTTTCGTCCTGAGTTGGATGGAAATCCCCGGGCATCAACACGGTATTGCCCGCCATATTCACCCAAGGTTTCCAATCGCCATTGATGATGCCCCAGGAGAGGGAGTCGTTTTCCAACTCAATCAAATCTCCGCACAGCACGTCTCGCATTGTGCCCTCGATGCGCGCCAACATTTGAAACTGCTCGTATACTTTGGGCGGCTCAGCATCCAAACCCAAATAGCGAGCCAGATCAATATACTCATCCATGTGGATTCCGGTGGTCTGGGAACCTCCGAAATCAATGGGAACACGATCGGGAATTTTGTGTTCCAACACGGCGCGCACTCGTTCGCGAGAGGTCATTTTGTCCATGCCTTGGTACCTCCTATTTTCAGTCCAAGCCGTGACTTGTTGTTGCGAATAAATCGAAAGCGGATGTAAAAATCACAGGCCTAACCCGCCAGTTCCTTTGCTTTCTGTGCGGCGGATGCTGCGTCGGGAGTGTAGGCATCGGCGCCAATCTCCTGTGCAAACGCTTCAGTCACGGGAGCACCCCCCACCATGACTTTGATGTTGGGGCGGAAAGACTGGTTGTTCAGCACGGAGACTGCTTCGCGGAGCGCGGGCATTGTCGTTGTCAGCAATGCGCTCAGACCTACGATTTTCACGTCGGGATTTTCCTGAATTGCCTGAACAAATTTCTCCGGGGCAACGTCTACGCCCAGATCAATGACTTCGAAACCAGCGCTTTCAATCATCATTGCCACAAGATTTTTCCCGATGTCATGCAGATCTCCCGCAACGGTTCCGATAATCATCTTTCCCGAGGCGCCTACGCTTCCGCTGGATAGATGGGGTTTGAGTACTTCAACGCCTTTTTTCATTGTGCGGGCGGCAACTAACATTTCGGGAACATAAATTTCATTGTTTTTAAAGCGTTCACCGACCACATCCATTGCGCTAATCATTGCATTGAGAATCTCAGTTGCATTGTTTCCGTTATCCAGGGCTTCCTGAACTTTTCCTGCCACCAATTTCGATTTTCCGGCAATGACCAGATCCGCTACTTCTTGAAGATTGTTCATTGTGAATATCCTCCTTAGCTTAATATTAAATTAATTTACATTCCCTGTTTTGAGCTTCCAAACAAGCCGCTTCGGTACGCTTGAATGTATTCCATGCAGAATTCATCCTGTCCCAAGAGGGCTTCTGTTGCGTAAATTACTCCCATGAGATCACGATTGGTAGGATCGAGGATCGCGCTGTCCAGGCCGGCGTTCATTGCCAGCACGGTGAAGCCAAGATTGATCATCTTACGGGCGGGTAAATTAAAGGAAATATTGCTGACCGCTGAAGTGATGTGGATGGAAGGGTATTGCCTGCGCACGGTAGAAATGACGTCTGTATTCATTTTTATACCATCTTCGGAGGTGCACAGCATTTCTACCAGTGGGTCGATATGAATTCTGTTTGGCGCGACGCCATATTCTTTTGCCTTTGACATGATATAGTCAAATACTTTGAGCCGGTCTGCCGCGGATTTCGGAATTCCACTATCGTCACTGAGTAGTGCGATGACTTGCCACTGACAATTTTCCGGTAAAACCATTAATGGAAAAATGGTGTCAATTTTATTCCCTTCGCCCGATACGGAATTAAACAGGCCGGGACGCTTGCAAAATTTGTATGCTTTGGAAAGGACTTCAGCGCTGGGGCTATCTATTGAAATTGGAATATCTGTAACCGACTGGATGCAGTCAATCATCCATTTCAGAGTTTCGACTTCTTCCGCCTCAGGAACGGAGGCACAACAATCGATGAAAGATGCGCCAGCTTCCATTTGCATGCGCGCACGTTGACAAATAAATTCTGTATCTCTATGCGCTATTGCATTGGCTACAGCTGGGATGGAACCATTTATTTTTTCACCAATTACGATCATTATGGTACCTCCAATCAAATATCGAATTCAAATACGTTCTTTCTGCAATTAATTTTAAAGGAAGATTATGAATATGGGAATTCTATATGTTGTACTTGATTTGCAGTTAATTTAATACAGTTTGTAGGAATAAGATGGGAAAAACAATTTTAAAATTGATGTTCACATTCAAATTACGAACTTTTTTGCCATTGGTGAGCGTAGAAATCAATTGTCGTAAAATTATTTTATAATAAATACATGTTCTGCTTTAATATTTACTGACAAATTAGTTGGTATCTGCTATAATTAAAAAGTAAAGAACTGAATCGAGGTGATGGTTGTGGAGAATTTCCGGATTCGATTCATTAATGAAAATAAAATAATCACAGTAAAAGGCGGTATTAATTTGCTGCAAGCGCAAATTGATGCAGATTTAGAGCCGGATGCTCCCTGCAATGGCAAGGGAATGTGCGGAAAATGTATAGTAAAAATCCGTCATTCTGGCGAATCAGAATGGCGAGAAGTAAGAGCGTGCAGAACAATCGTCAGGGAAAACTTGGAACTGGTGACATTGAATAACGCTCAGAAAGCAAAGATTCTTCTGGAGGCCCAAGGCATATTTTCGCGCAGATTTGACCCACAGGTTCAGTGCGTTCAGTTGCTGATATCTCCCTGTAAATATGGGGAAAGCAGTTCTGACTGGTCGCGTTTGTTAATTGGTCTTGAGGCGGTGACTGGGAGAAGGAATTATAAACCGAATCTAAGGTTGGCGTCGAAGCTCGGAGAATTAATTCGAAAGAATTCAGGGCGGCTATGGGTCACTGTGGATGGGCCCAATATACTGGAGATCGATAACGAAAAGAGAAGGGCATATATGGCGGCCTTTGATATCGGGACAACTTCAATCGCCGGATTTTTGTTGTGCGCCGACCATGACGAGGTCGTAGCGCGCCGGGGTATGCTAAATCCACAGTGCCAATTTGGCGCAGATGTAATTGCCCGGGCAGAACACGCCCTTTCAAATGGCGCGCAAGAGCTGGCTGACTGCGTCCGCAAGGCCGTAGATCGCATGCTGGGCGAGTTGTGCGAACAGGCTCAAATGGACAGGGAGAGAGTGTTTGCCATCTGTGTTGTTGGAAATACCTGCATGCACCATTTGTTTTTAAATGTTTCGCCCGCCTCACTTGTGCGCACGCCTTACAATCCGGCAATCAGTGAGGGACTGATTTTGCGGGCGGCAGATTATGGCTTGCGCGCTCATCCGGATGCCACATTACATATTCCTCCTGTGATTGCCGGATTTGTTGGGGCAGATACCGTGGCGTGTCTGGTTGCAGAATCTTGGGAGTGCATGGATAAACTGACATTATTGATCGATATAGGTACAAACGGAGAAATTGTGTTGGGCAACAGGCATCGCATGGTTGTATGTTCTACGGCGGCAGGCCCGGCATTTGAAGGAGCAAAGATTGAGTGTGGCATGCGGGGAATGGAGGGGGCTATCGACCATGTTTATTTGGAGGATGGACAGGTCGCCTGGCATGTCATTGGTGAGGGTGAACCTGAAGGAATATGCGGATCTGGTTTAATTGACCTGGTAGCGGTTCTTAGAAAAGAAGGAGAAATTGATTCCTGTGGGAAATTAGCGTCTGGGTCCCGCTATCAACTGGGAGGGACGCAGGTATTTTTGACCCAGCGTGATATTCGGGAGGTACAGTTGGCGAAGGGGGCGATATGTGCGGGAATACGTTTGCTGGTTTCCAGATTGCGCATTGATCTGGATCAGATAGAGCAAGTGCATATTGCCGGGGCCTTTGGCAACTATATGAACCCGGACAGCGCCTGTGACATTGGCATGATTCCGCAGGAGCTGAAAAACCGCATTAGTAGTATTGGGAATGCCGCTGGAATCGGAGCTCAAATGATATTGAATAATCGGGCGGCCTGGCGTACCGCAGAGATGTTGGCTATGAAGGCCGAATTTGTGGAGCTCGCTTCATTGCCCGATTTTCAGGATGAGTTCGTGGATGCTTTGGAATTCCCTGAATTGGAAGGTGCTATAGACATCGGGAAATAAGCTTTTTTCATTGAATGAAAGGGGATGCCGGATGGCTTTATTGGAACAGATTCGCGTTGCCGTGGAAGCAGGCTATTCTAAATATACGGAACAGCTAATATTTCAAGCGCTGAATGAAGGAGAAGAACCTACCGCAATCATGGAGGAAGGTTTAATTCCGGCAATGCGCAATATTGGCAAGCGATATCAAAGTAATGACAGCGAATTGATGCAGATTTTGGTTACAGCTCGCTGCATGCAAAAGGGCATGGATATTCTGCAGCCCTATTTGAACCAAAAAACCCAAAGAAAGTTGGGAAAAGTCATACTTGGCACGGTGGAAGGCGATCTTCATGACGTGGGGAAAAAGCTTGTGAGCGTAATGCTTAAAAGCGTTGGGCTGGAAGTTGTCGATTTGGGAGTGGACATCTCAGCCAGGCAATTTGTCAAGGCGGCTAAAAACCATGCGGATGCCTCGATTGTGTGTCTGAGCTGTCTTTTAACCACGAGTATGGATGCGATGCGTCGAACAGTGCATGCTTTACAGGAGGACAAGGAGCTTTCACATCTCTACATTATGGTTGGGGGGAGTCCCATTACACAAGAATTTGCCCGCTCCATTGGCGCAGATGCCTATACGGAGAACGCGGTAGATGCCGCCGACGTGGCAAAACTGTTTTGCATGGAGAGGGGTGGACGCGCTTGAAATTAACCTGTGAACTATTGGTAGAGGCGTTGCAGGAATATTTCAAGGTAGAGGCTTATGCGATTCAACAATCAAGCACGCTGCTGAGCAGACCGCTAATGTATGTAGAGGGGCAACCGGTGGAAACGGGAAACCTCTATCTCACCTGTGTGGCGGCAAATGCGCTGTGTCGAAACGATATCTGCACAATTTATGCCCAGGGCGTTCGTCCTACACGGCGCGGCGGCAGCTTTATTTGCATTAATGGTTCCATGGAGATGATTGCCAATACCGTGCAAAGGGTCTTCAATCAATGCGAAGAGTGGGAAAACAGGCTGGAACATGTGCTTTTGCATCAGGGTGAGATACGCGAATTGTTTCAAGTGGCGCGCACTCTATTGGACAATCCCATTTTGCTCACCAGTGTAGATTTTGCTCCGGTGGCGCAGCTGGGAGAGGAGGAATTGCCGCAGGATCAGCGCTTATCCGTTTCGCAGACGGAATCCCTGGGGCTGGTGAATTCGCTGAAACGTGATATGTTTTTAAAAAATATGATGGAGGAGCGAAAACCCTTTCGGTATCCGGCGCACATACTCGGATGGAATTCATGGATAGTAAATATATTTCGAGACGGGTATGTCTCTCATCGCCTGATTCTTGTGGAGCATAAGCGTGAATTGACTGCTGGAGACGGGTATCTATTATCTCGTCTGGCAGAATTTGTGGATTTCCATCTAAAACAAAAACATCCGGATTTGCAATCAGATAATCGTCTGAGGGCGGTATTGCTGCGCATGCTATCTGACCGTACTGCCGACTATTTGGATGTCAGCCGTCAGCTGTCGCTTTTAAATTGGAAACCGGAAGATGAATATTTTTGCCTGGTATTGAAAACGACGCAGGTGAATGGAAAGGGAACGTCGATCGAACAAATTCATGATTATTTAAAGAAACAATATCCATCGTCGTGCAGCTGTCTGTACAATGATCAGGTGGTTACATATTTTAATGTAACACGGCTGAGCAAAGATATTATCGATATCGGCAGTGAAATGAAATATTTTGTCAGAGAGGCGCTCCTGAAGGCGGGGTATAGTCGTGTCATGCGAGGACATGACAATCTTCGTCGCCAGTACATACAGGCGCATGCGGCCTTGGAAACGGGTGGGCGCATTCACCCCTACATGTGGATTCACCATTTTGATAACGTTTCCATGCGTTTTTTGCTGGAGGAGGCCACACACCGCTTGCCCGCTTACATGCTGTGCAACGAAAAGCTGCTCCTGCTTCAGCAGATTGATGAAGAACAGGGCACGGAATACATGAAGACCCTTCGGGTGTATCTGGATTTGAACCTCAATGCGATGGCCAGCGCACGGGAACTGTACATTCATCGCAGCACACTCTTATATCGACTCAGCAAGATCAAAGAGGTGCTGGATAGCGCGCTGGATGATCCTGAAGAAATTCTGTATCTGTCCATATCTTTTCGACTGCTTGAGACGATGGTGCAGTGAGTGGAATGGATGCCCTGTGCCCGGTAGGGTTGCTGCATGCCCAATGGTGGAGATGGAAAGGGAATAGAGTAAATGCAAGGGGTTGCAGGCAATGATGTCCAGCCGGTCCATTGCCCGGCGGTTGCTGTTTTCCCAGCATGGAATTAATTGAAAAACCCTCTGCTGGAAGAAAGGGAATGGGGATAGATGATAGAGCATTCGCCATGTCTGCAAGAGTGCTTATTTCTATCTTTTGGTTCAGCGTTGGTCAGGATTTTTGCTCTATACCTGCAAAGGAAGGCGATTGGCAGGAGAATGTAGTCCACGTCCGCGTGGGCTTTTATTTTTTGAAAGAGCGGCAATGCGCAGTGTCGGCAAATAAAGCGCCGGCTATAAGCGCAATATGTACCGCGAAATTTGCGGCATCTGATCCGTGGGCGCTTTGGTAAGGAGCGGCTCTATGCACAGGGGCAGTTCCCTTCTTAAATTTTTATCCCTAGTAGCCGGCGAGTTATGTTCATATAATTGGAAAATGAAAACTGTCGCTCGGGTTCAACTCATCAGAGTTGCGCCGGGCGACAGTTTGTGTTTTTCGCTTTAACCTAGGAGCTTTCTAAGGCCTTCCTTGGCGATTGCGGTGACGCGCACCGGGCAGGCATCGCCGCGCTCAATCGGCGCAGGCAAAATAGCCACGATATACTTTCCGTTTTCCACTGCGTCTAAATTGGTCAGCGATTCCACGAGAGGAATATTGGCGGAAAGCAGTGCCATGTGCGCTGGCTGATTGTGGGTTGTGGGATCGTTCGGGTCTTCATTTTCAATACCCGCTGCATCTGTGCCAAGAACAGCAATTTTTTTGGAAATCAGATACTCCACACCGGCGACTTCTACATAGGGGTAGAGATTCCAGTCCGCGGAACGGAAATGCTTGTCCATGTGAGTTTTGATAAATACGATATCCCCTTCATGAATCATATCATCGTAGGCTCTAAGTTCCTCTACAGAAATATGTTCTGATTCCGTTTTGTGGGAGAAGTCCAACAAGACGAGATTGCCGATCATCTGAGAAAGAGGGAAATCTGCCACGTCCAGACCATCGCGAATGTGATGGAACGGAACCTCGACATGTGTGCCGTTGTGCGTACACATGGACACGTAGGCAATCTTGTACCATACATCTTCGTCGTAGGATAGTTCGGACATGGATTCCGCAGCGTCTCTCAGGTCAATTTCAAGCTGAAAGTTGTGCTCTTTTCCAGGAATCATGCGTTGGCTCAAATCAACTACATAGCGTTTATCCATAATAAGACCTCCATAAAGAATAATTTCTACTATAAATAATTATAAGAAATATATGATAGATGAAAAGACTGAAAATTTTGCTTCGCTGCAGGGCGGGGGGATTTTTTTGTTGCGCTTCAAGGGTGAAAATCGTGTGCTGGAACAAGATAGGAGACCAAAATAACGATACAGCAAAATATTTCTTCGAAACTGAACAAAATTGTTTGTTTTGCATATAAAACAGATTTTATAAAATGATGCTAGACGGTTTCAACGAAAAGGTGTGAAGATAATGGTGTAGATTTTATGGCAAAAGCCATAAAAAATAAAAGGAGGACGATGTTCATGAAAAAAATCCTGTGCCTGGTACTTTCAGTTTTGGTGATTCTGGCGCTTTTTAGCGTTGCATCGGCTGAAACCATCAAGATCGGCGTCTCGTTTGCCACATTGCAAGAGGAGAGATGGCAGCGAGACCGCGAGAACATGGAGAAAAAGGCCGCAGAACTGGGCTGTGAACTCGTGGTGCAGTCTGCCAACGGTGATGCGCAATTGCAGAATTCTCAGTGCGAGAACCTGATTACTCAGGGCGTTGATGCTCTGGTGGTCATTGCGCAGGATGGTTCCACCGCCAGCGCGATTGTGGAATCCGCCCATGAGGCCGGCATCAAGGTTGTGGCCCATGACCGGTTGATTTCCGATTGTGAATTGGATTACTACGTCACCTTTGACTGCTATCAGGTGGGCGTCATTCAGGCCGAGTATGCAGTTGCCAACGCGCCCAAGGGCAATTATTTCCTGATTTCCGGATCTCCCACTGACAACAATGCGCACCTGATGCGCCAGGGACAGATGGATGTACTCCAGCCCTACATTGATTCCGGCGATATCAAGATTGTGGTCGATCAGTGGTGCAACGGCTGGTCTGCCGAAGAGGCGCTTCAGTACACGGAAGATGGTTTGTCCGCCAACAACAATGATGTGGCCTGTGTTTTGACTTCCAACGACGGCACTGCTGGCGCGGCGATTCAGGCGCTGACGGAACAGGGCCTGGCCGGCGAAGTGGTGGTTACGGGCCTGGATGCAGAATTGGCGGCCTGCCAGCGGATCGTGGAGGGAACGCAGAGCATGACGGTGTATCGCAAGTTCTCTCTGTGCGATGACACTGCCGTTGAAATCGCCTTCATGCTTGCCAGCGGTCAGGACCCTGCGGAGAAGTTTGAACTTGCCACCACCAACAATGGCATGATTGACGTACCCTCCGTGCTGTTGACGGATTCAGAGTATATGTATGCTGCTACCGCTGATCGCATGGCGGACATTGTGGCCGACGGTTGGCTGGCAGAGGAAGATATTTATAAGAATGTAAATTAAACCGGTAAGCCTGCGCGGTGTAGACGAGGCGGAGCGGAAGATTGTCTGGCAGCTCCGCCTCGTATGGCAAATAAGATGCGGGGATGAAAAGTTATGTCAGAAAACAATATTCTGGAGATGAGAAACATCAGCAAGGACTTTTTCGGCATCTACGCGCTGAAAAATGTTTCTTTCTGCGTGCAGAGAGGAGAAATCCACGCGCTGTGCGGAGAAAATGGCGCGGGAAAATCTACGCTGATGAAGGTACTCAGCGGCGTTTATCGCCATGGCAACTACGCAGGGCAAGTTTTTATCAATGGGAAAGAGTGCAGGTTCGGCAATGTCAACGATGCGGAGCATGCGGGGATTGGCATCATCTATCAGGAACTCAATCTGGTCAGCGAAATGGACGTTGCGGAAAATATCTTTTTGAATGCATGGCCGCTGAAGGCGGGCGTCATTGACAAAAGCTCCATGTATTTTCGTGCGAATCAACTGTGTCAGGAACTGGGTATTCACGTTTCTACCAAGACAAAAGTCAAAAAACTGGGCGTAGGCGTTCAACAAATGGTGGAAATTGCCAAAGCGCTTGCCAAAAATATAGAGATCCTTGTATTGGATGAGCCTACTGCCTCATTGACGGAGAATGAGGTTGACATATTGTTGGACTTGCTCCGCAGCCTCAAGAAGCGAGGGGTCACCTGTATCTATATTTCCCATAAACTCAACGAAATTTTCCGGGTGTGCGACCGGATTACGGTGCTGCGCGACGGAGAAACTGTGGGAACGTATGACGTGGGTGAGGTGAGTGAGTCCCAACTGATTAAAGCGATGGTTGGCCGTGAGCTCAAGGACCGCTTTCCTTCCCGGCCACATAAAATCGGGCCGCCTATTTTGGAAGTATCCAATTATTCCGTCTATGATGGGGCGGGACGAAAAGTGCTGTCCGATATCAATTTTAAGCTCAATCAGGGAGAAATACTGGGCATTTCCGGCCTGATGGGCGCAGGCAGGACAGAACTGGCCCTTTCGCTATTTGGGGCTTATGGAGCCAAAAAAACGGGAAGTGTAAAAATATACGGGGAAGAAGTCAACATATGTCGTCCGCTGGATGCGATACGCAAGCATATTGCAATGGTCACGGAAGACCGCAAGGCCCAGGGATTGATCCTTTCCCAAAGTGTATCCAACAATATCGTTATGGCCAGTCTGGATAAACTGGTTCAATGGGGTGTACTGGATTTAAACAAGCAGCATATGTACGCTCAAAAATATGCGCAACAGATGCGGGTAAAGGCGCCCTCCCTTCAGGCGGAAGTGAAGAGCCTTTCCGGAGGAAACCAGCAGAAGGTGGTTATCGCCAAATGGTTGATGACCCAGCCTCGGATATTGTTCTTGGACGAGCCTACGCGAGGAATCGATGTGGGCGCAAAATACGAAATTTATAATATTATGCTGGACCTGGTGGAAGAAGGGTATTCAGTGGTTATGATTTCTTCTGAACTGCCGGAGATCTTGGGGATGAGCGACCGAATTCTAGTTATGCGAGAGGGAAAAATCAACGCGGAGTTACCCAAAGAGGCGGCTACCCAGGAAGAAGTAATGCGCTATGCAACGGGAGGTATTGCAAATGGAAAGGACTGAGACCAGCACTTACGGCTTTCGCACGATGCTCAAAAATATCAGGAGTAACATTCGGTCCTATACGATGATTGTTGCCCTCCTGTGCATTTGGTGCATTTTAGGAATTCTGACCCAAGGTATTTTCTTCATGCCGCGCAATCTTTCAATGCTTGTGCGTCAGACGGCGGGCACGGCGGTAATGTCCCTTGGCATGCTGTTGGTCATTGTCACGGGCAACATAGATCTGTCAGCGGGATCAACGATGGGCCTTTTGGGCGGCATTGCGGCATGTTGTCAGGTTTGGTATGGCCTTTCGGTCTTTATGACGATTCTCGTAGTGGTCGTCTTCGGAATACTGATTGGCGCGTGGCATGGCGTGTGGATCGCGTATCTGAAAGTTCCGGCGTTTATCGTCACGCTGGGAAGCCACCTGGCGCTGCGGGGTGTCTTGCTGGGAATTACCAAAAGCGTCACCATTGCGCCTATGAGCGACGCTTTCAAAGCGGTAGGCCAGGACTATGTATCTTCCGGCCTGAGCTGGGCAATCGCCATTGTATTTTGCGTGCTGGCGGTCTTTAGCATTATCAACGATCGCAGATCAAAAATCAAATATGGATTCGTGGTGCCCAATTGGGGAATTTCAATTCTCAAATGCGCCCTGGTGGTGGGAATTATCCTCGCTTTTATGATCACCATGTCGCGCTATCAGGGAGTTCCCATCCCGGTGTTGATTTTGCTGGGGCTGGCGGTGATCGTCGCCTTTATGACCACAAAGACGCGCTTTGGTCGTTCCATCTACGCCATTGGATGCAATCAGGAGGCTTCTGATCTCGCGGGAATCAATACTCGAAAAATCATATTCTTTGTATATATCATCGAGGGAATCATGTGTGGAATTTCGGGGATTATTCTCACGGCGAGATTGAATGCAGGCGCGTCCAGCGCCGGTCAGAATGCCGAAATGGATGCCATTGCCGCTTGCGTCATCGGCGGCGCAAGTCTTTCCGGCGGTATGGGAAGCGTTGTAGGTGCGGTAATCGGGGCACTGATTATGACCAGCCTGGACAATGGCATGAGTCTTCTCAATACGGAAAATTTCTGGCAGTACATCGTCAAAGGACTGATATTGGTCATTGCGGTATATGTGGATATTCTGACGAAGAAAAAGAATGACTGAGATGACGTTCAAAAAAGGCTATTGAATAGAGAAGAATATGTTTGGGGCAGAGGCTTCAGGCATATTCTTTTCCGGATTTTTCGAGGAGAAAATAGGATGAGAAACTGCGCCGGAATGATTTTTGATATTCAGCGCTTTTGTGTGCATGACGGCCCCGGGATACGCACCACGGTATTCCTGAAGGGCTGTCCCCTTCGTTGCCGTTGGTGTCACAATCCTGAGGGAATGCTTGGCAGGCCACAAATTATGTTCAATCGGGAAAAATGCATTGGTTGTGGAGCGTGCCTGACGGCTTGTGGAAGAGGAGTCCATGAAATCAACTCTCAGCAGGAGCGCGCTTTTCTTGCAGAGAGATGCGTGGGGTGCGGGGCATGTGTACGTGCTTGCCCATCGGAAGCGCTGACACTTGTGGGCAGGTCGCTGACGGTTGAAGAGGTAATGAAACAGGTTTTGCGGGATCGTCCGTTCTTCGGAGTGGATGGCGGGGTGACGTTTTCCGGCGGAGAGGTTCTGATGCAGGCGGAATTTCTATGCGAACTTCTTTACAGCGCACGCAGGGAAGGCGTGCACACTGCGGTGGATACATCCGGCTATGGCCCCTGGGCGGCTTTGGAATCGACGCTTGAGAACACCGATGTGTATCTGTACGACATCAAGGCGTATTCACCTTCTGTGCATCGCGAATTGACAGGCGTTGACAACCAGGGGATTTTGGAGAATTTACAGCGGCTGAACGACGCGGGAGCGCGGATTTGGATTCGCATGCCGCTGATTCACGGATTAAATGATCAGGAGTCGGAGCTGCGGAGCACTGCGCGCTTTCTGAGCAAGCTTCCATGTGTGGAGAAGATTGAATTGATGCCCTATCATGTGTTGGGAAGGGCGAAATATGCGATGCTTGGCAGAAGGGAACAGGGTCAGTTTTTTGCGCCCAGCGCACAAGAGATGGATCAATACAGGGCGCTTTTTGCGCAATATGGTTTGCACCAGGTTTTATAGGGAGGGATACAAATGCAAAGAACTGCATTTCTCAAGGAACACATGCGGGAAGCTGCGCATAAGGTGGCTCGAATTTCCATGCCCAGGGATTGGGATGTATCGGGGCTGGATCTTTCGTTATCGGAAAGAAAAGCGGCTGCGATTGCCATGATTTTTGACCGCATGCCCCTTTATATCGGGGAACGGGAACTGATTGTCGGCACGCGTACGGTATACGGCGATCCCGGCGATGATTCGGGAGATCAATCCTATTTTGATTATCAGGCTTTGCCGCACTATGTCAATCAGGCGGACAGGGAATTCTTTGGATTTGATATGGAGTACGCAACGCAAGCTCACTATGCGCCTGATTTTTCCATTATCCTTACAAAAGGCATTGGAGGGCTGCTGGCAGAAGCTCGGATCGGAGCGGAGCGGGGAGATATTCCTGAGGTGCGCAGGGAGTTCTATCGGGGCGAAATTCTGGCTCTGGAAGGACTTTCGCGCCTGATTTCGCGTTATGCAGAATATGCACGGCAAATGAGCGAAGCTGCACAGGGAGAAGCGAGGCTGGATTTGGAGCGCATCGCCAAGATCTGCGCTTCCATCGCCAAAGATCCGCCCAGGGATTATTACCAGGCATGCCAGTTATTCTGGTTTGCGTATCTGGGCTGCATTGTGGAAAATTTCCAATTCATCAATTATGGACGGATTGACCAGGTCCTGGGACCCTTTGCGGGATCTCTGGATGAAGCCATGGAACAGCAGCTGACAGAATGCCTGCTTTTGAAGATGTCGGATATGTACGACATCAAACTGCTGGATCGGACGCTGATGGGGGTATATTCGGCGCAACACAACATTACCATCGGGGGGGTGACTCGCGATGGAAAAGATGCGGCAAACGCGGTGACGCGGATGGTTTTAAAGGGCCTTGCCCAAACCCGGATGCCGGAACCTCTGGTTTCGGTGCGCATCGCATCGGTCAATGCGCATTGGCTGCGGGAAATGGCCTGCGCATTGTCTGTGCAGGGATTGAACTGCGTCAACTATTACAATGATGACCTGTATGTGGAATCTCTGCACCTCGCCGGGCTGAGCATCGAGGACGCCCGGGATTACGGGATTGGTCTCTGCCAGGACGTGCTGATACCGGGTCGAGGCGATCATTATTGCAGCGGCGGCGTCAATATGATTTTTGTATTGATGGATGTTTTAAAAAAGCATCGTTGCGCCGGGAACTATGCCGAGGTCAAAGAGGCATATCTGGAAAGTATTCGCAGCGAGATCCGCAAGAATATTGCGCACTACAACCGCTGGGAAAGTGCGGTTATGGCCTTTAACGACGGGGACCCAAAGCCGTTTGTGGAGGGGTATCAAAAGGGCCTGTTTGATGTCTTTGCTCCTGCGCAGGGATTGGCCTCTGCCCAGAGCGCGAGGAATCAGGCGGAGGCTTCTCGATCTGAGATCTATGTACATTCGCTCATGTCTCCCCTTCCAATCACTTCGGCGCTATACCACGGCTGCATGGAAAAGGGCATTGACATTGCCCGCGGCGGTTGCAGCAATGGGGATAAGGGGTTTATGGTACTGACGCCTGTGCTGGCAGCCAATTCCCTCGTTGCCATCAAGAAGGTGGTTTTTGAAGAGAAACTGGCCACGCTGGATGAGGTGGTTCGAGCCTGTGAAGAGAATTTCCTGGATAGAGAAGTGCTGCGCCAGCGCCTGTGGAACGCGCCCAAATGGGGCAATGACGACGATTATGCGGACAGGGAAGCGGTGGACATATTCAGCTGCGCACTGGATGAAATCAATTCCCATGGAACCCCCAAGGGTGGTCGGCATCTGGGGGGATTGCATCAGCCGCATCCCGTCTTTGCCGGGCGCAATATTCCGGCGACGCCCAACGGCCGATTGGCCGGTACCCCCATTTCCGTTACTATTTCACCGGAGAACGGAACCCTGCGGTATGGCCCTACTGCGGCAATGCGCTCAGCGACAAAGATCGATTGGCGAAAGGTGAAGTGGAATAACTGCCTGATGTTGCAATACTATGCCTCCGCATTTCGTGGGGCGGATGGAGTGTCAAAGCTGTGGAGCCTGACGGAAACTTTCTTTTCATTGGGGGGAATGCAGCATCAGCCCAACATTGTTGATGTGGAAGATCTCAAGCGAGCGCAGGTTGCGCCGGAGAACTACCGGGATCTGATCATTCGCATGTGGGGCGTCAGCGCCTACTTTGTCGATCTGCCCAGAGACGTGCAGGACGAGTTTATTGCGCGCTATGATGGGCTTTGAGAATGCGAAGAGGGTGAAAAGGGATTGAAGAAAATTCGCGCTTGGATCCATAGTCCGATCCTGCCGGTTTTGTTGATTGTGGTGTTGCTGGGCGCCTATATGGTTCGGACGATTGCCGCGTTCCAGGAATTAAATGCGCACAAACATTCATCGGTTTTTGATGACTATCAATATCACTTTGCCGTGGATTTTGGTTCATTGGATTCGGAAATGGGAAGGGAATTTCTCCGTGGCGCCCAGGACTGCGCAGACGAGTATGGAATCGTATTGGAAATCAAAGGCGACAATTCACCTTTTGAAGGTGAGGAGATCGATTTTTACACTTGGGTTTCCTATGTCCGGCCCGACGGCCTGATTACTTCAAATATCATGGGAAGAGAGGCGCGCCAGCAATTGCTGGACAAGGGAATTGCCTGTTGCGCGGTGTACAACGACCCGGGGGACAACCGTTTTCTATATGTGGGGCCGGACAATTATGAACAGGGATACGCGCTGGCCAAGCAATTGGAAAGAGTTTATGCAGGCCAGACGCTCAATATTGCGCTTTTATACGCGGAGGGAGAGGACAACTCTTCCAATGGAAGGCTTCAGGGATTTTTAAACGCTTGTCGCGAAGGGGATACGCTGAAGATATTTGAGCAACGAGGTGTAGAACCGGGGATTCTGCGGGGAATGGGTGTGGCGGAAGACATCATGCTTTCCCATGGAGAAGTCAATTATTTCGTATGCCTGGATGAAATGCTTCTTACCAGCACCGTGCGCGGCGTTGTGGATCTGAACCGGGTTCGGAATATTTCAGTTTCAGGGATCGGCACATCCGAA
The DNA here is from genome assembly GCA_019419995.1 of Clostridiales bacterium. GTDB lineage: Bacteria > Bacillota > Clostridia > Christensenellales > Aristaeellaceae > SFTH01. The sequence goes on from JAHZHZ010000010.1 coordinate 30,964, forward strand.
GAAATTGAAGGCTATATTGAAAATCAAATTGTCGATCTATCTGTGGAAGTGTATGCTTACCAATTGGGAAGACTGGCGGTGGAAAAGCTGTATAGCTACAAACAGAAAAACCTGGAACCGGATGAAATGCGCACCATTACGCAGTATAAAATGGTGGGGTGCGAAATATGATGAAGAATTTAAAGATATGGCAGAAATTTATTGTATTTCTGCTGATCATGTTTTTAATCCTTGCCGCTTGGAACGTGCTGATTTTGATCCGTACATCCACGGTCAACAATGCCTATCAGAATGTGCTGAACAATGTTGTGTTGCTCAATGATGCCAACGAGCTGATGGATGAGGCCCTGGAGGAATTGGAACTGTATCTGACGACAAAGTCGTTTCGCAGCACGGAGTCGTTTAATCGGAAATTTGACGAACTTTATCGCGCAATCAATTCCATGCCAATTCGGTTTTCGACGCAGGAGGAGCAGATCGCCTACAGTGACTTGCGCGGACTTTTGATTACGCTCAACCAGCAGGTGGATCAGTCCATCAGCGATATTCGTGGGCGCAGGCCGCTGGATGCCATGACGAGTTTTGACGAGGTGCATCGCATTTCCGAGCAGATGCAGTCCACCATAAACTATCTGGTATTTAAATACATGGCTTCCAGCGACGCGGTATATTCGTTTCTTCGGCAGGAAACCGATGATTTGTTCGAACAGAGCCTGCTGGTTTGGTGTCCCATGCTGCTTTTAAGCATTGTTGCCAGCTATGTATTTGTCAAGAATATCACCGCTTCCATCAGTTTACTCACCGAGCAGAGCCTGCGAATCGCACAGTACCCGGAACAGGCGCAGCGAATCGTAACGGGTGACAACGATGAAATTGGTTTGCTGGCGGATGCCTTTAACGCCATGGGGGATAATATCAAGCGCTATATCGCTGAATTGCGTGAAAAGGCAGATGTGGAAAAGGAACTGCGAGATACGGAGTTAAAGAATCTGAGCATGCAGAACATGCTCAATGCCGCGGAATTGAAGGCTTTGCAGTCGCAGATCAACCCGCACTTCCTGTTCAACACGCTCAACAGCATTGCGCAAATGGCCATGCTGGAGGATGCGGAGGAGACCTATGATCTGATTATCAATGTATCCGGAATGCTGCGGTACAACTTGCGCAGATTGGACGAGCCGGTGCGATTCAGGGAAGAATTGGAGAATTTGAATCGATACATTTTTATCCAAAAGACCCGATATGGAGACGCCATTGATTTTGAAATCAGGATTGACGATCCATCTGTCTATGATCTGATGATGCCGTGCCTTTCCCTGCAGCCCATAGTGGAGAATTCCATCATTCATGGCTTTGAGGGCGGAGAGGGCAAGGGGGTGATTTGCCTGACCGTCACTACGGATCAGGAGTTCCATCGGATTGATATAAAGGATAATGGAGTCGGCATGGAGCGGGAAACCATTGAGCGCATCATGCGTGTAGAAACTTCAGGGAAGGGGCATTCCACGGGAATTGGAATTTGCAATGTGATCTACAGACTCACGCTCTTTTTTGGAATGGAAGTTTTTTCCATATCCAGTGAGCTGGGGAAAGGAACTTGTGTGACATTAAAAATTCCAAGGAAAGCTGTGAATCAGGAAAAGATGGGAGGCGAAACGGATGGCGCGATTAATGATCGTCGATGATGAGCCGATTATGCGCAAGGCGGTTCGAGTAATTATTGAGAAGCACGTTCCAGAGATCAGGGAGGTCTTTGATGCAGAATCAGGCCGAAAAGCCATTGAAATGGCCGGGCAAATTCATCCGGATATCGTCTGCATGGACATCAAGATGCCTGGAATTGACGGCATTGAAGCCACCCGTGCGATAAAGGCGATTTGCCCGGAAAGTATGATCATTATCATTTCGGCCTTTGATGAATTCAAGGCAGCCGCCACATTTATGAAATATGGAATTCGCGCCTATCTGCTCAAGCCTTTGGACAAGATCGAATTTGTCAAGGAGATTTATGCCGCGCTGGATGCGTTGCATCAAAAGCGCAGCCAGCAAAAGCAGGAACTGGATATGCAGGAGCACCTGGCTGAACCACGCGGGGTGTTGGAAAATGAAGTGGCCTACAGCTTTATGATGGGGGAAGAGGGCAGGCTGGAGCGCTTGCACTATATCAACGGAGTAAAAGAAGTTTCCACCGGGGGAATTTCCATTGTGGTTCGATTTTTAGATTCGGGTGAGAATGGATATCAACACAGGCTCTGTTATCAACGCCTCTATGAAAAGCTGAGGGAATACGCAGAGGGCGTAGGCGGTATCGTGTGCAATCTGTTTTTTAATCGCCTGATTGTCTTTTTGTACAATCTCAGCGAACAGAGCGATTATGAAGGATGGATGGAGGAGAGAGTCAGCGAGGTGCGCAGCCTTGTGGGGGTGAACGGGGGAACTCCCATTGCAATTGGCGTCGGGCCCTATGTGGAGTCGCTGCTGGAGATGCAGAGCTCATATCATTGCGCAACCCAGGCGGCAATGGAGCGCGAGGGTGAGCCAAATGCAGTTTTCTATGGTGGGGAAGAAAAGGAAAACAGGAGTTACCATTATCCGCTGGCCATTGAGCGGGAGGTGCTTTTGGCCATTGAACGCGAGGATGTGACCGCGGCACAGAACAGCTTTGATGAGTTCTTTGAGAACATTTCCATCGGTCATGACGGGCGGGAAAGCGCTATTTATCGTCAACTCATGATCTTTGCGGTCATGCTGATTCACCTGCGCATGGAAAAGAGGCTGGATATGCGGGTGAATCAGGTGCTTGAAAGTCTGGATGATGCGGTGTCCGTCTATAAATGGTGCCGGTATGCCATTGTAAAGACCGTGGAAGATTTGCACGGTGTTAAGGAAGCCTTTTCCAATAACCTCATCGAGGATGCTATTGCGTTTATCCATGAAAACTATTCCAAGCAGATTACGCTGGATGATATTTCCAGACAGGTCAATGTCAGTTCATTTTACTTCACCAAAATCTTTAAGGCAAGCACGGGCAAGACTTTTGTGGAATACCTCACCGATTACCGCATGGAGATCGCCAAGAAATTGCTTCGAACGAATCCGTCTCTGAAAATCAATGACATCGGGGAAATGGTGGGGTATTGTGATTATAAGTACTTCTGCAAGCGCTTTAGAAGCAGCGTGGGCGTTACGCCGGCCGGCTATCGAGATCAAATGGAATAGGAGGGATGAAATTGTACTTGCTTGGCGTGGATGTGGGCACATCTTCGGTCAAATGCCTGTTGGTGCGGGAAGACTTGAGCATTGCTTACGAGGCGACCGTTAAAGTTTCACTCCTTACGCCCAAACCGCAGTGCTGTGAACAGCGTCCGGAAGATTGGTGGAAAGCGACGGTGGAGGCGATTGCCATATTGAGAAGGGCCGGCGCAGACCTGAGCAAGGTGGCGGGCGTGGCAATGTGCGGACAGATGCACGGCCTGGTGGCACTGGATGCGAATGGGCGCGTGTTGCGCAACGCCATTCTATGGAATGATTTGCGCACGGTTCAGGAATGCAATGAACTGCTGCGAGAGCTTGGCGGAGTGGAAGCGCTGGTAGATGAGACGAACAACCGGGTTTTTCCGGGTTTTACGGGCCCCAAGATCCTGTGGATGCGCAATCATGAGCCGAAACTATATGAGCGAATGCGAACATTTGTCATGCCCAAAGATTACGTGGGCTACAGGCTGACGGGAGAGATATATACGGATGTCACCGATGCTTCCGGTACGGGGCTGTACAACGTGCAGAAGAGCGTTTGGTCATCGGAAGTGGCGCGGCGCCTGGGGCTGGATTCAGGCTTGTTTCCACCCGCATATGAGTCTTCCCAGTTGGTGGGCCGGATCACGCGTGCAGCCGAGGAGGAAACAAAGTTACCGGCGGGGACTTTTGTATTTGCGGGGGCCGGCGATGGAGTTTGCCAAAGCGCGGGAATGGGCGTGGTCAGCGGGGATGTGCTGGGCATCGTGATCGGTACATCCGGAGTGGTTTCCACGGCACAGCGATCATTCTCACGAAATTCGGGAGGAAAGCTGCAGTTTTTCCGCGGCTGCGAGCCGGGAACGTGGACGACCATAGGTTGCCAACTCAATTCAGGGGCATCTGTTCAATGGGCGAATCACAATTTGCTCAGGGCAGACGAGAACTTCAATACTTTCAATCGCCTTGCGGAAAGCGCGGGTGCGGCCGATGGTGTGTTCTTTTTGCCGTATATTGGGGGCGAACGCTGCCCCTATGACGATGCAAATGCCAGAGGAGTGTATTTTGGACTTACGAGCGATTCCTCACTGGCGCAAATTGCCCGCTCAACCATGGAAGGAGTGACGTTTGGCCTCAAGCAGATCTATAGGCTGACCTGTAGCTGCATTCCCGGATATTCGCCCAGCCACATGCTGGTTTCTGGCGGAGCCAGTAAAAGCAGGCTTTGGAGGCAGGTATTGGCTGATATTTTTAACTTACCCGTTCGCACACTCAAAGGGGCGGGCGGCGGCGGCGCGTTTGGCGCGGCCCTGATTGCGGGCGTGGGCTTGGGAATCTGGGGCAGTGTTCACGAAGCGACTGCCCGGGCCGAGACGGATACCTACGTTGAACCGGGAGAAAACTGCGCTGTATATGAGGATATGTTCCCGATCTTTGAACAACTGTACCATGCGCTCTCTCCTTGCTACCAGATGCTGGCTGAGATACGGAAAGGATGACGGGATTTATGGGAAAATATTTTGAGATTTACCAGAATGCGCTGACGATTGAGGCTGAAAGCATAAGCGCCATGGCAAAGCGCCTTGATCAAGGGGTCTTTGAACAGATTGTAGATCTGCTGTCAACGGTCAAGCCAAGGGGGAAGAAGGTTATTCTTGCGGGATGTGGAACGTCGGGAGCGGCGGCGAAAAAGATATCACACACGCTCAATGTAGTGGAAGTTCCCTCGTTTTTTCTGTCTCCTGCGGATTCGGTACACGGAGGGCTTGGCGCGGTCCAACAGGGCGATATCGTTGTTTTGATCTCCAAGGGCGGCAATACGGGAGAATTGGTGAATTATATTCCCGTGTGCCGGGAGAAACAGGCCACAATAATTGCGGTGTGTGAAGATCCCAATTCCACGCTTGCCCGCAATGCCGATATTTTTTTGCGTGTGTGGGTAGACCGGGAGCCTTGTCCCTGGAATATGGTGGCCACGGCCAGTACACTGACAGTTATTGCCGTATGGGATGCCATTGCACTGGCTGTCATGAGCATTAATGGATTTACCAAGGAACAATTCTGCCTGATCCATCCATCAGGGGCCGTAGGGGATCGCCTGAGACGGGACTGCGATAAAAGGGAGGAAGATAAATGAAACTGCGGATTGAAGAAATTGGACAGGTAAGTATTCCCGGGGTACGAGTGGCATTGCCGGGCACCGGAAGCTTGCTGCGGCGGGGGAATTTTGAATGGACGTGTTTCCCCCTCGAAACCCGGCTCAAAGGCAACAGGGTGGTATCCGGTCTCCTGGAGGGATGGCATCACGAACTGCGCTTTGACCAGGTGGAATACCACGAGGACACGGAGAATTTCTACTTTATGGAAGGTGTCTGTCTGATGCTCTTTTGCGATAGAAAGGATGGGGAAGTGGACGCATCCAGTTTGCGCCTGACGCGCATTCATCCCGGCACACAGGTGGAAGTGGAGGGGGGCAAATGCCACTATGTCCCGATTCCGGAGACGGATTTTTTTAAGGCCTATGTCTTTACACCGCTGCAACCCTCCATACTTTTAAATCTTCCGGAACCAGTGACCGGCGGCTGAAGGGTTGGCGAATGAAACTGCGTATGCCGGATAAGTTCATATTTGGAGCTGCGAATTCGGCTTTCTCCCCATTTGGGCGAGAAAACGGTGAATACATATCAAACACTTAAGGGATCTCCAAGGCTTTTATTTGTAATTGTTGCTCCTGCGAGAACCGCAATCATGATGGAAAACAAATCATGACTGCGGTTCTTTCGGTCATTTGGAAAATGAAATTCTGAAATAGGCATCAGATGGGGCTGCATTGGATAATCGCATCGAAATTTGAAGGAATGGATTTTCGAATTGCGCCGGTCACTTGGCAGTATTTACATATATAGCAGCAGACACTCGTAAAAAATGTGAATAATTTGCGCGGTCATGTTGAATTTTCTCGTCTGGGCGTGGTAGAATGAAAGGAAAGAGCTTATCGATGTAGAGAAGGTATAGAGACAGGAGATAACATGAAAAACAATGAAAACTGGGAGATGATGATGAAGGCCTGCAAACAGTACTATCAGCTTGGCCTTTCTCAGGATGAGATTGCAAAAAATCTCTATATGTCTAAATCAACGGTGTCGAGATTGATTAAAAAATCTGTGGAACTTGGTTATGTTGAGTTCAAGATTCATAGCTTTGGAGAGATTGACGAAGGATTGCAGCGGGAATTGGAGGATTGTTTTGGCATCCGATGCACTGTCCTGCCGACGTTGATCGATGCCTACAGCGTGCGGCTAAACGATATTTGTGCCTATGCGGCGAAAGAAGTGTTTGACGATATCGAGGACAATGAAATCATTGCTTTTCCCTGGGGACGAACCATCGAGTACCTGGCAGCCAACATTCAAGAGCCGATTGAACGCTTCAAGGGTCTGAAGATCTGTATGCTCAATGGACTGTTAAACGGATCGATCCATGCCATGGGCGCCATTCATATCGTGGAAAAGCTCTCTACCATGTTAAACGCCAGGGGTTATGTTATGCCCTGTCCGCTGCTGGTCCAGAGCGCAGAGGTAAAGGAGATGCTGTTGAACATCCCTTGTATCCGCGAAATTTACGAAATGACGGAGAATGCGGAAACGGCGATCATCTCTGTGGGGCCATTCGACATGCAGCAAACCTTCTTGTCAGAGATGGGCGCAGAAGTGGTCGAACACTTGCGCCAGTTTGACGGAGCGGGAAACTTTGCGGGTCGGACCTACGACATAAACGGCAGGGAATTTGAAACGGATCTGACGCCGAGGTTGATGAGCATATCTCTGGAAAATCTTGCGCGCAAGCGGCGGCGCATTTGTATTGCAGTTGGCGAACACAAGGCCAGGGCAATTGTAGGTTTAATGCGAGGCAAGATCATTAACCGCCTCTATACGGATGCCAATACGGCTCGGGCGATCCTGAGGATTCAAGCGGAGTTAAGCGGCAGAAAAAAATAGAACAGTGATGGAAATAAAGGTGTCCGGCGTGGACGGGGATGTCCGCGCCGGACACTTTGCATATACAACAGCGGTTATTTATTTCATGGCGATTGCTGCTCGTACCTTTTCTACAATATCAGCCGCGGTCAAATGCAGGGCGCTTTGCAGATAGTCGAGTTTGCCCACTTCGCCAAAGCGATCCTCCACACCCACCCGGAGCACGGGGCAGGGGTGAGCGGCGCACACACATTCGGCGACAGCGCTGCCCAGTCCATTGATGGTAAAGGCATTTTCAGCAGTGACACAGCATCCGGTTCTGGATACGCTTTCCAACACGGCCTGTGTATCCAGAGGTTTGATGGTGTGAATGTTGATCACTTCCACATCAATGCCCTCATTGCTCAAAGCCTCAGCTGCGTCGATGGCCTCTTTGACCATGATGCCGGCGGCAAATATCGTTGCATCCCGGCCCTTCTTCAGCGTATGGGCCTTGCCGAGCACGAATTCGTCGTCATCGTTAAAGATCTTCCAGGCGTTTTTGCGGAACAGGCGCATGTAGGCGGGGCCATCATGATCCACAATCTGGTCGAAAAGCTTGCGCAGCTGCACGCTGTCCGCAGGATCGCATACCACCATGCCGGGAATGTTGCGCATGATGGCCAGATCTTCAAAACTCATATGGGTGCCGCCATTCAACTCGGCACAGATGCCCGGGTCGCTGCCCACCATTTTGACGTTCATGCGCGCATAAGCTACGGAGAGCGTCACTTGGTCGCAGCAGCGCCGTGTGGCAAAGGGGGTAAACGTGTGCGTAAATGGAATTTTTCCCATCGCTGCCAATCCTGCAGCCACGCCTATCATGTTGGACTCGGCCACACCCACATTAATGGTGCGCTCCGGGAACAGGGCCTGGAACCGACCCGTGGATGAGGAGCCCATCAAGTCCGCTTCCACCACGCAGATTCGTGCGTCCGTGCGTCCGCGTTCGATCAGCGCATCGGAATATGCGAGCCTCATTTCATTTTTTTCTCGCGTCCATTCCATTATACATCCCTCCTGTCGAGCAGCGCAACGGCTTTCTGCCACATTTCCTCAGTGATGTTCTTGACTGAATGGCTGGTCAGCTTGTTCTCACAGAAGAAGCAGCCCTTGCCTTTGATCGTATTGAGCAGTATCATCGACGGCCTTCCTTTAATGAGCCGTGCGTTTTCGATGGCGGTGGCGATTTGACCTACGTCATGTCCGTCTGCCGATTGTACGTGCCATCCAAAGGATGCCCATTTTGCATCCAACGGATAGAGGCCGTTGATATTCTCGATGTAACCATCAATTTGCATCTTGTTGTAGTCCGTAAAAGCGATCAGATTATCCAGGCGCTTGGCCCCGGCCAGCATGGCAGCCTCCCAGATCTGTCCCTCTTGGCTCTCGCCGTCGCCTATGCAGGCGAAGATGGTGGAGGGCAAGTGATCCATGCGCGCTCCCAATGCCATGCCTACGGCGCAGCTGAAGCCTTGTCCCAGGGAACCGGTGGTCATATCAATGCCGGGAGTGCGGTTCATGTCGCAGTGGCTGGGCAAATCCGTGCCTGGACGGTTGAGGGTCTTTAACTTTTCCACGGAAAAATAACCGCGCAGAGCCAGTGTCGCGTACAGCGCCGGGCCACCATGTCCCTTGGAAAGCACAAAGCGATCGCGGTCGGGCATGTGCGGCTGCGCGGGGTCAATGTGCATGGCGTGGAAATAGAGCACAGCCAACAGTTCGCACAGATCTACCGAGCCGCCTATGTGGCCGACAGAGAGCCGGCCGATTTCTTCGATGGTCAGCTTACGGATCTCGTTGGCCTTTGCTTCCAACAGATTTTTAAGAGCCTGTTCCATAAGTGATTTTCAACCTCCATTCGTTACAGCCTGCCGTAGACATCGCGCATGGCATAATAAGTGTCGTCGAAACATTTGAGCATTTGTTCATAGACTTCACGGTGCGTGCCATCTGGTGGACAGGTATCCACGGACCATGAAAACTTGCTTACCTCGCTAAAGTCCTTCAACGCGCCACAACCCACACCGGCGAGTACCGCCGCGCCCACGGAAGTGGCTTCATCAAAATAGTTGAGGGTGCGTAACTGTGCGTTGAGAATATCGGCAAGTATCTTCAGGTTTACCCGGGAGCGAACCAGCCCGCCGATGGCTGCGATATCGCGGATGTCCGCCGATGCGCGCATGATATCCAGGATGAGGCGCATGTTATAGCCAATGCCTTCCACCACGCTGCGCATCATGTCGTAGCGGGTGTGCTCCATTTTGAGGCCATAGAAGCCGCCTTTGGCAGTGGCATCCCAGCGTGGACATCGCTCGCCGCACAGGTAGGGCATGTAGTACAATCCATTGCAGCCGGGCTGTGATTGCTCAATGGCTGCATCAATGCGGCTGTAAATATCGCCGCCTTCCCTTTCCGCTGCGAATTGCTCCGCGATGGCCAAGGTTTCCTTCATCCAGGTGTAAGAGGTGCCTGCACACTGCATTGTACCGTTGGTGGAGATCAGTCCCGGCACGGCGTGCGCCCAGTTAACCAGTTTCATTTCCTCATCCAAAATGAGGTGGTCGGAGATGTGAGCGATCCAGGCCGACGTGCCCATGCAACAGTAGGTTGTACCATTTTCAATGCAGCCTGCGCCCAAAGCGCCGCATCCGCCGTCTCCAGCGCCCATGATTACGCAGGTTCCCTTTTTCAGGCCACAGGCTTCGGCCGCGGCGGCAGTGACCTCGCCTACAACGCGTGTGCTCTCGATGGCGTCGGGAAAGACTTCCCGGGGGACCTGTACGGCGTCAAGAATCGTGTCCGACCATTCAAAGCGGTTCATGTCAAAGGCATTGGTTCCACCTGCATCGGAATAATCCGTATAGAAGCGGCCCGTCAGCTTAAAAACCATATAATCCTTGGCTTGCAGAATCTTGTAGGTGTTGCGGTAGACATCCGGATGTTCCTTGCGCATCCATAAGTATTTGGCCAGCCCATAGGAAGCGCCAGGCCGGTGACCGGTGATTTGGAAGAACTCTTTCGCACCGACGCGCTCAATGATGAAGCGCTCGGCGTCCTGGGCGCGCATGTCCGCCCAGATGATGGAATCGGCAAGCGGAACGCCCGAGGAGTCTACACACAGGCAACCCATCATTTGTCCGCTGAAAGCTACCGCCAGAACATCAGCCGGGTCAATGGCCGAGAGGAGATCCTTGCTGGAGATACACACAGCTTTCCACCAGTCTTCCGGATTCTGTTCGGCCCAATTACCGTTGTAGTAACGGGTAGGATAGGCTCTGGTAGAGCTGCGAACCAGTTCTCCATCGGTAGTAAACAGCGTCGCCTTGTTGCCGGAGGTGCCCAAGTCGTGGGCGAGCAGATATTTCGGCATCAAATCATCTCCTTACATGAGCCCATGTAGTAAATCGTGGACAAATGTTGCATCGTGGCCCTTGAAAATTTATCTAACATGCACATTTTATAATGTGTGATGAAGGAAAGTCAACACCAGGAACCGGATTCGCAATATAATTCAATCTCGGGCACGCGGCATGCATCGAGTTGCAGTTTTTTGCGGATGATGCTTATGCCTTGACAGAAAGGGAAGGCAGGGTTAAGATATTAACAGAACACAAGATGCGGATGATGGCTGTAAAGCATGCTGACACAGGGAGGGAATTGACTATGCCCAGGCTTCAAATCGCCGTCGATACGTTTAGTATGGAACGTGCGCTGCTTCTTTCCGATGAAATCTTTGACGTGGTCGATTTATTTGAGGTTGGTACGCCCATGATCCTGCGCGAAGGAGTGCATGCAGTGCGGCGGCTCAAGGAGAGGCATCCGGATATGAAGGTGTTGGCGGACACAAAAATAGTTGATGGTGGCAGCCTGGAGTGCGCGGATGCCTGCTCGGCGGGCGCTGATGTTGTCACGGTGCTGGCTATGGCATGTGACAGCACGATTCGTGGCGTGGTAGAAACGGCGCATCGCTTTGGCCGAGAGGTGATGGCGGACCTCATTCAAGTTGAAGATATTGCCCGTCGCGCCAAGGAACTGGTGGCGCTGGGCGTGGATTACGTGTGTGTGCATACGGCTGTGGACGCGCAGGGGGAAGGAAAGACCCCCCTTGGCGACTTGCGGGAGCTGGTGCGGGCGATTCCACCGTCCCGGGCTGCGGTAGCCGGTGGGGTCAATTTGCAAACACTTGATCTCTATTTGAAGGAAAAGCCTGCTGTGATTATCATGGGCGGGGCGCTGTGTGGCGCGGAGAATGTGCGCGAGGCCGCCTTGGAGGCGAAGCGTCGTTTATGTGAGGGCTAGGCGTCGAAAAGGAGGACAAGCATGCCGGAGGCGAAGTTTGGGGCAGCGGGGATGGACGCGTTGGATGAAGTGCGCGCCATTTTGCGGAGCGTGGATGAGGATGAAATCGACAGGATGATGTCGGCCATGCAGTCTGCCGGACGGATCTTTTTTGCTGGTGCGGGCCGCTCGCGGCTGATGGTTTCCTGCATGGCGATGCGCTTTATGCAGTTGGGCGCTGAGGTGGCGCTGGTGGGAGAGGTTACCGCCCCCGCCATCACCGGACGGGATCTACTGGTGATTGTCTCGGGAAGCGGTGAAACACCCAGCATGACGGCCATGGCTGCGCAGGCCCGCAGACATGGCGCACGCGTGGGTGCCATCACGGGCAATGGGGAATCTTCATTGGCAAAGCTCGCAGATGTGGTCATTGCGCTGACTGTGCCTTCGCACAGTTGCCAGATTGGGGCTTCCTCCTACGAACAGTCGTTGCTGGTGCTGGGCGACGTGTTGGCGCTTCTGTATGCTCGACGTATGGGAATTCATGACCCCGACGCCGTGATGCGCAGCAGACACGCAAATCTGGAGTGATACGTATCGGGAGAGGATAGTTTGTGAAAAGGGCGGTCATATACGGTAGCGGAAATATTGGCCGCGGCTTTATGGGCAGGTTGTTTTTTGATTCTGGCTACGAAGTGGTGTTTTTGTCGCGCAGCCTTACTGCGGAATTTGATCGACGCGGCGGCTATATCGTGCGTTCACTTTCCAATGATGGCATGGAACAAAAGCTCATTGCTCCGGTTCGGGCTGTATCCGCCGGAACCGAAAGAGCCGCGGAGGAGATAGCCGGCTGCGATATTATGGCTACGGCTGTTGGCGTGCGCAACCTTGGGGCGATTGCACAGAAGATTGCGCAAGGCATTGTCAGGCGCATGGAAATTTCAGCTGTGCCTCTGGATATTTTGCTTTGTGAAAACCTTGTAGATGTGTCCGCTTATATGCGTGCGGAGATTTATCAATATTTGGGTCCATCGCAAAGGGAATGGGCGGAACATAATCTTGGACTTGTTGAGGTATCGGTGGGGTGTATTGTTCCCCAGATGAACGGGGAGATCTGCCGCCAGGATCCTCTGCTGGTTTGTGTCGAACCATTTGACATTCTTCCGGTGGATCGCGATGCGTTTCGAGGCCCAATTCCGGATATCCATGGGTTGATTCCTTTTTCGCCGTTTGAATACTGTATCGATCGCAAGCTGTTCGTCCATAACTGTGCTCACGCGGTGTGCGCCTATTTGGGTTACGCGGCAGGCTACTCTACGATTTGGGATTCCATCAGCGATCCTTGCATCGAACGCGACGTGCGCTCGGCAATGATGGCCGGCGCGCAATCGCTGGAGCGGAAATTTCCGGGGGTTGGATGGGAGAGCGTTGAAGAAAATGTATCGGGTTTTCTGGAGCGCATTCATAATCGCGCATTGGGCGACACGGTGGAGCGCGTTGGCGCGGACCCGCTGAGAAAGCTGAGACGCAATGATCGCATAGTCGGTGCAGCTTTGTTTTGTCTGGAACAGGGCGTTGATCCGGCGCCTATACTCAAGGGACTCGCCGCGGCGCTTAAATTTTCCGGTCGCCACGACGATTCCGCAATGCAGTTGCAGACTGAGCTTCGGGAACGTGGACTTGAGTATGTAATTCAAAACCGCATGGGCGTTCAGCCAGAGGAAGAATTGTATGGAATGATTTTGGCTGCCTGTAAAAAGGCTTCTTCAACATGAGATAATTTCCGCAAAAAAAATATTTTGAGAAATTTATTGCACTATGCAGTCAAGACCTTGACATTTGCAAATGAACAATTATAATTAAATTAAGTGCTTAACAGTATTATAACTTGCTGCTTGGCACGCTCGAGTCAGGATAGTAAGAGTACGCTGTGTGGATGAAATCCTACACAAAGCGCTTGTGTACTGGCGGATTAAAATGCCCGGCAATTTAAAGCGGGTGTTTAAAAAATAGAAGGAGGTACCCTAAATGAAAAAAATCCTTGCTCTTCTGTTGGTGGCTCTTATGGCTGTTGTCGCCATGCCGTTCGCGATGGCCGAAGGTGATGGAGAGCCGATCGAGATCGCGGTGGTTATTAAGGCAACGGACTCCGACTTCTGGCAGCAGCTGCTGGTTGGCGCGCTCAACTTTGATTTTGAGCATGACGATGTCCATGTGACTACCTATGGCCCGGTTTCTGAGGCAGACTACGTAGAACAGGCCACCATTCTGGACGGCGTTGTCGTTACCCATCCGGATGGCATCGTGCTCGCTCCCACCCTTGCCGACAACTGCAATGCCGGTATCGAAGAAGCGGCTGCTCTGGGCATTCCGGTGATCATTGCCGACAATACTCCCAGCACGGACGCTTACACCACCGTCTATGCGACCGACGCCTATGCGGCCGGCGGACAGATGGCTGAGCTCTTCCTGAAGGAGCTTGAGAATCGCGGCAAGGAGCCCGTTGGCGTGATCGGCCTGATTTCCGCCATGGCTGGTTCCGACACTCTGATTAAGCGTGAGAGCGGTTTCGTTGATTATATCAAAGAGAACGCACCTGAAATCACCGTTCTGGAGCCCGTCTATGTGGACAACGATATCCCCAAGGCCCTGACCGCTGCGGAGAATATCTATACTGCGAACCAGGACAAGCTGCTGGGCTACTTTGCCTCCAACAACTGCACTGGTGACGGCCTGTCCCAGTTCATGACTGAGAACAACCTGGGCGATCGCCTGATTGCCGTCGTGTTCGACTCTGACCCGGCTGAGATCACCGCTATTCGCGAAGGCCACGTGCTGGCTACTGCTATCCAGAGCCCCTACAACATGGGCTATCTGGGCTGCCAGGCGGTTTATGACATCGCCACCGGAGCCAAGACTGCTGAGGACTTCGAGCGCTTCTACGACACCGGTGTCACCATTGTGACCGGCGAGAATGTCGATGATGAAGAGATGGTCGGCGTCATCGATCCTTTCACCCTTAAGCTCTATTAATTTGAAATGGATCGAAGCAGAAAAGCATTATTGCTGACCTGAAAGCCTAGGGTTAAGGCAGAATTTGTATGAGCTTAGCAATAATCTCAGATAAGTTCTGCCTTTTCTCAATACATCCAAGAAGGGAGCGGAGCTTTCATGGGAGCTAACCAGAAAGAACTGGCCAGAATGGAAAATATATCCATGGAGTTTCCTGGAGTCAAGGCCCTTGATGGGGTTTCTTTCAATGTACTCGAGGGCGAGATCCATGCGCTGGTCGGTGAAAATGGCGCCGGTAAATCGACGCTTATAAAAATCCTGATGGGCGTGTATACGCCGACGGCGGGCAATTTGTATATCAATGGCAAACAGGCTCGCTATCATGGGCCGGCCGATGCAATCGCTCAGGGCCTCGGAGCCGTTTATCAGGATATTACGTTGGCTGTCCACCTCACGGTGGGAGAGAACTTTTTCCTGGGCCATTTGCCAACCAAGGGCGGCAAGGTGGACTGGAAGCGCATCTTCGAAGATAGCCAGGCGACGCTGGATGATCTTAAAATCAATATTGATTCGAGAAGTCTCGTAAGAGATTTGACAATCGGCCAGCAGGAAATGGTTTCAATTGCGAAGATCATTCATCAGAAAGCAAATATCATCGTCTTTGACGAGCCGACGGCACTTTTAACCAATGAGGAAGTGGAGATTCTCTTTAACCTCATCAACGACCTTAAAAAGCGTGGCTTTGGTATTATTTATATCTCGCATCGCATGGAGGAGATTTTCCAGCTATGCGACAGAGTGACCATCCTTAAAAACGGCGTTTACGTTGATACGTTAAATGTCAGCGAGACGGATGAAAAGGAATTGGTTCGTTTGATGGTCGGCCGCTCCGTCCAGGATATGTATGGAATTCAGCACGCGCAGCTGGGAGATGTGAAGCTGGAAGTGCGCAATCTCACGGGCCCGCGGTTCAAAGATATATCCTTTAAAGTGCATCGTGGAGAGATCTTCGGAATGTTTGGTCTCATAGGCGCGGGACGTACGGAGATTTGCCGAGCCATCTTCGGCGCAGATAAATATACCAGTGGTGAGATCCTCATTGATGGTAAGCCGATCCGCAATACCAAGCCTTTGGATGGCATTCACAATTCCATTGCCTTTTTGACGGAGGATCGCCGGAAGGAAGGACTGTGCGGTCAACTGTCGGTAAAGCGGAATATCAACATGGCTTCTTATTCGCGCATCTCCAAGAAGGGTATTATTAGCCTGAAGAAAGAAGCACAGCGAGCTGATCAGTATGTACAAAGCCTGGCGATCAAGACCCCAACCATTGATTTCCGGGTTAAGAACCTCTCGGGCGGCAACCAGCAAAAGGTCGTTATCGGCCGATGGATGTGCTGCAACAGTGATATCTTTATTTTCGATGAACCGACAGTCGGCGTGGACGTGGGCGCGAAGGTCGAAATTTACAAGCTCATTGAGGCGCTGATTGCCCAGGGAAAAGCCGTCATTTTGATCTCTTCCTATTTGCCGGAGGTCATGGGACTTTCCGACCGGGTGATGGTTATGTATGAGGGCAGGCAGACCGGTATTATCGAAAAAGATGATTTCTATAACGCGGATGGTAAGCTGCGTGAGGACGCTGTCCTTGGCATGGCAGCCGGCATCAAGCAAAAATAGAGGAGGAAGACAGCATGTCTAATTCAGCTAACACCGCAAAAACTGCCAGAAAGCCCAGGCGTCTGTTTGCGGGATACGGAGTAGTGTTCATGGTATTGGTTGCGGTCATCGTGATCATGTCGCTTGTCAATCGCAACTTTGCGACTTACAGCAACATCTATAACCTGGCTCGGTCTACCGCCGTTTACGGTATTGTTGCACTGGCAATGACTTTTGTCATTGTGACTGGTGGCATCGATCTGTCTGTTGGTACGCACGTGGGCCTTGCGGGCATGGTTGTGACGTTGTTGACCGTCTATGGCGGCTGGAACATTTTTGCTGCCATTGCGGTAGCCCTTCTTTCCTGCGCGGTTGCAGGTATCATCAATGGCGTGCTCATCTATGATGGTAAATTACCACCTTTCATTGCAACCATGGGTATGATGACGGTGGTTCGCGCTGTGATTCTATTGATTTCGGGCGCTCGAAACATATCTGGCCTGGATAAGGGATTCACGGATTTTGCCAAGTCCACCATCGGCTTCCCCGGCGTCGATCAATTTGGCAATCCCACCACTTTGGGCATACCGGTCATGGCACTGGTGTGGATTATCCTCATTGTTGTCTCCTGGTTGATATTCCGCTACACCACGTTTGGCCGCAATGTCTTTGCCTGTGGATCTAACGTGGATGCCGCACGCCTGTCGGGTATTTCCGTTCGCAAGACGACCTATGGCGTCTATTTGCTGTCGGGTATATTTTGCGGTATCGGCGGTATTTTGCTCACCTCGCGCATGGCCAGCGGCATTCCCACGCTGGGCGATGGCTATGAGTTGGATGCCATTGCGGCGACCGTTATTGGCGGCGCATCCATGAGCGGCGGCGAAGGTTATATTGGCGGTACGGTGGTTGGTTCCATTCTGATTGCTACTATCGATAATGTGGGCACACTCTTTGGCCTTAATTCCAACTATACGGATATTATTATCGGCCTGTTGATCATTGTATCGGTTCTGATTGACCGCGCCAAGAAAAAGTGATCTGAGTTTGCGGTCCGGCATCGTTTGGGCGCTGCCGGGCCGCACTCAAACATGGAGCGCTGGTAGAGCACGGAAGTAAGTCCGTCTCGCTCCGCCCGCGCTTAAAATATGTTCTGGCGCATTCCG
>JAHZHZ010000010.1:48341-69378 GCA_019419995.1 Clostridiales bacterium
ATGCGGTGAACACAATGTTGATGAGTGGTATACTGCATCCGGGGCTGCTCAAGCTCATGGGCGAGTGTGGACACACAGATTGGCTCATGCTGTCTGACGCGGGCATGCCTGTTCCGGTGGGCAAGGAACGAATCGATCTGGCGATCCTTAATGACCTTCCGAGACAATTGACGATTCTCAAGGCTATTGCCAGCCAACTCAAGCTGGAGAAGATTTATATGGCTGAAGAGATCCAGAAGGTAAGCCCGGTCTATCTGAGCAAAGTCCGGGCATTTCTTGCGCAGCAGCCCATCCCACTGGAATTTGTGCCCCACGAAGAGCTGAAGGCCATGTCACAGGCGCAGCAGACGCGGGCCTGTATCCGTACCGGTGAGCGGACCAGCTATTCCACAATGATCCTTCAGGTGGGCGTTCCCTATGGCGGGGACGATACCACGGACTTCAGCATCGTCTGAGGTGGGATTTGATAGACATACGTGGAAGGGGCAATGCTTATGAAGACAACATATCTGAAGGCGAAATATCAGTTCAAACAGATTGATGTCGATGTACCGCAGATTGGCAAGGACGATGTTCTTTTAAAAGTCAAGGCATGCGGCTTTTGCGGCCATGAAATGGTTTTAGCGAAATACGCTGCCGAGGATTGGACGCCGTTTGGGCATGAGATCTCCGGAGTGGTGGAAAAAGTGGGCGAGGCCGTGACCAATCTCAAGGTTGGCGATCGCGTAGTTGTCGAGACCTCCACGTTTGATCCTTGCTCTAATGCGGCCCGCAATGGCCATCCTGAGTTGGATGGATTGGGAGAACCGGATTTGATCAATTACATAGGCACGCGAGATGTGATGGGTTTTTCTGAATATACAGCTGTGCCCGCTGCGCTGTGTGTCAAATTCAATGCCATGTCCTTTGAGGAAGGCGCCCTCATCGAGCCCTTTGGCGTAGCAATGGATCTTTTTAAAGTATCGCAGATCGAGCTGGGCGATGACGTGTTAATCATTGGTCTGGGCGCCATTGGCCTGATGGCATTGCAGCTGGCAAAACGCGCCGGTGCGCGCCATGTATATGCTGCGGGAACCTCCCGTTCGCCTAAGAAGAATGAGATGGCCTTAAAGCTTGGGGCGGAAAAAGTCTTTCTCACCGATCAAGAAGATTTAAAATCGTTAAAATTTCCCCGGGGAGGCGTGGACAAGATTCTCGTAACGGCTCCGCCATCCGTGATACCGGATGCGACGCATCTGATGAATCTGGGAGGCATTCTCTCTTTTATCGGTATTGCTTACGGCGATGCAGCTATGTTTACCCTTGATTCCAATGTGGTACACCATAAGAAGATGCAGATTCGTGCGTCAGATGCTGTGCCAGCCCTTTATTTTCCTCTGTGCATCGACTTGGTGGAATCCGGACAGATTGACCTGAAATCCCTGATTTCCCATACTTTCCCGCTTGACAGAGCCATTGAAGGGTTGAAAGATTTCATAGATCATCCTGAAAGTGCGGTCAAGGCCGTTATGGTTCAGCCCTGAGCTGCAAAGGCGAGAGCGCTGAGCACATTCTCCTTGAAGAATACGGCATTTTCAGCAGTGGCTGGTATTTCTTTATCTCAGAGGGACTGCTGCTGAAGCAGGATTCAAAGGCCCGCAGAAGGCGGGCTCGCATTGGGGCCACGGATGTTGCGATTCTGGAAAAATAAGGAGTGAAACACAGTGAAAAAAAAGATCATCGTATTTGGCAGCTTTGTCGTTGACCTTATGGGACGCGGCCCGCACCTGCCTGTGCCGGGTGAAACAGTTAAAAGCAGCTTTTTCAAAATGGGCGCCGGAGGAAAGGGATTTAACCAGGGTGTGGCGGCCCATAAATCCGGCGGAGATGTGACCATGGTTACCAAGCTGGGTGTGGACACTTTTGCCAATTTCGCTCTGGACACAATGAAAGAATTGGGCATGGATGCGTCCAGGATTATCCAGACCCAGGATTATTCCACCGGGGTGGCTCTGATTGAGGTGGATGAAAATAGCGGACAAAACGCCATTATGGTCATTCCGTCTGCCTGCGACCATATCACCGATGAAGAAGTAAATGCGCTTAGCGATCTTGTAGAAAAGGCGGATATTCTCCTGACTCAGTTGGAGACGAACATGAGCTCCATTAAAGCGATTGTCGACATGGCGTACAAGGCAGGAAAGACGATTATTTTAAACACTGCACCTGTGCAGCCTGTGGAACCGGAACTGCTCAGAAAGGTGACAATTGTCACGCCCAACGAGGTTGAAGCAAGTATCCTTACCGGCATAAAGGTTGTGGATGCTCAGAGTGCTCAGGAAGCTGCAAACTGGTTCTTTGGACACGGAGTGAAAAATGTCATTATCACTATGGGCGGCATGGGCGCCTTCGTATCTGATGGCGAACGTTCAGAGATGATGCGGGCATTCAAGGTAAATGCCGTGGACACCACCGGCGCGGGCGATGCGTACAACGGCGGTTTCGTAACGGCACTTTCCGAGGGGCTGGATATCTTTGCGGCTGCTCGTTTTGCGGCAGCAACTGCGGCGCTGTCTGTGCAGAAAATGGGGACCACACCTTCCATGCCGACGCGTGCGCAGATTGATGAATTTCTCAGCGAACATTGATTTTAATTGATTGAGTGGAGGTGTCTGTTCATGTTAAAAACCGGGATTTTCCATCCCCAGCTTCTGCGGGTACTTGGCGAAATTCGCCACAAGGATATGCTGATGATCGGCGATGCCGGCCTTCCCATTCCTAAAGGGGTAGAACGCATTGATCTGGGCTGGAAACAGGGAAGCCCTGGATATCTGGAAGTGTTGGAAGAGATCGCAAAGGTACTGGTCATTGAGTCGGCTCTGTTTGCTGACGAGGCATTGGAAGCTTCGCCGGATTTTCATAAACAGGCGCTGGCACTGCTTCCTGAGGGCGTGCCGGTGAGCTATGTGCCTCACACGCAGCTCAAGGAGATTAGCAAAGATGCAAAAGCCATCATTCTCACCGGCGAGTTTACGCCCTACACAAATGTGATTCTCACCGCAGGATGTGCCTATTAAGAAGTACGAGCAGGGAAGAATATGGAAAGAGAATATTTAATTGCATACGATCTTGGTACCTCCGGCACTAAGGCCTCTCTGTTTTCTACGGATGGTCATTTGGTGGCGACGGATACCTACGAGTATCCCGTCTATTACGGCGCCGATGGCGTGGCCGAGCAGGATGCGGAAGATTATTGGAAGGCTGTAGTTGGGACTACGCGCAAACTCCTGGAAGGGATCGATGCCTCTCATGTGCGCGCATTGTCCTTTTCTGGACAGATGATGGCATGTCTGCCGGTTGATCGTGAAGGCAGACCCGTGCGCAGATCCATTATCTGGGCAGACTTGCGCTCCAAAGCGGAGGAAGAGATTCTGAAGGAGCGCATGGGGGCTGAACGCGGTTACAATCTGATCGGCCACCGCATCAGCTGCAGTTATAGTCTCACCAAATTGATGTGGATGAAGGCGCATGAGCCGGAGAACTACCAGCGCACTTATAAGGTGTTGCAGGCAAAGGACTACATACACTTTAAACTTACTGGACGGTTCGTTTCAGATTATTCCGATGGTTCGGGAACTAACTCGATGGATCTCCATAAGCTATGCTGGTCGCAAGAAATCTTTGAGGCAGCAGATGTGGATATCAATAAGATGCCGGAAATGCTGCGCTCCATTGATGTCGTCGGTCCTATTACTGAGGAAGCGGCAAAAACGCTCGGCCTGCCTAAGGATGTGGCTATCGTTGCAGGTGGTGGCGATGGTCCCTGTGCTGCGTTAGGCGCAGGCTGTTTGGAGCAGGGCAAGTATTATCTGACCTTTGGGACATCCGCTTGGATTGCCGGCACGACAGCCAAACCTGTCCTTGACCAGAATCAGACGCTATTTTGCTTTGCGCACGTCATTCCGGGATACTATACCCCCACGGGCACCATGCAGGCAGCGGGGAGTTCCTATGCCTACATCAAGCGAACGTTTTTTGATGATGTGATTGAAAAAGCCAAGGCGGCTGGCAAGGAGAGCTATGATCTGCTCAACGAGATGATTGAATCCTCGCCGCGTGGTGCAAAGGGCTTGCTGTATTTGCCCTACCTTACGGGTGAGCGTTCGCCGCGCTGGAATCCGCTGGCCACGGCGTCCTTTTTGGGAATGACGATGAATCACACCCGTGAAGATTATCTGCGAGCCACAATAGAGGGCGTGGCCATGAATCTGGCCGTTATACTGCGCGCTTTCAGGGAAAATGCTACCATTGATGATCTCATTCTCACTGGTGGCGGAGCCCAGGGCGATGTGGTGACGAAAATTCTTGCAGATGTTCTTGGCTGTTCCATGACGCGTACAAATCATCCCAAGGAAGCAACTTCCATGGCGGCGGCAGTAATTGCCGGCGTGGGCGCGGGCATTTACGATGGCTTTGACGCCATCTACCGCTTCATTGATTTGATGCCGTCGGTAAACCCGGATAAAGAAGCTCAAAACTACTATCAGGAGAGAATCCGCGTGTTTGATGATTGCTACAAGGCGCTTGAAGGCGTTTATGGCAGTATTAGTGCGGATAAGGAGGACTGAAATGAATCTTACACCTGCAGCGTTGGCAAAAATGATCGATCATACGCTGTTAAAGCCAAATCTTACCAATGAAGAAATGAAGCGGGCATGTGAACTGGCCCGCACCTATGGTTTTAAATCTGTAGCCATGAATGCTGCCATGATTCCCTACGCATCGGCGCAACTGGAGGGAAGCGGCGTGCTTTGCGATTGCGCAGTGGGGTTCCCCTTGGGGCAGTGCACCATTGAAACTAAGGTGTACGAGGCAGAGGACGCGATTCGCAAGGGCGCTGGAGAGATCGACTATGTGATCAACATCGTCGAAGTCAAAAATGGAAATTGGGACTATCTGGAGCGTGAGATGCGCGCCATCGTCAATGTTTGCAATGCTCATGGACTTACTTCCAAGGCAGTGCTCGAGACCTGCTATTTAAATGATGAGCAGAAACGCAAGATGTGTGAGATTGCTCTCAAGGTGCGCCCGACATACATCAAAACGTCCACAGGCTTTGGTACCGGCGGTGCGACGCTGGAGGATGTGCGTCTGATGAAGGCCTGCGTGGGCGATGCTGTGCTTGTAAAAGCTTCAGGTGGCATTCGCAGCGCTGAACAGGCATTGGCTTTTATTGAGGCGGGTGCCTCGCGGATTGGTACGAGCAACGGAGCGGTGCTTGTTGACGGGTACAAAGCTATGTTGGCTGATAGGGAAAAACAGTAAGCGACTGATAATGAAGGGAGTAAAATTAAAATGACTTATCGCGATGTATTGTCTAAAGTGGATCATACCGTATTGAAGCAGACCACAACCGCAGCGGATATTCAGAAATTGTGCGATGATGCCGTCAAGTATCAAACTGCGTCCATCTGCATTCCGCCCGCCTATGTGAAGCAGGCAGCGGATTATCTGGGAGACAAAATGCCGGTGTGCACTGTAATCGGCTTTCCCAATGGTTCCAACACCACCGAGACCAAGGCATTTGAGATCCGCGATGCGATCAAGAACGGTGCACAGGAACTGGACATGGTTGTCAATATTGGCTGGGTAAAAGATGGAAAATATGACGAGGTGCTTCGCGAGATCAATTGCCTGAAGGAGGCCTGTGATGGCAGGATTCTTAAGGTTATTATTGAAACTTGCCTGCTGACCAAGGAAGAAATCAAGGCTCTTTGCGATGTCGTAAACCGCTCCAATGCAGATTATATTAAGACCTCTACCGGTTTTTCTACGGGTGGAGCCACCTTTGAGGACGTGGAGCTCATGCATGCAAACATGAAAAACGGCAAGAAGGTCAAGGCTTCAGGCGGCATATCCGGCTTTGAGGATGGCAAGAAGTTTATCGAGTTGGGCGCGGAGCGCCTGGGTACCAGCCGCCTGGTTGCGCAGGCTAAGTCTGTCGAAGATCTTGACGCGCAGTGCTGAACACGGATGTCCCATGGGTCGGCTAAACGGGCCGGCCCGTGGGAGAAAGAGGGAGACCCATTGCGTCGTCCCGCTGGAACTTCATTGATTGCCGTGTAAGGCTGAAAAGGAGGTCGTCGGCATGAAACTTGGAATTCATGCGTATGCGTGGTGTTCCCAGTGGTCCAACGCGGTTCTGGACATACTGGACAAAGCCAAGAATGAGGGCTTGGATTTTCTTGAAATACCGTTGATGAAACTGGAGGATTTTGATGCTAAGGCGGTTCTCGCACGCAAAAAAGAAGTGGGCATTGACGTGGTTACTTCTAACGTGATTCTTGCGCCTGAGCATGATATCACCAGTACAGATCCGGAATGCAGGCAACGGGGTATAGAATATCTGAAGCGGTGCGTAGATGCAACGGCTGCTGTGGAGGCAGATTCCTTTTCAGGGGTGATTTACAGCCAGTACTGTAAGGCCACTACCGTACCAACGCAGGACGATTGGAAATGGTCGGCAGAAGCTTTGCGCATTGTGGGAGAATACGCAGCGCAATATTCAATTACGCTGGGCATCGAACCGGTGACGCGCTATGAGTCCAACCTTATCAATACCTGCGAGGAGGCTCTTCGGCTTCTGGAGATGGTGGGCTTGGAGAACATCAAGGTTCATCCTGATACCTACCACATGAACGTGGAGGAGAAGAGCTTTTATGAAGCAACCAAGATGCTCAAGGGCAGGATTTGCCACTACCATATGTGTGAGTGTGACCGGGGCATTCCCGGCACAGGCCATGTAGACTGGGATGGCGTCTTCCGTGCTCTGAAGGAAATTGGCTACAATGGACGCATCGGTATGGAAGGCTTTTCAGATGTTACTGACAATATGTCTACCTGGGTTTGGAGAAAGCTGGCTCCTTCGGGAGATGTGTTCCTGCGCGAAGGAATTGCTTTCCTTCGGAAGATGATTCAAAAGTACGAGCTCTGATGTGGGGCTGGATCGTGCGAGGCTCTTGAATGCTTAGAATTTTCGGATTGATTAAAACAGACCAAGCGTCTGTGTCTGAGGTACAGGAAGAGCCTTGAGAAAAATAAACCTATTGTAGTGGCGCTGCTCATACAGCGCCACTTTTTGATGGATTAAATGGTTATTCGCAAAATGGTTTGTGGGTTTTCGGTGAAAATCAAGCGGAATGGTGGGGAGGATCGTGTCCATTTCTTGATTAGCCGGTGTAAAGCTGCACGGAAAAACCAATATTATAGAACTGCTGGGGGACAAACCCGCCGTATGGAAATCGACCAACAAGCGAATATCAATGTAGATCTTCTGGTTTAGTTTATCAATGAAATTGTGGGGATGACACAAGTTCAATATTCAATGGAAAAATCTCAATCTGCTGAAAGCGCTTCATCGGCGTCCCCATCGCCTTCATTCTTTCCGCGTTTTTGCGAAATGAAGCCCCACTCACATGGTCTTCACCCTCTCGCAAACGATGAATTGGCTTCATATTTCTGAGGTCCTTCGCTTAAAATGCGGTGCCATGAAAGAATAATCATGGCAAAAATCAAAGATGCATCGCTAGTATTAGGCGTGGAAAGATCCTTTTGGGACTCTCTACATTTCCGGATGATTTGATACCAACTGCATCTTTGACACATAATCACAGTATTTTGCGCTTTCAAATCGGGTATGAATCGCATCAATAATATTTAATAGGCTTTCAAAAGGGATGAGGACTTTTTGGCCTTGAAGTCAGGCGCTTATATATTTTTGAGAGTGATTTTTTCAATATATTTATCAATTACATAGATGCACGCTCCGATACCAGAGGTGCCTTTGGTAAATTCAAACATGTGCAGATCGATTGGTTGGGTGCGATAATTTTCTGTGCGGCTGTCGAGTACTTCCTGTATGGAGGTTTGCAAACAATCAACGCTGCATTTGGCATACACGGTCACATAGTAGATGTCGAACATGTAAGTCAAGCTTAAAATCATGTTTCCCAGATAGCGGCCTGCTACGGACATAACTTCAATAGCATTTTGATCATTCTGCTTGGCTAATTGACTGACCTCCCTAAGTGAGCTCAATGGCACGCCAGAAACTTCCTGATATCTCTTTACAATGGCATGCTCACTGGCGTAGAGAGACAGACAACCACGGTTTCCGCAGACACAAAGCGGGCCATCAGCATTGACACTCACATGACCAATGCGTCCAGCATTTCCTCTGCTACCTTCCAATAAGCGCCCATTCATTATAACGCCCATGCCAATACCGTGCCGCAAAATAATGAATAGGCGATTACTGGTAGCATTGTTGACATCTTTGCGGTACTCAGCCCAAGCCAGCATATTTGCATCGTTTTCAATGTAGGCAGGCATGTCCAGATGGGCAGTTAGAAGATCACCAATATGGATATCGTGCCAGCCGGGAATGCGTTCAATGGTTGAATGCTTTCTTTCCAAATCCGTCTGCCCCGGGATTCCCATACAGATGCCTAAAAAACGGTCGTGAGGAATTTTGGATTCTTCAATGACAACGTCAATGGCATGCAATAAGGCTTCAATTATTTCTGTACAGCTGGCATTCTCATCTAATGAGAAACTCCTTTCAACTATACAGGTATATTCCAGATTGGTAATGGCAATATTGACCATTGGAAATTCAAAATCAATGCCTATTGCAAAAAAAGCATTTGCATTCGGACTGTATAGGGCAGCAGCACGACCTCCTCTGGAGCTTGTTTGCCCCGTACATAAAATCATGCCTTCATTTTCCATTGTGCGAATAAGATTGGTTACTGTAGGACGACTAAGTTGAGTCATATACTCAAGGTCAGATATGGAGACACCATCGTTTCTGCGGATGCAGTCATAGAGTATGCTTTTATTGGCCATTTTTACGTCGCTGAGATTTCTTGCTTTCACGGACTTAGTCTCCTAAAGTATTTTATAGTTATTATAGCATACATATGCGAATTTTACAATTCATTATTTGAGTATATTATGGAAAACAATTATATCAATTAAATATGTAAAATATATTGACATATCAAATGCTGAGTGTTATAATCAAAAAGCAATGAAAGTTTGCTATTTACTAAAGCAAACGGGAGGTTTAGTGATCAATTTTATGAAAATTGTTAATATTGCAATTAATGCGTATAGCGCACCTCACGCAACACCTATCTCAAATGGGAAATACACTTACGCCACGACGGATATTGTAATTGTGACTGTGGATACGGATGAAGGGGTAACTGGACATGGTTGGGCCCATGGGACAGATATTGTCATTGATACGCTAAAGAGCCTGAGGCCCCGCTTGATTGGAGAAGACCCATTCAATGTGGAACGCATCTGGGATAGGATGTATTTGCCCAAGATATATGGCCGCAAGGGTTTTGAAACCAGAGCGATCAGTGCCATCGATATTGCTTTATGGGATATCATGGGAAAAGTTGCCGGAAGGCCCGTTCGTCAAATGCTTGGAGGCTTCCGGGAACAGGTTCCGGCGTACATTGCGGGTGGCTATTATGAATCGGGCAAAAATCATGATGGCCTGCGCGCCGAGATGCGGGCCAACATGGCGAGCGGGGCCAAAGCGGTCAAGATGAAAATTGGCGCAGCTTCCATAGCGGAAGACCTTGAGCGAATTGATGTGGTGCGGGATACCATTGGTCCTGAAGTGAAGCTGATGGTAGATGCAAATAATGCATACGACCGCGTGCAGGCACTGAAGATGGGGCGCGAGTTGGATCGAAGGGATATTTACTGGTTTGAAGAACCGCTGCATCCTGAAGACATTGAGGGGTGCGCGGAACTTTGCCGAAGACTGGATACGCCCATTGCAGTGGGTGAGAACGAATATACCCGTTGGGGATTCCGTCAATTGATAGAGGGACACGCAGCGCAGATCATCAATGCGGACGCACAGGTATTGGGTGGTATCACGGAGTGGAAAAAAGTGGCAGATATTGCCATGGCTGCACATGTTTTAATTGCGCCGCATGGCGATCAGGAAATACACACCCACTTGGTTTCTGCGGTTCCCAACGGTTTGATTGTTGAATATTATGACAACAATACCAACAGCCTCTTGAAGTATATGTTTAAGGAGCATTTGAAGCTGAACGCGGATGGATTTGTGCGTGCACCGGATCGTCCAGGACTGGGCGTGGAAATTAACTTTGATGCCATTGACAAATATTGCGTTTATACGGATCGGGATTCTAACCGTTGAGAAAACGGGAGAAATAAATTTTAGGAGGGTCACATTATGAAAAAACGCAACTTGTTGACAATTTTGCTTCTGGTGTGCCTGTTGTTCAGCTGTGTAGGCGTGGGCTATGCAGAAGAAGGTCTCTCGGGGACCATCGAATTCTGGTCTTTTTTGACCCAGGAAGAGCGTGCTGCTGAGCTGGAGAATATTGCACGTGCCTATGAAGCGGCCAACCCTGGCGTTACTGTCAACATTACCGTTATGCCCTGGACGGGCGCTTTGGATAGCCTTGTTGCGGCGGTGATCGCTGGAAATGCGCCGGATCTGTTTATTACCGGAACCGGTTATCCTCAGACCCTTGCTGGCACGGGTGGGCTGTTAGAGCTTTCCGAAGTGGTCGATGAGATCGGGGGAGCGGACACTTTCCTGAGCACTTCTCTGACCGTGCAGGGCGCTTCTGAAGATGGTGGCATTTACTCCATTCCGATTTATGTTACACCCTATGTTGCCTACTACCGTCAGAGTTGGCTGGACGAGGCGGGAATCACTGAGCTGCCGACGACTTGGGAAGAGTATTATGACATGTGCCTGGCCGTGACGAACAAGGAAGAGGGACGCTATGGCTTTGCATTGCCGCTGGGCGACCTGCATGGCTGGAAGACAATTTGGAGTTTCCTGCAGGCCAACGATGTGGACATCATTAATCGTACTGAGGATGGCGAATGGTTTATAGATATGGATGACGATACGCGTGCCGCAGCGATTGAAACGTATGAATACCTTTACAAGCTTGTGAAGGATTGCGCACCGGAAGGCACTGTAAACTATACGCAGGCTGAAGTTCGTGAACTGGTGGCCTCCGGAACGGTGATGAGCCGCATTGATACCCCTGAAATCTATTATACGATTGAGTCCATTGCGCCCGATGATATGGATGATGTTGGCTATTTCCAGATTCCCGGCCGCGTGAAGACCGGTTCTGGTCAGGGTTGGGTTGGACTGAGTGTGTACAAGGGTGGCAACACCGAGATTGCCAGCGATTTCATCAAGTTCATGTTTACCGGCGATACTCTGGTTGACTTCTATGCGAGCTATCCTTACGCGATGTTCCCGGCACAGAGTGCTCTGTATGAAAACGAGAGATATATTGATAGCATGCCGGAAACACTGAAGGGCCTCGTGCCGGATATGGCCTTGGATATTCTGGAAACCTCTACGAGCCTGGTGATGGTGAATGGAGCTTTCCCCAATGCCGGCGAATTCGAATCCCAGCGCATTCTGGGCAATGCTTTGATTAACATGCTGACGCAGGGGTACACTGCTGAACAGGCAGTTGACTACATCATTGAATGCACTGAAGATCTGATGTACTGATTTATCAATAAAGATACGCCGAAGCATGCTGGGTAAGGGCAATGCTTCGGCGATATCCTTAATAATGAAAGGTGAAAGCCATGAAAAAGAGTGAAAAGCTGGGAAGCATGAGAAAGCGGGAGGGAATAGAGGGCACGCTTCTGTACATGCCGGCAATCATCATTGTCTTTGGCATTGTTTTCTTTCCAATGATTTATGCCTTGGTCATGAGTTTCACAAGCTATAAAGTCAGCAATCCCGTGATGAATTTTGTGGGATTTAGGAATTATGCCAAAGTGCTCGCTGATTCGGATTTCTGGGATGCGGTCGGCAGATCTCTGATTTTTACCGTTGGTTCTCTGGTGCCTCAGATCGTTATTGGGCTTGCCATGGCGAGTCTGTTAAATCAAAAGCGGCTTCGCTGTAAGATGCTTTTTCGGGGCCTGGCAATTACGCCTTGGTTGGTGCCAACCGTTGCTGTAGCCATGGTCTTCCGCTGGATGTTTAATGACCTGTATGGAATTATAAATTATATGGCAATGGACGCGGGCATAATGTCGAGCTCGTTTGCGTGGCTTTCCAGTGAGACAGGAGCAATGGTGGTGTTAATTCTCGCAAACATTTGGCGTGGGACACCTCTGCTTTTAACGATGTTCCTTGCCGGTTTGCAGGGAATCCCAGAAGATTTGTACGAGGCAGCTCAGGTTGATGGCGCAAACGCATGGCGCCGATTTAAGAGCATTACTCTACCGCTTCTGGTGCCGGTTTTGATGGTTTCTGGCGTATTGCGCTTTATCTGGACGTTCAATTTCTACGATCTGCCGTGGGTATTGACTGGCGGAGGCCCTGTTGACGCAACTCAGACAACGCCGATTTATGCTTACAAGCGTGCTTTCAGCAGCTATCGCATGGGCGAGGGTTCGGCCATTACCATGTTGTTGTTCCTGATTCTGATGGTATTTGCCATAGCCTACTTCCAATTGAGAAAGCGCCAGGGAAACATTTATAAGTGATAGGGGGTTGCAGATATGGATCTTACGCTAAAGAAGAGACGGAAAGAACGGCTCAAAACCATAGGGATACACCTGTTAGCCATTTTCGCGCTGATAATTATCCTGTTTCCCATCTATTGGTTGTTGGTTTCCGCATTAAAAAGTCCGGAACACATCTTGGATACCCCCCCGTCGTTGATTCCGAAAAACATGTCTCTGCATTTTGTCAAGCATGTCTTTTCCGAGTTTAAAATTGGCCGCTATCTGTTTAACAGCGTGTTCCTTTCCGTAGTTTCCACTGGGATTACGCTAATTATCGCTGCCTTGGCTGCTTTCAGCTATCGCATGTATGTGTATCGCGCAAAGGAATCGTTCAGCAAAATGATTCTGTTTGTGTATATGTTTCCGCAGATACTTATCATTATCCCCATTTATTTGCTGATGTCCAAGCTGGGACTCATTAACAGCTGGTTTGGTCTGATTCTCTGCTACGTGGCGTTTGAAATGCCCATTTGTATTTGGACGCTGCAATCGTACTTTGCCACAATCCCACGGGATCTGGTAGAGGCGGCGGAAATCGACGGTTTATCCCGCATCCGCACGCTTTGGAAGGTATTTGTGCCGGTAGCGCTGCCAGGATTTGCGGCCAGTGGGGTCATGACCTTTATTGGCATCTGGAACAACTTCCTGCTGGCCAATACTTTATTGATTGACGATTCATTGCAGACATTGCCCGTTATCGTGGCCGATTTTAGTTCTCGTGACAGCATGCTTCAGGGAGATGTGCTTGCGGCCTCATTGATTGTCTGCATTCCCTCATTTTTCTTTGCGCTGTTTGCCCAGAAATATCTGGTAGGCGGATTGACGGATGGAGCGGTGAAATAAACAATGAAGATCACAGATATACGTACACGATTTGCCGATATCTATATGTTTGTGGAGATTTATACCGATGAAGGCATCGTGGGGTTGGGAGAGAGCGGCGCATGGGCATTTCTCGAGGCATCTGCACAGGCGGTGGAGACATTTAAACGCTACCTGATTGGGCAAGACCCATTGCTGATTGAACATCACTGGCAGTACATGTATCGCTGCTATCATTTTCGTGGTGCGGCAATTATGGGAGCGCTTTCTGCAATTGATATTGCGCTCTGGGATATCAAAGGTAAATATTATGGCGTTCCGTGCTATGAATTGCTGGGCGGGAAGACCCGTGACAAGGCGCGTGTGTACTATCACGTATTTGGAGACAGCCGGGAAAAACTGGTAGCGGGTTGCAAGGAAGCTAAGGCGAAAGGCTTTACGGCGGTGGGGCATTTGACCCCCTTTGTGGATTCTGACCGCAATGAACGCTATTTCAGCAGCTTTGCCAGAAAGATGGATCAGGCGATTGAATCTGTATTTAAATACCGGGAAGCTGTGGGGGACGAAGTGGATCTTTGTATAGAGATCCACCGTCAATTGACGGTGCCTGAAGCCATAACGCTGGGCAGAGAAATCGAACCCTGTCATCCGCTGTTTTATGAGGATCCGGTGCGCCCTGATAATTTTGATGACATGGCAAAAGTGGCATCGGGCATTGGTATTTCCATTGCTACTGGCGAACGTCTGCATACCCTTCAGGAGTTTGCCATGCTGATCCATAGGGATGCCTGCCATTACATTCGGCCGGATGTGTGCATGTGCGGCGGTATAACCCAGGCAAAGAAGATCGCGGCGCTTGCGGAAGGGTTTGGTGTTCAGGTTGTGCCCCATAATCCACTAAGCCCCGTAAGCACAGCTGCCTGTATACAGTTGGCAGCTTCAATTCCAAACTTTACGATTCAGGAGCTACCAATTGGAGAGGACTGTGCGCCTAAGAATCAGATCGTGCGCGCATCACTCAAGCTTGAAAGTGGATTTTTAATCGTACCGGATGCGCCTGGCATCGGTATTGAACTTGCAGAGGACGCTGAAATTAAGTGTCCGTATATTCCCAGAAAATATGTGACCAAGCTGTACACAGACGGTTCGGTAATGGATCAATAGTGAGTCGGAGGAAGCTTATAATATGGTACTTTCAAACAGCTATGCTGAGGAACGTCAGCGCATATATGAAGAGGACGGCAAGAAATATCCTGCGAAAGCACTGGTGAGCATGGAACTGCTTCCGGGGTATAACCGTACTAAATCGCATTTGCTCAAGCATATCAAGAGTATCAACGAGGCGCATCTGGTGATGCTGTGCGAACAGGGAATCTTGACCAAGGGCGATGCGGCGAGCATTATGCGTGCGATCGAGGAGATTGACTACAAAGCATATGCAAATAGCGAATACGATGGTTGCTTTGAGGACCTGTATTTTAAAATGGAAGATGAAATTATCCGAAGGACCCAGGGGGTGGGCGGAAATCTTCATCTGGCACGCAGTCGCAACGATATGTGCGTCGCTTGGTCGCACATGGCCATACGTGAAAGCCAGTTGCAACTGATTGAAAAGTTGATCCGGCTGCGCAATACAGTTCGCCTCTTTGCGCAAGAGCATAAGGACACAATTTACGCGGTGCACACCCATACACAGCATGCACAGCCCGGCATTTTGGGCCATTATTTTCTGGGATTTTTTGATGTGCTTGGGCGAGATATCGAACGCATGCAGCATGCGTATGCCAATACCAATGTCTCTCCAATGGGCGCTGCAGCGATTACGACAACCGGATTTCCGATTTCCAGAGAACGAGTGGCTGAATTGGCAGGATTTGATGGCATTATTGAAAATTCGTATGACGCCATTGGAAATTCGGATTACTTTACGGAGACAGCTGGATGCATTGGCCTTTGTGCATTGAATTTGGGCAGAGTGATAACGGATATGGTGTTGTGGGCCACGGAGGAAGTCAAGATGATCCGTGTGGCAGACGGCTACATTTCCATTAGTTCGATCATGCCTCAGAAACGAAATCCCATTGCTCTGGAACATCTTCGCTCTTCACTTTCTGTGACTAAGGGCATTGCGGATACCGTGCTTACGGGATTTTTAAAGTCCCCCTACGGAGATATCTCGGACTACGAAGATATCGAAGATGTGATGAGCAAGGCATTTGAATTGCTGGGGCAAAATGTGAACATGCTAAACTCTGTGTTGGGTACATTGGATGTGAATAGGGAGCTGCTGTGCGAGCGTGTACACGAAAGCTTTTCGGTTGTCACGGAAATTGCAGATCAAATCTATCGCTCCTACCATATTCCGTTCCGCGAGGCCCATGGTTTTGTATCTTTCCTGGTCAAGCGGGCAAATGCACAGGGCTACAACCTGAAGAATGTAACTCGGGATTTCTTCGCCGAGGCATTTGAAGAGTATTTTAAAAAGCCCTTCGACTTTGATTTTGCACCCATTTTAAAGAGCATCGATCCTGAACACTTTGTTTTGAGTAGAGATGTCATCGGTGGTACTGGCCCCAATGCCATGCAGGATATGCTTGCACATGCCGAAATCAAGGTACAGCGGGACCTCGAATGGCTGGAAAGCCGCCGTTTGGCATTGCAAAGGGCCGATGAAAAACGTGCGGAATGTGTAAAAACTGTGCTTGCGGGACAATGACCCAAGAAGATACTTTATTCATGGAGTTTGCGGCGGCGCAGAAATTCAATTTAGAATTGCGCAACGGAAGATCTGTTTGAACGGAGAGAAAAGAGGCGCTTTTTCGTACAAGCTCAAACAAGATATTTTTCCTTAAATAACGAACAAATGCTGATTCTGGTTGAAGATAATGGATTCGACAATTACTCAATACAGGAGGATGGAACATATGGCGAGTTTATCCCTGCGCAATATCTACAAGGTCTATCCGGGCAACGTTGTTGCCGTCAGCGATTTCAACCTTGAAATTGAGGACAAAGAATTTGTTGTGTTTGTCGGCCCGTCCGGCTGCGGGAAATCCACGACGCTGCGCATGGTCGCGGGGCTTGAGGAAATTACCAAAGGCGAGTTGTACATTGATGACAAATTGATGAACAATGTGGCGCCCAAGGACCGTGATATTGCCATGGTTTTTCAGAGCTATGCGCTCTACCCGCACATGACGGTGTACAACAACATGGCCTTTGGATTGAAGTTGCGCAAGATGCCCAAGGACCAGATCGACAGGCGCGTGCGCGAGGCAGCGCAGATACTTGGCATTGAGAACCTGCTTAACCGTAAGCCGGCTGCGCTTTCCGGCGGCCAGCGCCAGCGTGTAGCGCTGGGACGTGCAATTGTTCGCGAGCCCAAAGTTTTTCTGATGGATGAACCGCTGTCCAATCTTGACGCCAAGCTTCGCGTGCAGACACGTGCGGAAATCACCAAGCTGCATCAGCGCTTGCAGACCACGTTCATTTATGTAACCCATGACCAAACGGAAGCAATGACCATGGGTTCACGCATCGTGGTTATGAAAGATGGATTTATGCAGCAGGAGGATTCGCCGCAAAATCTTTATGATTATCCAGCCAATCTATTTGTTGCCTGCTTCATTGGCACACCACAAATGAATATTTTTAAGGTGCGCCTGGAACAGCGAGAGAAAGGCGTCTATGCGGTTTTCGGGAAAAATGCTATTCTTGTGCCCCAGGGAAAGGTCAGGCGCATGATGGGCGATTATATCGGAAAAGAAGTTTATATGGGAATGCGCCCGGAAAATTTGCATGATGAAGCCGCATTTATCTCCGCTTATCCGGATGCCTGTGTGAATGTTCATGTGGAAATGGTGGAGTTGATGGGATCGGAAACTTATCTCTATCTTTCGGCAGATGGTAGGGACGGCAATTTTATTGCAAGAGTCGATCCCCGCACCAATTCCCGCAGTGGCGATGATATTGTGATAGGATTTGATGTGAATCACCTGCATTTCTTTGATTTGGAAACGGAAAAGACCATTCTTGCCCGAGATTGATTTTTCATCCCCAATGCGCAGCCTTCGGATTACTCGGGGCTGCGCATTCTGCAATTTGTATCTATGCCTGTGTGGAGGAAAGGTATGTCTTTGAAAAAACGTCTGAATGAATACTATCGAGGACGACCGGATCAAAAAGAGTTCACGGATGCAGATTTGCCGGAAACGTATCCGCAACTTTTCCGAACTGTGCTTTCGGTGCGCAAGCGAGAAATGGTGGGAGTAAATCTGCTGGGGCTGTTGATTCGATTGCCCGCAATCTTGTGGACGGTCATCAATTATGTGCAGTTAAATGCACTGGCCGGGAATGCAAATACACAGCAACTCTATGACCTGTTGTTTTCCTATCTCCTGGTACTTTTCCCCCTGGTTACCATTGCTGCGCCATTCAATACGGGAATTAGCTTTGTAATGGGCAGATGGGCGAGAGATGAGCACAGTGGTTTGCGCGAAGATTTTTTCCCCGCAGTGCGTGAAAACTGGAAACAGTCGCTATTATTTGGCTTTGTTAATGGTGCGGCGCCATTGGTTGTATTTATTGGTGCTCGCATTTATGCGCAATTCACGGCAAGTACAGCTTTTTTTTATCTTCCCACAGCAGTTTTGCTTGTGATCGGGCTGATCTGGATGCTGATGGCACAGATCTTTCCTTCGCTGTTGACGAATTATGGTTTTTCCTTCAGGGTACAATTTCTTGTCGCGCTTCGACTCACCTTACGCAACCTGCCACTAGCCCTGGGTATCAGGTTGCTTATGCTCGCTTTTCCTATTTGTTTTGTGGGAGCGGTATTATTTTTCCCGAAGGCAGAGGCACTGTTAACCACAATTTTGGGGCTGGGCTATGCTTTATTCTGGTTGAGCTTAAAAGAACTGCTGGCAACAAGTTACGCAAACGCTGTTTGCGAAGAGCAACTCAATCCACACATTGATGGAGCGCGCAGCCGCATAGGTCTAAAGCCGAAGAACAACTGATTGGTTGGAGCAAGTAGAATTTGACCGAGAGAAGATTTTAAATGTAGACGCGGCCTGTGGCGCCGCATATTAGGTAGGCTGGGGCTCTCGCCGGATAGCATAAAGTACGAAGCAACCCTTTCATGTGCCTGTTCTGCGCAAATTCTATTGAAATTGTATTTGAATTGTGATAGACTTAGCGCGTGACAATTGCTGTACATGGGATAAATCCTGTCTACAAAAAAGAAAGGGTGTACGAATATGAGAAAATTACACGTACTATTTCTAGCGCTCATGCTGATCATGCTTTGCACCTGCGCCCATGCGAGTGAGCTCACCCAGGCAGAAGCTCCCCTCATCAATGCTGCTGAGATTCAGTATGATTACCAGTTGAAAGCGGGAGAAACTACCGAAGTCTACGATGTGACCTTTGACAAAATGGTTACCGTCACTGTTGATCCTGCCAGCACGCGCAATGGATCTAACGACTTGCGCAGCAATATCTATTTTGATAATTGCACCTTCAATGGCGGTCTCACCATAGTAGGGGATTACCATGCCATGGTTAGCTTGGGCGCCGGATGCACTTTGGGCAATGGCTCTGTCGTCACCTGTAAGGAGGCCACTCCGGGTGCAGCGAAGGAAATTACACTGGAGGATAACCTCATTAAAGTGTTTATAGCATGTGAGGGGGTCAATGTGGAAACGGAATCCGCTATCGGCGTGTTGTCCGACGGCCCCGCTTTTGCCTTTAATGGTACTACATACAGCAAAGCAGATCTTGCGCCGGATGCTGGTTATTTAGCGGTATATAGTACCTATGAGGGAGATAGCATGAACTATATCAAACTCGCCGTCGGTGAAGATGACAGCGTGGAGTTTTTGGATTGAAAGAATGATAGCCCTAGCTTCTGCCCTGTAGGGAAGACGTCCCGTGCCAGATGCAGCCGGGGATTTCCCGGATTGACACCCAGGGATGGCGCATGGAATAGCCTCGACGACTTTCCCACTGTCCACTCGGATGGATATCGACTAACTTTGCCGCAAGACAGTCGCGCTGCTTACGAAGCGCGACTGTCTTTGTAAGTTGAACAAATGACGAATGCTGAGGAATCTCCGGACAAGGGAGGAACTGGCGGGGAGAATAGACGAATGGGAGTTTAATCTTTTGCGACCTGTGAAAACTCCCGCAAAATTCCCCGAGAAAGCCCTTCCCGCAGGGATATTCAGCGGCAATGGGGTAAGGTCCCTGCTGGGATTGCATCAAATCCTGTAGGAGCGATGATTCCCTTGCCAGAATTCGATGCAATCTGGCGAAAGGGGGAGAAGGGGACGGGTTATCCCCCTGTACAAAAATAAAGGTGCCTCGCGGACATGGTTGTTTTATCATGGCTGCGAGGCATTTAGTTTTATTTCATAAATACTAACCTTTGTTCGTGTTCATGTTTCCATATGTTAAATTGATGATTGCTTTCATGAAAATGTAATGAAGGGTATATTTGACGGTACGAGTGGTTTGCCATCATATTTTATATGGCTATAATTAAAATAAATTGTCTTGTTTAACGCTGCGAAGGCGGAAGGATAAGATTGCGTGGCGCAGTCAGATGCGCCGGATTTGAAATTATCACGGTGATGGGCTCCCTGGAATTTGCCGTAGATGGGCTCTTAATCCCTTTATAAACATTGGGATCAAAAGCTGTTTGTGAATGCAAGGGAGACAACTTCTGCTAGCGGGGCAACTTTGAGAGAAATGCGCAACATGGGACGGCTTCGATAAAGTTACAGCCAAATTCCTGGTATCAAGGGAATCTCCCTTGGCCGGGAGCATGGCGCGAACCACTAAGGCTGATAACAGGAGGTACACATCTGAATCAAAGTCTGATTCCGCCAGGCCGCAGAAGCAGCGAGATGAAAGGATGTAAGGCAACATTTGTGATATAAAGCTGGCATGGCTTTATATATGAATTTGGAAAGAAGGGGGGCTTTCATAATGGGTGTTGCATCTTTGGTTCTGGGTATCGTATCTATCGTTTGTGGCATCTTTCTGTCTGGTTTTCAGTGGGTTGGAGCAATCGCAGGCCTGGTAGGTATCGTTCTGGGTGCGCTGGGGCGCAAGGATCCGGAAAAACAGAGCTTATCTACCGCAGGTCTGGTGTGCTCTATCGTCGGTTTTGTTTTTTGCATCGTTCTGTTCATTGCTTGTGCAACTTGCATTGGCGGCTTGGCTGGCATTAGCGCTTCCATGCAGTAATGTAGTCGACGACCTTGCTCACTGTTATTTGGGATCTTGCTTCAAGCCTGTTCAAAAATAACAGTGGGTTTTTCTGTTTATGGAGGAATGCCGATGTATCCATATTTGAACCTATTTGGTAGGAACATACCCTCATATGGCCTGTGCATGGCAATAGGCATACTCCTTTCCTGCTGCATTTGTTTTATAAGAGGGCGCAGAAACAGGCTTGACAGTAATTCCATGATGGTTATCCTTGCCTGCGCGATTGGCTTCGGCTTGTTTGGCGCCAAGCTGTTGTACCTTCTGGTGTCTTGCAATACCGAGGAGGTTTTTCAAAGGCTGTTGCAGGGTGATATAAGCCACATTGTCGGTGGCGGCCAGGTAT
>JAHZHZ010000010.1:69388-70508 GCA_019419995.1 Clostridiales bacterium
TGGAGGATTAATTGGAGGGATACTTGGGGCATTGGTGGGTGCGCGGATATCCGGCGTGAGGGATGAATTTGACCTGTACTGCGATGCGGTGGTCCCTGCCGTGCCGTTTGGACACGCATTTGGACGCATTGGTTGTTTTTTAGGCGGATGCTGCTATGGCATGCCCTATACTGGGGTTGGAGCTGTCGCATGTAGCCGAACAGGTATTATTGGAACTGTGTTTCCCGTGCAGCTTCTTGAGGCTGCTTTGAATATGATTGTATTTATAATGCTCATACTCCCTTGGAAGAAATGGAGAAAGGGTTTCTTTTCCCTTTTTTTATATATGATTCTATATTCTACTGTCCGATTCACAGTGGAGTTTTTCCGGGGTGATGAAATACGTGGAATGGCACAAGGGCTTTCCACTTCGCAATGGATCAGCATAGGTTTATTCATTTGTGGATTGATTCTACTGATAAGAAACAGCAAAGTGGGGAGACGGTCTGTGAGATGAATGCAAATGCACAGCTCCTTGAATGGAACGCGTGTGTGGAGCGGCTTGCTGATAAGGCCTATTTAGATAATCTGTCCCAGTATGTACCCTGGTCGTGTCCGATGGCTCTCCGTTATAGGTCCCAGCCCATGCCTCTGCAGCTTTAGCCACAGGGGCTGCCAGGCTTTTCAGTCGCGATGGGGCAGGGAAAATCACCTGCAAAGACAGGGCCAAGATGTTGAGCAGCATATCAACATCTTGGCCCTGTCTTTGGGCAGTGGGGAAACGACAAACTTTGTCAGGTCAGACAGTGGGCACGGATTCATAATTTCTGCACAGTTTGGCCGGAATCAGACAAAATATCCGCGCTTATCGATGGTGCAAACAGCAGTCTATTTTTTAAAATTTGTACTCGCAAAGGCTGGATTCGGCATAGCGCCCATGAAGGAATTGGTTAAAACAAATATCGCTGTATTTATTCAAATTCTTTCGAACGGAGATCAGGCCCGTCGCCTGATGATTGGGCTTGCTGCTTTTTGGCGTTCCGGACAGGAAATGCAGATCCGCATCATCGGCAAAAGTATTGGCAATGAGGATTTCATTGTATTCAGGCGTACTGCTCATTGTCATATCCACGCGGGGAGT
>JAHZHZ010000011.1 GCA_019419995.1 Clostridiales bacterium
GTTGGCTGCGTTGCTGCTTCAAATTTCATTCCTTCTCCTACCTCCTGTCCTTTTTTCCATCCCTCAGACTCCGCTTACAGCCAGTAGACGTTGGGCATTGCCCTGGCACATCGCTTCAATCTGTGAATCGCTGACGCCGCAGGCGCGAAGTTTGGGGATAAATTCCGTTAGAATGGTTTCCAATCCCATGTCCTGCGCGCCATAGGCTCGCAGACGCTGATTGGTGGTGTCCAAGCTGAGTACGATCTGCTGCTCATAGCCCTTTTTCAGCATTTTTTGTAGCAATGAGAGTTCCTGTTCGTCAGATACGTACTTATAGCGGTGAATGCTATCATAGCACAGCGTACATCCCATGTCCAATGCCTGAAGATGAACTTCCGGGGTGGGATTGGTGCGATCCAGATGGCAGACCAGCAGACGCTGTGCATCCACACCATAATTTTTGAAAAATTGCAGGAGGGCGGGAATATCGCTGTCCTTTTCGGTATGGATCATCGTGGCCGCACCTGTTTCCGCAGCTGCGCGGGCTACGGCTGGATAAAGTTGCGCATAGGCCGGATTAGCCAACCCGCCTGCATCCAGAGCCAGTTTCATCATGCCGGTGCGCAGCATATGGCCTTCATAGGCTTCTCCCTCAGTGAATTCCTGTACAAATCGGGCTGCGAGTTCCCTTTCAGAGAGGGATGATATCGTTGGATCATCCAGAAAACACAGCTTGTGGCAGCCACTGACGGAGATGATGTTTACGTTGCTGGAAACCTGTAAGTTGTACAGTCGGGAAAGATCTCTACCAAAGCCCCCGGGCTGCGCGTCCACAATGGTTCCTCCGCCATAGGTACGATAGCGCTTCAGTTCTTCCAGCGAAGCGTCAAAATTATCCATACATAGTGCGGAGTTGACTTGAAAGGATGCGCCGCGATTGAGCCAGATGTGCTCATGGCATTGTGTATGGCCCAACTGAGCGGGGGAAAGATCGTTTCCCACCGTGCGAATGAAACCCCTGCGTGAATCCATGTTTCTCCATCCCTCTATTCAAATTTAAATCGTCCTCTATAACGTGAGGTGCCTTTCAAGTATGGTGTCTCTAAAAATGTTCTATTCTGTGGGTAATCTCATAATGAACTGAAATTTTGATATTACAACTAAATGTTTTTTCTCAATTATACCATAAGAATCTGAGCTTTGCAACTAATACTCATCATAACCTTTATGGTGGATGCTTATTTTGACACTTTGCTGAATAGAGATAAATTATTAAAACAGAGGAAAAATATCGCCGATATACATAAAATATTAGGGCAAAATAAGCTATATTGAACGATTTGTTGATGAGCATAGAAATTTAAGTTGACATTTTAAAAAGCATGTTATATAATAAATACGTTCCAAAAAACAAAACGTTGTTCCACATTGCGGAATTTAAAATAGAAAGCTGGGACGATAAATGCGCACAGCGTGTCTGGAAAAAATTCAAAAACAAAAGGTCATCGTAATCGTTCGGGGTATTTATGGCGAGAAGGTACTTGCGCTTGCGGAGGCTTTGCGTGCCGGGGGCATTGGATTAATGGAGATCACTTTTGATCAGAAAGATGCATCGACACATGATTGGACGGTACAAACCATACGAATGCTCAATGATCGAATGGGCGATGAGATGGCAATTGGCGCAGGGACGGTCACCAATGTGGAACTGGTGGAGAAAGCTTGCGACGCGGGAGCAAAGTACATTATTTCGCCCGACTTTAAGGCAGAGGTTGTAAAGCGTACCCGTGAATTGAATCTTATTTCCATACCAGGAGCGCTTACACCTACGGAGATTGTCAGTGCCTATGACTGTGGTGCAGACTTTGTGAAAGTTTTTCCGGCTGCCCAACTGGGGCCAGCCTATATTAAGGCGATTCGCGGGCCACTGAATCATATTCCTTTAATGGCGGTGGGCGGCGTGAACGAAAAAAATGCGGCAGATTTCATTAAGGCCGGATGTGCAGGTGTAGGCGTGGGCGGAAACCTGGTAAACAAGGAAATCATTTCCAGCGGACGGTGGGACAAAATTACGGAATTGGCCGGGATGTTTGT
Organism: Clostridiales bacterium; assembly: GCA_019419995.1. GTDB lineage: Bacteria > Bacillota > Clostridia > Christensenellales > Aristaeellaceae > SFTH01. Next base: position 2,077 of record JAHZHZ010000011.1, read on the forward strand.
CGAAGCCGTGCGGTAATAAAGAAAGGCGGGCGGAAGCATGAAGTGTATTACCTTTGGCGAAGTGATGATGCGCCTTAATCCCAGAGGACATTATCGTCTGACACAGGCAAATGAATTTGAAGTCAGCTATGCTGGCGGCGAAGCTAACGTGGCCGTGGCGCTGGCTCAGCTGGGAATGGAAGCGGCGTTTGTCACGAAGCTGCCGGAGAACGATCTTGGCAAGTGTGCCTTGAATGAAATCAGGCGTTTTGGCGTGGATACTGACTCCATAGTCTGGGGTGGACCCCGGTTGGGAATTTACTTTATTGAGCGCGGCGCTGCTCAGCGGCCCTCCAAGGTAATCTATGATCGGGCGGGTTCCTCCATTGCCCTGGCTCAAAAGGAAGATTTTGACTGGGAGACTATTTTTAAAGGAGCGCAGTGGTTTCACTTCACTGGAATTACGCCGGCCTTAGGTGGTCAGCTGCCGGAAATATGTCTCGAAGCGGTTAAGGAGGCAAAGAAGCAGGGGCTGACGGTCAGCTGCGATCTGAACTATCGGAAGAAGCTCTGGTCAAATGAACAAGCCTGCCAAGTCATGTCCCAACTGATGCCCTATGTGGACGTATTGGTTGCAAACGAGGCCGACGCAGGAGACGTATTTGGAATTTATGCCGACCGGACCGATGCGGAAAAGGGAGAAATCAGTCGGGAAGGATATCTCGGTGTAGCATCCCGGCTTTGCGAACGCTTCGGATTCAAAAAGGTAGCCATTACATTGAGGGAGAGCATTTCCGCCAGTGAAAATAATTGGTCCGGGATGTTGTACAGCTCTGCGGAGAAGCAGGGATTCTGGTCACCCGTCTACCATATCCAGATTGTAGACCGGGTAGGGGGCGGAGATTCCTTCGCTGGTGGACTCATCTATGCCATGTTGAATGGACAGAACGATCAGGAAACGGTCAATTTTGCGGCTGCAGCATCTTGCCTGAAGCATTCCATAGAACATGACTTTGACTTGGTCACAGCCGACGAGGTCTGGTCTTTAGCGAGAGGAAATACAAGCGGACGCATTCAAAGATAAAACGAGGAGGATGTTATTATGCAAGGCTTGTCCAAGACGCCCAAGAAGAATCGTTTAAAGAGTTTGTGGGGAAAACAGGAAATTGGTATCTTTGTGATTTTCATCGTTTTGTGTGTGTTTATCGGCCTTATCACTCCGAAATTTGTTAAGCCGCAAAACATAATCAACATTCTTCGACAGATTTCCAACGTGGGTATCATGGCAGTGGGACAGGCCATGGTCATCATTGTTGCGGGCATAGACCTGTCCGTCAGCAGCGTCCTCTCTTTCAGCGCCTGTGTGCTGGCAGTGCTTTCTCAATCAATCAATCCCTGGTTGGCGATGGTGATTTCTTTGTGCGCGGGCGCATGCATTGGTCTGATTAACGGTGTGCTCAGTGTAAAGATTGGCATTGCCCCGTTTATCGCTACTCTGGGTATTCAGATGGTGGCAAAAGGATTTGCTTTCATCATTACCAACGGTATTCCCGTCAAATTTGCCTATCCGGATTCGGTGGGTTTTCTGGGCGGCGGTACATTTGAAGTGGGTTCAGTCACTGTCCCCATGTCCATCCTGATCATGTTGTTTGTGTATGTGCTGGGAATCATTGTGCTAAACAAGACCGTATTTGGCCGTTCACTGTATGCAGTGGGTGACAATGAACGTTCCGCGAAGTTGTCGGGCATCAATGCGGAGCGGATTAAGACGTCAGCTTACGTAATCTCCGGTTTTCTGGCTGCACTGGCAGGCATACTCAATGCAGGCAACCTGACCACGGCTACGGCGGATGCGGGCGACGGAATTGAATCCAACGTTATTGCTGCAGTAGTCATCGGCGGCGTCAGCATGTCCGGTGGTGAAGGTTCGGTGGTGGGTATCCTGATCGGCGCCGCGATCATGGGCGTCATTAAGAACGCATTTATCCTGTTGAACTTTAAGTCGAACTGGCAGACCATCACCATTGGTTCACTGATTATTCTTGCCACCAGCATTGACTGCCTCAGCAAAAAGTATAAGGCGAGAAAGGCGTCCATCGCCGTCAGTTCGGAACAGATGTAATAATAGGTGCTTGTTTTAGTTATTGGAGGGGAACGCCTTGGAAAAGCAGGTTATATTGAAAACTGTAAATGTCCGAAAGACATTTCCCGGCGTGGTGGCGCTGAAAAACGTCAACCTGACGTTTCGGGCAGGCGAGGTGCACGCGCTCATCGGTGAAAATGGTGCGGGCAAATCTACGTTAATGAATATCATTTCGGGCGTTTATAAAGCGGATAAGGGTTCAGAAATTCTGTTTAAGGGAGAAAAGGTAGAGTTTTCCTCCACGGCAGATTCCGCAAGCTATGGGATCAGCATGATCCATCAGGAAAATTCTCTGGCACAGCATTTGTCGGTTTATGAAAATATTTTCATGGGACATCAGGACCGCAAGGGCATCTTCGTGGATAAAAAGAAGATGATGCGGCGTTCCCGTGAGCTGTTGGATCATCTGAAGATGTATCATATTAGTGAGACGGCGCTGGTCAAGGATCTCAGCGCCTCGGAACAGCAGCTCATCGAGATTGCAAAAGCACTGAGCAAAAAGACTGAACTGATCATCATGGATGAACCTACCGCCGCACTGACGGTGAGGGAAACGGGGATTCTGATGGAGATCATTCGCGAACTCAAGCGGCAAAACGTGGCGATTGTATTCATCTCTCACCACCTGGAGGAATTGTTTGAAATTGCGGATGTCTGTTCGGTGTTGCGTGACGGCGAACATGTGGGAACCTATGATATTCATGAAATTGATATTCCACAGCTGATCACCATGATGGTGGGAAGAAAGCTGGATAGCAACGTGCCACAAAAGACGCCTGAAGAAATCGCTCGCCGCAGAAGGACAGCCAATACCAAGGTTGTGTTGGAGGCGAAAAATGTATGCAGAAGCGGAAAAGTGGTTGATGCGAGCTTTTGTGTGCACGAAGGCGAGATCCTGGGCTTTGCAGGATTGGTAGGCTCAGGAAGAACGGAATTGATGGAGTGCATCTACGGGTATGCTCCCATGCAATCCGGTGAAATCTTCGTCGATGGCAAACCCTGCAAGATTGGTACGTCCAAGCGCGCTGTGGCATTGGGCATGGGCATGGTTTCTGAGGATCGCAAGCTTAACGGTATATTGCCTAAACATTCCGTGAGGGATAATATTAATTCAGCTAGTTGGCGCATTCTGAGTCGAAACTCCTTTCTGTCCAAGTCCCGCGAGCGGGAGAACGCTCAGTCATATATCCGCCAGCTGAACATCAAGACTGCGTCTCAGGATACCAAGATAGCCGCGCTCTCCGGCGGAAACCAGCAAAAAGCGCTTTTGGGCAGAATGCTGTCCATTCATCCCAGAATTTTGATTCTGGATGAACCTACCCATGGCATTGACGTGGGTGCAAAGAGCGAGTTCTATCAGATTATCAATAAACTGGCGGATCAAGGCATCAGTATCATTTTGATCTCTTCGGAACTCCCGGAGCTCATTAGTCTGAGCCATCGCGTCGTGGTAATGTACGAGGGACATATACAGGGCAAGCTGGAATTTGAGGATCTGGATCAAGAAAAGATCATGAACCTGGCATCCGGTTTGACTCTGTGAGTAAAGGCCAATCGGCATATGTTTATCTGTGTTACTCGCACATTGGATTCATCTTCAATTCAATGATGCGCGAACAATAGGGAAAGACAAAAAGGAGGAAACCACTATGAAGAAGATCCTGGCTATCCTGATGGCACTGGCAATGATCCTGGCGTGCGCGGCATTTGCAGAAGAGATTCCGCTGCCCGAAGAAGGCGACATTGCCGCGGCCGGAACTGCGGAAGAACCCATTGTCATCTATTTCCTGTCCTATTCCAACAATCCCTTCTGGGATCAGATCAATGAAGGTCTGGCGGCGGCAACCGAATACTTCGGCGCACACAATTGCACCGTGAAGGCCGTTGACATGGGCGCAGAGGCGGACGGCAAGACCCTGTCGGATTACATTGAGACCCTGATGCTGGATGAGCCTGATGGCATCGTTTGCTGCCCCATGTCCGATGGCACCGAGGCTTATGTAGATAAGGCCGTTGATGCAGGCATCGTGGTCGTAACCTATCTGAGCGAATCTACGAATCAGACGGATACGCGCCTGGCGTTCTCCGGCTCAGATGCCGTTGCCGGCGGTCAGGCCGCTGCTCAGGCCATTGCAGATTACACCGGTGGAGAGGGCACCGTTGGCATCATCACCGGCTATCTGACCATGAACCAGCACGAGGAACGCCGCATTTCCATGACGGAAAAGCTGCAGGAGCTGTGCCCGGACATCACCATCCTTGAGCCGGTTGAGGCACACGATTCTACCACTGAGACCTACGACGCTGCCGTCAACCTGATTACCGGATACGAAGATCTGAAGGTTATCTATTGCACGGCTGGCGGCCCCTTCGGTGCTGCGCAGGCAGTTCAGGCTATGGGCAAGACCGGTGAAATCGGCGTTGTCTGCTTCGACTGGGTGCCGGACAATGTAACCTATGTGGCTTCCGGTGAGATCATCGCCGCCGTTTCTCAGGATCCGCAGGCGATGGCCTTCAATGCGATTGCGGCTTGCTTCAACAAGATTGTTGCGGACGTCAATCCCGAGTCCACCTTCATTTGCACGGAATCCGATATTCTTACCCCCGAAAACCTGGCGGAAAAGCTGCCGGATTACGCGGGATAATTTAGCAGAACAAGATGAATGCGACGGCGGTTTTTTAAATCGCCGTCGCCCTTCCGGCGGTAGCATTGCTTTTTTTTAATAGTTGCAAGATTAACAGAAAGCGATGGTACGGTTCTGGATTTTTAGAAGTAGGAGGTAGGGTTATGATTTACAAGAAGGTTGCACGGATCAGCGAAGAAATTTCTGCTGTCGGCATTGGTTGCTGGAACTTTGGAGGCGACTGGGATACGTCAAACGACGAAAATGCCATAAATATTGTCCATGCGGCAATTGACAAGGGCGTGAACCTGTTTGATGTGGCGCCGGTGTATGGATGGCATCATGCAGAAAGAGTATTGGGTCGTGCGCTCAAAGGCGGCTTGCGCCAGAAGGTGATTATTGCATCCAAGTGTGGACTTGTCTGGAATGAGAAGCATGAAACTGTAAACGATTTGTCCCGCAACAATATTCTGCGGGAAATCGATGAGAGCTTGGAGAGACTGCAGACGGATTACATCGATATTTACCAATTGCATTGGCCGGATCCCAAGACGCCCATCGAGGAGACTGCCCAGGTGTTGGCAGAGATCAAGAAGGCAGGAAAAATCCGGCATATTGGTCTGTCCAACTTCTCGCAGAAAGATGTAGAAACCTTTATGACCATGGTGGAAATTGATGAGCAACAGGGCCTGTATAATATGTTTGAACGCAATACCACCAGCTACCATGGAATACCTTTGGAGTATCTGACGGAAAAGGAAATGTTGCCCAACGTTCGCAAGTACGGACAAGCCTTTTTGCCTTATAGTCCGCTGATGCAGGGTCTGCTGGCTGGAAAATTTAAAAACGGGATCAATTTTTCCGCCAGGGATATCCGCAATGAAAATCCGAAATTTTCTAAGGATCGCTTTGAAGTGTACTATCAGGGCTATAAGCGGGTTCAGGCAATTGCAGATGAAATGGGCAAACCCATCTCACAGGTAGCCTTGAACTGGTTGCGCCAGAATCCGGATGTCACTTCCATTATCAACGGAGTTTCTTCCCTCGAACAGCTGGATCGCAATATTGAGTGCACCGAATGGGATATCTCTGATGAGTATATGAAAAAGCTCAATGATGCCGTTGCCGAATTTGAGAATATTTGATAAAATGAGGGATGTGATTTTATGAAATACGTGAAGCATTTGCACCATGTGGGAATGCCTACGGAGAATATGCAGGGGACGGTGGATTTTTATACTTCTCTGGGTGGCAAGGTGATTTTTGAGAAACAGGATGTGGATGAGGGACGCCCAATACAGGTTAAGTTGATCGACTTTCACGGCGTAGTTATTGAGTGCTATGAGCGACTCTCAACTCCCAAATGCATAGGCGCCATCGATCATCTGGCCTTCTGCGTCGAAAATATCGACGAAATGTATGAAATTTGCCGGGCCAAGGGATACCGCATGATGGAAGATTGCGCAGATCAGATCGGGGTATCCACCTATTGGCCGAAAAATACGAAATGGTTTATCGTCTATGGCGCCAATGAAGAGAAGATCGAATTCTGCCAGGAAGGCTGATGGGATCTTTTACGAGTGGCTTTGTACAGCGAGGTAAGATATGGCAGAAAAATATGTAATTGCCTACGATCTTGGCACCAGCGGCATCAAGGCGTCCTTGTATAACCAAGACGGACTTTCTATTGCCAGCGCGCTTTCTACGTACGATACCATTTATCGGGGCAAAAAGTTTCATGAACAGAATCCGCTTCATTGGTGGCAAGGAATCAAGAGCACGACTCGGCAACTTCTTGCAGACTCGGGCGTCGGCGGCCAGGCCATCTCGGCGGTTTCCATCTCCGGACATTCTCTGGGCGCTGTTCCGGTTTCCCGGGATGGAGAGATCCTTTGTGAATTGACGCCGCTGTGGTCGGATCTGCGTGCGGACGCACAGGCAGCGGAGTTTTTTGCAAAAGTCGATTATCAGGAATGGTATATGGATACCGGAAATGGTTTCCCGCGGGAATGTTATTCTATTTTCAAAATCATGTGGTACAGGGATCACGAGCCCGAAATTTACCAAAAGGCGTATAAGTTTTTGGGCTCCAAGGATCTGTGCAATTACCTGATGACCGGACGCATGTGTACAGATCATTCCTACGCTTCGGGAAGCGGTGCTTACAGCTTGCATGAAAACCGCTATGTGCAGAGGTATATTCAGGCAGCTGGAATTGACGCAGAGAAGTTGCCGTCGATCATCAATTCTGATGAAGTAGTGGGAGAATTGACAGAATGGGCTGCTGCCGAACTGGGGCTGACGAGGGAGACTCGCGTTGTTTGCGGCGGCGTTGACAATTCCTGCATGGCATTGGGAGCTCGGGGAATCGAGAACCATCGTGTCTATATGTCCTTGGGTTCTTCTGCATGGATAGCGGTGATTGGGGACAAGCCCATTTTAGATTTCAAGTATAAGCCGTTTGTGTTTGCTCACGTCATTCCGGGCATGTATGCTTCTGCTACAAGTATTTTTGCAGCTGGCAGCAGCATGCGCTGGGCGCGGGAAGTTCTCTGCCCGGATCTGGTGGAGGCGGAGCAGGCGGGTAAAATTGCGGATGCCTATGTGGAAATGAACAGGATGACAGAGCAGTCACCCATCGGCGCCAATCGGCTGTTGTTCAATCCCTGCCTCTCAGGAGGCTCCATGATCGAGGAGGATCCTAACATTGCTGCGGGCTTCGTGGGACTAAACATGAGCCATAGCCGGAATGATTTGATCCGCTCTGTGATGGAGGGAATTACCTATAACCTGCGCTATGCGTTGGAAATTCTTCGCGGATATGAACCGCAGATTGAGGAAATTCTGATGGTGGGCGGAGGAAGCAAGAGTCCCCTGTGGCGGCAAATGTTTGCGGATGTGATGCAGATGACCATGATCAAGACGAAAGTGGATCAGGACGCTGCTTCTCTGGGAGCGGCAGCGCTGGCTCTCAAAGGCATCGGCCTATGGAGCGATTACACCCGCATAGATGAATTGCACGTCTTGGTGGATCAATGCACGCCGGATCAGCAGCGTGCGCAGATGTATGAACCCATGTACAGGGCTCACCGTCAGATTGCGCATTGCCTGGTGGAATCGGGAAGGATACTGGATGCCATCTCATAAAAGTATATGTAACTGAATTAGAGACAGGGATGTGTTATAGGGTATGGGCAAGGCGAACCATGTGCCGTCGTATAAAATCATTTATCAGACGATGAAACAGCGAATCATGGAAGGGTACTATCCCTTGGGTTCGTTTTTGCCCACGGAAGCGGAACTGGAAGGCGAATTTTCTGTAAGCCGCACGACCATTCGTCGAGTGACATCTATGCTGGCGGCGGGGGGATACATTCGCAGCCGCCAGGGAATCGGCAGCGAGGTATTGGATGTTTTTACAACGCAACGGCTCAATCGCTTGACCTCTGTAACGGAGACGCTGACAAGCAAGGGCTTTAAGGTAAGCAGCGCGGGCATGTGCATTGAGCACGTGCAGGCCCCGGTAAAGATTGCCAAAGCGCTGGAACTGCCTGAGGGAGGTATGGTCTACCGTTTGCAGAGGATACAGTGCGCTGATGGAACGCCCATTGCCATCATGAACAATTATTTTAAGGATAGTCTCGTGCCGGGTTTGGATCAATTCGTAGGTAGTTTTGTTGGCTTGTACCAATTTCTGGAACAGAAATACAATCTTGTGTTGAAGGATGCCATGGAGTATCTGACGGCATCTGTGGCAGATCCATTGGAAGCGCAGGTCTTGCACATTCCGGTGGGCGCGCCCCTTTTGTGCAGCAGACGGATTAGCAACGATAGCCAAGGACCTGTGGAGTACAGTATTACAAAACTAGTGGCAGATAAATATGAATACAGCGTCTATTTAAAGGGGCGCTGAGATCCGGACTTCTCGGGGTGGGGTATTGAAAGGAGCTGTTTTTAAAGATGATTACGGCAAAAGAAGCTGCGCGCTTGATTGATATCAGCGCTGTTAGGACGCATCATTCCATAAAGGATATCGAAGAACTGGTTGAATACGGAAAGAAGTATCACTTCATTAATCTGCACGTACTGCCCTGTTGGGTTTCCACGATTTCGAAAATGCTTTCGGATGTGGAAGATGTATATGTGGGTTCGCCAGTGGGCTTCCCTGGCGGCGGACACACCACAGAAACCAAGCTGTTGGAGGCAAAACAGCTGATTCAAGACGGTGTTGAAGAGATGGATGTGGTGATGAATATTGGTAAATTTAAGAGCGGCGAGTATAATTATGTGCTGGATGAATTGTTGGCAATTCATGAACTGGCCCAAGGAAAAGTCCGTATGACCAAGGTCATCATTGAAATCAATACCCTCAACGATGATGAAATGCTGAAAGCATGCGAATTGGTCAAGAAGAGTGGTGCGGATTTTGTAAAGACCGGAACAGGTTGGGTGCCGGGCGATGCAAATATTGAACGGATCCGCAAGATGAAGGAGTTTTGCGGAAATGATTTGAAGATTAAGGCCGCGGGTGGTATTCGCACCTTGGATGACTTTATGGAATTGTACAATATGGGCGTGGAGCGCATGGGAATCAATACCCAATCCGCCATAAACATCATTCACGCTCTGGAAAAATAGTTCGTAATTCCTTTTGCAAAAGCGCCGGAAAGAGGTTGTGTAAAAACAACTCTTGCCGGCGCTTGTTTTTATTTGTTGGGTGAAGGTGCCTTGCAATCTATACAATAGCTGCGCAAAATCATTCCTCGTATATTGGGATCACAGGTGTGTTTTCGCTGCTGGAGCTTTGGCGTGAACCGAGGATTAATGAGATCTTTTGAGCTGCATTCTGGACAATTTGGATCAGATTTTCCCTCTTTTCAGGTGTCATGCGAAAGATGGGAAAAGATACGCTCAATGCGTACTTGGGATGTTTGAGATAATCAAAAATCGGTGCGGCAATGCAGCTGATTCCCTTCTCATGCTCCTCGTTGTCAAATGCGATGCCCCGTGCGCGAACTTGCGCAAGCTCACGTTGCAGTTCATCCAACGTGCAAATGGTTGTATCCGTATAGGGGATGATCTGAGATGACTGCCAGATATTGCGAATTTCCTCTAGCGGCAAATAGGCCAAAATGGCTTTGCCAACACCTGTGCAGTACATGGGAGCCCTATTGCCCACGCCGGATGCCATGTTGATTACGGAAGTGGAGGGGTTGCGCTTTAAGATATAGACCACATTGCTTCCTTCCTGCAAAACCAAATGGACGGTTTCCTGGCTTTTTTCTACCAGCTGTTCAATGATGGGCGGGGCAATGTCGAGAATCCCCAACGCGTGTACGACTCTCCCGCCAATTTCGTACATCCTCAGCGTTAAGCGGTATTTCCCGTGAAATTCATCCTTGGTGGCATAGCCCAGACTGCACAAAGAGGAGAGAAAACGGTGAACCGTGCTTTTGGATAACCCTGAGACTCCCGCCAAATCTGTCAGCGTAATACCGCTGGGATGCAGAGATAGTATTTCAAGGATTTCAAAAGCGCGTTGCAAAGATTGAATTGAAGTAGGTTCCTGTGTCATGTTTCAGCTTCTCCCAACGGTGGATGTCTTTTTTTTAGAATATCACAGGTAAAAAAAAACATCAAGACAATAGTCATTATTTTTGAGCGTCCCAGATTCAAGGGCGAGATTTAACTGCGCGCCAGGCGTGAATTTAAGAAAATATTTGTGCTTGCATGTGGTGGCTTTGAAGGTGGAGGGTTGTTTCAATTCCTGCAAGCATCTTCGCTAGCACCGATGGGGAGTTGATCTAACCGTCGTATACAAATACAACGCGGACGCCTATAAAAAGACATTGACCTGCGTCCTAAATCATCGTATAATGAAAGATAAGTTATAGGAACACAATGGGATAGATTTCATCCATTGAAAACGGGAGGCTTTATATTGAAGACCGCTTATGGGAGGCTGGCCCTGCTGGCCTTTGGGCTGATGATGGCCGCCCTTCTATTTTTGCCGATGCGTGCAGGGGATGAGGATCAGCTTGTGCTGGAGCCCGGCGTCCTCAAGATGTCCGTGGGGGACAGCTATACGTTGCGCTGTGCCCTCAGTGCGGAAGATACCAATCAGCAGTTGTATTTTATTTCTGACGACACCCAGATTGCTACCATTGATGGCAGTGGCACTGTGCATGCTGTAAGCTCTGGTGAAACGGTGATCCGTGCGGTGGCTTCTGGTGGAGCCAGCGCGGAAACGCAGATAGTTGTTGATGGAATTCCCATGACGCAATTGCAGCTCAATGTAGATGAGTTGCATATTAAAAAGGGGCAATACAGTGGGTTGAGCGTCAGCTATAACTCTGATGCCTCCGATACGCGCCTACAGTGGATATCCAGTGATGAGAACATTGTAAAAGTGGACAATTCAGGCCGTGTGGAAGGTGTAGGAGGCGGCGAAGCCTACGTCTCGGTGGTAGCCCCCAATGGGCGAAGCGATTCTGCCAAGGTCTACGTGGACGTTGAGGGAACCGCAGTGCACATTTCTCCCAATTCCATTACGCTGGGTGTAGGTGCTCACGTACCCCTGAAAGTTTCTTACTTGCCTGTAGATTGCACCGATCAAGTACGTCGCTGGGTTAGTTCCAACCCCAGCGTGCTTTCTGTGGACGAAAACGGCGTGCTGGACGCAAAGAATATGGGCAGTGCCTATATTACGGTGTTGACTGAAGATGGGTTGACGACGGGTATGGAGGTGCGCGTAGAAGCCGCTCCTAAGGATTTGCAGTTGGATCCCAGCCGCGCAACTTTGGAACGAGGAGATTCGCTGCAGATGCAGCTGAAGTTCCTGGAAGAGGATGGAACCGTAGACGAGGAAACTTCCCATCTGGTGGTGTGGAGCTCCAGTGATGAAAGTGTTGCCACGGTGGATAAAAAGGGCTTGGTAACGGCGCTCAAAAGTGGACGCTGCCAAATCAGCGCTACTTCAGATGGAATAACGGCTACCTGCCAGCTGCAGGTGGAGGTCAATGTCCGTCAGATCACTCTGAACCAGAGCGAAGTATATCTTTTGCCCGAGCAACTGGGTGCGCCCATACAATTGCAATGGATTGTGGATCCGGTGGACGCAGATGTTCCCACAGTCACGTTTGTCAGCGATAACGAACAGGTGGCTACTGTGGACAGCAATGGCCTTGTAACATTTTCCGGCGGCTATGGTACTGCGGTGATAACGGCCTCAGCTGCCAGCGGAGCAGCTTGCGAATTTGTGGCAAATGTGGTTACGGCTTTACCTGATAGTGAACCAGAGGTGGTAGAGACTCCTGTTCCGGTAAATGCTGCGCCTTATGAAGAGATCTATGAAGAGATTTATGAACCTGAAGATGAGGCGCCTGTAGCAACGCCGATAGTAGATGGAGAAATGGTGGTGCCTGTAAACGAAGCACCCGACAGTACTGTTCCTGAGGAAACCAGCCGAACGGTGGGTTGATGCAGTAAATGGAAATAGGCGGGGAGTTCCTTCAGTCAAGAAGGAACTCCCCGCCTATTCGTGTTGCAACTAAGTCAAGGAAAGGGGAAAGATTGCATCAATGAGAGATGCTGAGAGATGATCAAAAAATTCCAGATATATCCCGCATGACAGATCTTCAGATCTCGAAAAGGGGATAGAGCTCTGACCAGTCGTTGATTCTCATGCAATGGGGCATGGGATCTACGGAGACATGTTCCCGGTAAGCACAGCCCAGGTCCCGGTTGTAGTAGACAGCATTGAGCCCTGCGGCAGATGATCCGGCGATATCTGCACAGAGATTGTCCCCCAGGAACCAACATTCCTCAGCCGCGCAGCCCGCCTTTTTCAAGGCCAGAGCAAACAGGCGCGGGTTGGGTTTGCGCAGTACATAATCGGCGCTGGAGAGCACAAAGTTAAACGAGTGTTCTGGAAATAGTCGCTTCAAGCGCTGAGTCAGAGCATATCCAGTAAATCCCATGTTGCTCACCACACCGGTACCAATTCCGAGGGTACGGATGCGGCGGAGCAATTCCGCCATGCCGGGAGTCTGGACACAGGGGGCCGCAGCATCCCAGTAAAGTGTTTCCAGTTCGGCCAAGTCTGCATCAAATTTCAGTTCAAAAAATTCAAACAGCCAGCGCCAGCGGAGATAATTGGGAATTTCTATGCCCAATTCGTGGGCTTGAAGGCGCAGTTGACTGAAGCTTGTGCGGAAGACATCTGCCAACATTTTGCCGTTCACTGCCTGTGGATTGGAACAGACATGCTGCAACAGGGCTTCGAAACCAGCTTCAGGGCAATAGTCTTTTTCGTGTCCTAGAGTTTCACCGTAATCGAAAAGTATAAATTTGGGCGAAGGGAATACAGGTTCCATGTGATACCTCCTGAAGACGGTGAAGTTTTTCTCAGTATAGTTCAGCTGGGGAGAAAAAGCAAGCAGGAAATAAACAATGGTTGACGTTGTGCTGGGGATTTCTTATAATGGAAACAGAAAAATCTGGAAAGGGAAGATCCCTATGATTAGTTGCGTTTCTCTCAATCCGAGCATTGATCGCACACTGGAAGTGGAAAATCTGCTACAGGGCGGTTTGAACCGGGTGTGCAAGCAGACGGATGTGGCGGCAGGAAAAGGTGTCAACGTAGCCCTTGCCGTATCGGCCCTGGGCTTGCCCTGTGCTTGTACGGGATTTATGTATCGAGAGGGCGGTCCATTGTTTGAGCAACGGCTGGCTGCAGGCGGCGTCAGTAGCGATTTCCTCGTGAGTGAAGGCGCAGTTCGGATCAATGTTAAGGTGTTGGATCGAAAGCGGGGAGAAATAACAGAGTTTAACGCATCCGGTGTATCTGTGAGCGGCGAACAGTTGGAGCAGATGCGCCTTAGGGTGTTGGAACATGCTAAAAAATCACGGGTGCTGATTTTATCAGGTTCCCTGCCGCCAGGATGCCCGGAAGACTATTATCGAACGCTGGCTCGCTCAGCTGCTGAGCAAGGCTGCAGGGTGATGTTGGATGCTGAGGGTGAGCGTCTGCGCTTGGGATTGGAGGCTCAGCCCTTTTTAATCAAACCGAATCGCTATGAGTTGGAACTTCTGGTGGGGCGTAAGCTGGAGAAGCGCGATGCATTGCTGGAAGCAGCACTGGAGTGTATTCAACGTGGTGCAGGTGCGGTGGCCGTTTCTCTGGGCGGTGAAGGCGCGCTCATGACGGATGGCCGGGAGGCCTATTTTGCGCGGGGATTAAAGGTAGAGATTAAATCCACCGTGGCGGCTGGGGATTCTATGATCGCCGGATTGGCGGCGGCTTGCTGCCGGGAGGAGGAACTTGCACAGGCCCTTCGTCTGGGTGTGGCGGCAGCCACGGTGCGGTGCATGACTCCGCCGGAGAAGATTATTTCCCGGGAAGATTGTTTTGCGCTCATGGAGAAGATAGAGATGGAGAAACTGTTCTGATGTTGAAAACAAGCATTCGCAGGCACTTGCAGAGATTGTATCACACCATGGGTGCCAATGTGTTGACTTTGATCGTGCTGGGTTTTGCGGGCATCATACTGGTGGGGAGCCTTATACTGAGTATGCCCTTTGCCAGCAGAAGCGGGGAGAGCATTGGCTGGTATGATGCCTTGTTTACTTCCACGTCCGCCGTCTGTGTGACGGGGCTTGTGGTGCGGGATACGGCAACCACCTTCAATCTGTTTGGTCAGATTGTAATCATGTGCCTGATCGAAGTGGGCGGACTGGGCTTTATGACCTTTGCCACGCTGGTATTCCGGCTGATTGGCAGGCAAATTTCTCTGCGTGAACGCATGCTGATTCGAGAATCTATGAATGAATCAGGTGTGGGCGGCATGGATCGGTTGATCTACTGGGTGGCGCTCAGTGCTTTTACTGTGCAACTGGCTGGAGCATTGGTGTTGTCGCTGCGCTTTGTGCCTATGTATGGGCTGGCTCGAGGAGCATTCTATTCTCTGTTTCATTCAGTGTCCGCATTTTGTAATGCAGGGTTTGACCTGTTTGGCAACTTTTCCAGCTTGACAGCTTTTCGGGGCGATTGGGTGATCAATATTTGCGTGATTCTCCTAATTGTCATTGGTGGACTGGGATTTGCTGTGCTCCGCGATCTTCGGGATCGATGCGGCAAGCGCCGTTACCTGCATCTTCATACCCGCCTGGTGCTCATCAGCTTTGGATTTTTCCTGCTCTTCGGCTGGATATTTGTGCTGCTGGCAGAGTGGAATAATCCTCAGACCCTGGGACCGCTCAACTTCTGGGAAAAGTTGTTGGCAGCCTTGTTCCAGTCCGTTACGTTGCGCACTGCGGGATTTAATACCATCGATCAGCAGGCACTGCGTCCGGCTACGAAATTGATTTCTTCCATGCTGATGTTCATTGGTGCCTCGCCAGCCTCGACGGGCGGCGGCGTAAAGGTGACCACCGTTGCAGTGATCTTCCTGGCCGTGCGCATGACCGTAAAGGGTAATCACAGCATCGTGGTGTTTCGCCGCAAAATTCCTGAAGATTTGCTGCGCAGAGCCCTATCGGTAGTGATTATTGCTGCAGGGGTGGTCCTGGTGGATGTGGTGGCTATCTCCCTGATGCAACCCGAACTGAGCTTTTTGGATATTTTGATGGAGTGCTCTTCTGCCATGGGAACGGTGGGTATTTCTGCCTTTGGCTCCTATAATCTTAGCGGTGTTTCCAGATTATTGATTATTTTGACCATGTATCTTGGCCGCATTGGACCGCTGACAATGGCGTTGGTACTGGCTCACCGGCAGCGCAGAGAGCCCAGAATCCAATATCCGAACGGACAAATCATGATTGGCTGATGAATTGAGGAGTTTGCATATGAAAAGAAACAAGCAGTATCTGGTAATTGGATTGGGTCGCTTTGGCTCCGCGGTGGCGACAACGCTGGCCAAAGAGGGCATGCAGGTGATGGCTATTGATCGGAGCATGGATGCAGTGGAAGCTCATCGCAGTCAGCTGACGGACGTAGTGCGGGGCGATGCCATGGATCGGGGGGTTCTGGAGCAGATCGGTGCGGAGAGTTTTGACGTGGCCATCGTGACCATCGGAGAAGATGTGAAAGCCAGCGGCATCATCACCATGCATTTAAAGGAAATGGGAGTGCCCCACATTATTGTCAAGGCGTACGATAGCTTTCATGGGCGCATGCTCAGCAAGTTGGGGGCGGACAAGATTATTTTTCCCGAACGGGATATGGGCCAGCGCATTGCGCATAACCTGATATCGGAGAAGATCATGGATTTCATCGAGTTATCTCCGGACTATTCTCTGGTGGAGATGCGGCCCAGACCGGAATGGATTGACAAGACCTTGAAGGAATTGGATCTGAGAAAGCGGGAACGGATCAATGTAGTGGCGGTGCGTTCCGGAGAATCGGTCAATGCCATGCCGGATATGAATACGCGCATCAATGCCGGAGATGTGATGCTGGTGGTCTCTCAGGTGGAACACTGATCTTAAAGCATCCATCAAGGGAGGAATCGGTATGCAGCAAAACTGCGGCATTCTGTTTCTTGCGGACCCGCTGCGCGGAGTGGCGCACACTTACTGGAGGGATAGTCCACTAGTATCAACGCTCATTTTCCATGAAAATGAGCGTTATCTATCCCAGGCGCAGGCTGCGCTGTGGGAACTTCGTAAGCGCTGTGGCTGGGTGTGCGTGGCGGCGGCAGGAAGTTCGGCCAGTATCGCTGTGGCGCTGGGGGCACAGCTGCCGGTGGACCGGCTGGCGTTAATGGGAAGCTGTCTCTTTGATGTAAAGAAACAGGAATTGCCCAGACAGTTGGCGCGGCTGAGACGTTTTGCCCGACACAATCTTTCATTGGTGGTGTCGGAAATTGTGCTCATCGGAGCCTCAGCTTCGGAGATTAGCGGTTTTGTGCCCAGTTTGCATCGAAGGTTGCTCTGTGCACTGGATTCACTCTCAGATCCTCTGGAATTGGCGGCACCCTGGGATGCCCTTAACGAAAAGAACTTGCTTAATCCCGGGAAATGTGTATAATATACTACTAGAACTTTAAAATACTCAATGAAATGAAGGGAAAATGCATGAAAGCAAAATTTGCCAAGGTGCTGGTGCTTGCCCTTGCGCTAGCGATTACCCTTTCCGCTTGTAATCTAATTGAAGTGGACGCCAAAATGCAGGCAGATGAAGATATCGCTAAGATTGATAAGATGCTTGCCCCTGTGGCAGCTACGTATAATGGCGGTGAAGTCACCATTAATGAAGCTTGGGGAGATTTTAATTCTGTCTATAATGAGACTAGCTATATGTATTCCTACTTTGGCATGCAGATGTCTCAGGACGAGATTCATTCCATGATTGAGGATGTGTTGGCTCAGCACGTGCGCATGGAAGTGGTAGCGTCCAAGTATGATGAGGAAAACGAGTTGAGCGCAGAAAAACTTGAGGAGCTGGCTGCTCAGGCAGAAAAGGATTATCAGCTCAATTTGGAAAGTGCGCTGCAGTCTGCTTCTGGAGATACGGAAGAGGCCAAAAATGAAAATGCACGTGTGCTGGTTCGCAGTGTGGGTATGGACTACGATTCATTGTATAATAATGCGGTGTTGCAGGCGAAGCAGGAAGCCATGGAGGAAATTCTGCGCAATGAGATCAGTGAATTGAGCGAGGAAGAGCTTCAGGCAGCCTATGAAGATAAAGTAAGCCAGCAGCAGGAGAGCTTTACGGATGGCACGTCCTTTGAGACGGCCATGACCGGCGAAGATGAAATTATCTGCTGGCGGCCGGATGGATATCGTACCGTCAAGCATATTTTGCTTGTTCCTCAAGAAGAACTGTTGAGCACTTATACCGATGCTGTTTCTGAATTGGAAAGCGCCCAAACGGATCTTGAAACTCTTGAAGAGGAATTGAGCGCTGCCAACGATGGACAAGAAGAGGAAGGCGAGCGCAGTGCTGAGGAGATTCAGGCAGAAATAGACGCCATAGAAGCCACCATGTCAGATCGGGAGAAAGTGGTGGAGGAAGCGGCCCAGGCTTGTTTGGACGATGTGAAGGAAAAGATTGATGAAATTTACCAGAAGCTGGAAGCAGGCGAGAATTTTGAAAATCTGATTGCCGAATACGGAGAGGATCCGGGCATGGAGAATGAGCCTACCAAGAGCAGCGGCTATTACGTCAGCAGCCAGTCCACCAACTGGGAGACCAATTTCAGGGATGCGGCGATGGCGCTCACTCAAGTGGGAGAGTACACGCAGGAGCCTGTGGTCAGCGGTAGTGGCGTGCACATCATCCAGTATACGGCGGATGTGCTCGGTGGCGAGGTCCCGCTGGATGAAGTGCGGGATGCCCTCTATGAGGAAGCCCTTGCCAGTGCTCAAGATGATCACTGCACGCAGATTGTGGACGGCTGGGTATCAGAGGTGAACCCCGTTTACGACGTGGAGGCCTTTGAAGCGGTGTTGGTTACAGAATAAAATAATTAGGCAGAAAAGAAAGCAAGGGAGCGGCCCGAATTGATCGTGGCCGCTCCCTTGTTGCTGATGTGCCTGTGGATTGAACAATGGTTGGCAAATAGTTGTAAAAGGCGAAAACTCATACGAATTTTAAATGTCTCTCTATCCGCCGATGCCATTTTCAATGTGCCTTGCTGTAGAAGTATGTGGGTATTAAATATATTTTTGCATTTGTCTAAGCGCAGCCTTTTCCAGACGTGAAACCTGAGCCTGAGAGATTCCGATTTCATCTGCCACTTCCATTTGCGTCTTTCCCATGAAAAAGCGCTGGCGAATGATGCGTTGTTCTCGCTTTTGCAGATGGTTAATGGCATTTTTAATGGACAGATCTCGCACCCATTCATCCTCGCTGACACGGTTATCCCGGATCTGATCAGCTACATAGATGGCATCGCTGCCGTCCTGATAGACGGGATCTGAAAAGGAAACCGGGTCTTGAATGGCTTCCAGAGCAAATACCACATCTTCTTCTGACACGCCCATTTCCCGGGCAATTTCGTCGATGGTGGGATCCTGATTATTGCGTGCGGAGAGGGCATCTCGAGCTTTGAGAGCCTTGTAAGCCGTATCTCGCAGAGATCGGGATACGCGTATGGGATTGTTGTCCCGCAGATAGCGCCTGATTTCGCCGGTGATCATGGGCACACAATAGGTGCTCAGCCGCACATTCATGTTTAAGTCGAAGTTGTCTACGCCCTTCATCAGGCCAATACAACCCACTTGAAACAGGTCATCGATGTTTTCACTGCGGTTGTGAAAGCGTTGTAAGACGCTCAGCACCAGGCGTAAATTGCCCTGGATCAGTTCCCGGCGTGCTTCCATATCGCCTGCATGGGCGCGTTCCAACAGCGCTCGCATGGTTTCATGGGACAGGACCGGTAGAGAAGTGGTGTCCACTCCGCAGATTTCCACTTTGTTTAGGCTCATTTCTACACCTCCAACAGCAAAAGTATGGCCGGTTGAAGGTGTTGATATACAAAGGGTGCCATCGGATTCATGAAATATCCGATGGCACCCAAAGGTGTGATGCGATAGATCAGTTGTCGTCTGTGGTATAGCAGCGAAGAATTTCACCGAAGAACATGTAGTGGAAATCTCCCTGCGCGTAGGATGCGCTAACGAGACTAGGCTCCATGTTATCCGGAGTCATAGACTGGGTAAGCAGGGTGCGGCATTCGAAGTGCAGACCACATTCGCCTACGATGGGCGCGTTGACCAACTGTGCGGGCATTGCGGTCAGTCCATGGCCCTCAAATTTGTTTACATCGCGTCCGGATTTTGTTCCCGCGAAGGCCAATTCCTGGCGCAGGGAATTCTTCGTGGGTACGCTGACCGTAAATTCACCCGCATTCATCAGCATGGAATAGGTGTGCCGCTGGGGGCGGACCAGAACTGTCAATACGGGCCGGTTCCAGATATAGCCGAGGCTTGCCCAACCAATGGTCATGGTGTTGGGAATTTTACCGCCTACATTGAGGAAGACACCGCCGTTCGCCAGGTGTTCATGGGTTGTGCGAAGCGCGTCCAGATAGTTGATTTCTCGCATTAAGCATCCCTCCGTCCCTGTTTTTATGCGAAGATGATGGGGAAAATTACTTGTGATACAGACGGTTGCTCTGATAGATTGGATCCGAGCTCACATTCATGCCCAGGCGGCGTAGCATGTCTTCATCTACCTGGGAAAGAATGACGCTGGAATGCGCCTCGCTACCGGAAAGATTCTTTAACTGTTCAAACGCGGCGGCAGCGTTGGGGTCCGTGGCGGCGCAGATGGCCAGGGCAATGAGCACTTCATTGGTATGCAGCCTGGGATTTCGATTGCCCAGATGGGAAACCTTTAAATCCTGAATGGGCTCAATGACCTTGGGAGAGATGAGTTTGATTTCATCAGAAATATGGGCCAGTTCCTTGAGGGCATTGAGCAGTGCGGCGGCAGAGGAACCCAGCAGGTTGGAAGTTTTGCCGGTTACCACCCGACCGTCGGGTAATTCAATGGCCGTGGCAGGTTCTCCGGTGCGCTCTGCCACAGCACGGGCGGGAAGTACGGCTGGCCGCATCTCAGGCGTGATTTTTAAACTGTGCATCAGCAATTCCTGTTTTTGCAGTTCCTCCGCTTCCGACAAACCTTCTCGAACCAGGCAGGCACTCTTAAAGAAGCGACGAATGATTTCCGCCTTAGAGGCATCACAGCAGACCTTGTCATCTATGATGGCAAATCCTACCATATTAACACCCATATCCGTGGGACTTTTGTAGGGACACTCGCCATAAATGCGCTCGAACATGGCCCGGAGTACCGGAAAGATTTCAATGTCCCGATTATAATTAACGGTAGTCTCTCCATAAGCTTCCAGATGGAAGGGATCGATCATGTTCACATCATTTAAATCCGCTGTAGCGGCCTCATAGGCCAGATTGACCGGGTGTTTCAGAGGGAGATTCCACACTGGAAAGGTCTCAAATTTGGCGTAACCAGCCTGAATGCCCCGCTGATGCTCATGGTAGAGCTGGGACAGACAGGTGGCCATCTTGCCGCTGCCCGGGCCCGGCGCCGTGACAACTACCAGCGGTCGCGTGGTGGGAATATAGTCATTTTTTCCGTAGCCAGCGTCACTGACGATGTAGGGAATATTGGCTGGATAATCCGGAATCCGATACAGGCGATAGACGGGAAGCCCCAGTTTTTTCATCCGGGCTTCAAAGATTTCCGCTGAAGGCTGGGATGTATATTGGGTCAGGGCTATGCTGCCCACGTAGAGCCCAAAATCTCGGAATACGTCCACCAGACGCATCACGTCTACGTCATAGGTAATGTCCAGATCGCCACGTTTTTTATTTTTTTCTATATCATTGGCGTTGATGGCAATAACGATTTCCGCCTGATCCTTCAGTTCCAGCAACATGCGGATTTTGTTGTCTGGTTGGAAGCCCGGCAGTACGCGGGAAGCATGGTAGTCATCAAAGAGTTTGCCGCCAAATTCCAAATACAACTTGCCGCCGAATTGGGCGATACGTTCGCGAATTTTTTCCGATTGAAGTTGAATATACCTCTGGCTGTCAAAACCTTTCGTTAGCATGTGGCCCTCCGTAAGTTTTTTGCTGCGCATGGGAAATCCAGGCGTCGTTTTGTGAAAAGTTGTTTGATCTTAACTATTTTCAATGAAAAAGCGGACATCTCGGGGGATGTCCGCTTTATGTGCCCTTCCCACTATATCATATTTTCGCAGGAAATACAAACGAAACTTGGGTAAATTTCGTTTCTGAAGAATTACCGGCCGATGAGCAGTTCGGCGATTTGTACACAGTTGGTAGCCGCGCCCTTACGCACCTGGTCACCACAGCACCACAAGGTCAGGCCGCGTTCTTCGTCAATTAAATCCCGGCGTATGCGACCTACGTATACCAGATCCTGGTCCGTAGTATCCAGCGGGGTGGGATAGTTTCGTCCATTCAAATCCTCGATCAATACGCAGCCCTTAGCCGCCTTCACAGCCGCCCTGGCCTCCTCCACACTCATGGGGTCCCGGGTAACCAGTTGTACGGAAATGGAATGGGACCGCATAACTGGTACGCGCACACAGGTGCAGCACACCTTTAGGTCAGGCAAATGCAGAATCTTGCGGCCCTCATTCTGCATTTTCATCTCTTCTGTGGTATAGCCGTTTTCCAGCTCGCTGCCAATTTGTGGAATTACGTTGGATAGGATTTGGCAAGGGAAGACTTTGCGCTCCAGAGGCGTACCTGTAGCCTGGGCCTGAATCTGGGCTTCCAACTCCCGCATGCCCTCGACTCCTGCTCCGGAAACGGCCTGATAGGTGCAGGCTACCATTTTTTCAATGGGCGTGACCCGCCGGATTCCGCTGAGGGCTACCAATGTAATAATGGTGGAGCAGTTGGGATTGGCAATAATGCCCTTGTGCTTCAGAGCGTCTTCAGGATTGATCTCTGGAACTACCAGTGGCACATCGTCATCCATGCGAAACGCTGAGGAATTGTCGATGAACACTGCTCCAGCTTTGACGATTGAAGGGGCAAAGCGCTGTGCCATGGGATTGCTTACCGCGCCCAATACGAAATCCATGCCTTCAAAGGATTCTTCCCGCGCTTCCTGAATAGGAATTTCTTTGTCCAGAAAGCGTATGGTTTTGCCTGCGCTGCGGGCGCTGGCCAGAGGAAGCAGCTTCTTTATGGGAAAGTTGCGCTCTTGGAGCACCTGAAGCATCTGTTCGCCCACGGCGCCGCTGGCGCCCAAAATTGCTACATTATAAGTTTTCATATCTGATTCTCCTCTCCCTGATTCATAAATCCGTCATAGAGCGTACGGATGGTGCGTTCAAAATCCTTGTTATCTACACCCACAATGATGCTGATTTCCTCGGAACCCTGAGCAATCATGCGGATATTGATGTGGTTTGCACCCAGCGCGCCAAAAAGTTTGGCAGAGCTGCCCGGAACGCTTACCATCCGGCGGCCTACACAGGCAATCAACGCGATGTTATCGTCCATCTTGATGCCGTCGGGCTTTAAGTCACGCTTGATGTCGGAAATGATGTCGTATATACGGTCGCGTATTTGCGCGGTAGGCATGACCACATTGAAACTGTCTACACCCAGGGTGATGTGTTCTACCTCTACCCGGCAGCCCTCCAGCATTTCCAGAGTTTTACGAATGATGCGGGTATCCGTGGAGATATGTTTTTTATACACGGTCAAAACCGTAAAACTTCTCCGTCCGGCAATTCCAGTGATCAGGCGCTGGTTTTTCAGCAGATGATCGTCAATGTTTTCCAGTATCATCGTTCCCGGATCCTGAGGCCGATTGGTGTTGCGGATGTTCAGGGGGATATTCTTTTCCTTTACAGGAAGAATGGATTCTTCGTGCAACACGGATGCACCCATGTAGCTCAGTTCTCGGAGTTCCTGATAGGTGATGTATTTGATGGGCCGAGGATTTTCCACCACTTTGGGATCAGCCATCAATATGCCGGAGACGTCCGTCCAGTTCTCGTAGATGTCTGCGTCCAGCGCATTGGCCACGATGGCACCGGAAATATCACTGCCGCCCCGAGTCATTACCCGAATACGGCCGTTGGGCAGGGCGCCGTAAAAGCCAGGCATGACGAAACAGGGATGGCGCAGTGAACATTCTGCCACGGCGGCATAGGTTCGCTCATAGTCGATCTGTCCATCGTAGCTGAAAAATACGCACTCAGAGGCGTCAATGAAGCCATAGCCCAGGTATTCGGCCATCAACCGCGCAGTGAGATATTCGCCCCGGGAAACCAGATAGTCTTCGGAAATATCCCGATTCAGTTCGCTGCGCAGACGAGCAAACTCGCTCTCCAAATCATATTTTAAGCCCAATTCGTCTCGTATGCCGTAATAGCGGGCCTCCACCATGGAAAAGATCTCTTCCGGAGACACTCCATAATTCAGGTGTGCTCGAGTGAGATAGAGCAGATCTGTAATTTTATTGTCATTTTTACTGCGCTTACCGGCGGCAGAAACAATTACGCAACGCCGCGCCGGGTCGGACAGAACGATTTCCCGGACGCGCCGAAACTGTTCTGCGCCCGCCAAGGACGAGCCTCCAAATTTAGTCACCTTCAGCATAAGCGTTCACTCCTCTCGAATGCCGGCGATGAAGGTGTCTGGTTGTCCGGCAGCCCAGGAATGTACTTCTGTCACAGACAGGGGACGCGTCCGGCACAGCATCCAACCGTCGATCACTTTTGCCTGTTCAGACCATCCTTCCGGTATTGGACGATCAGCTCTGTTGCGCAGGTAGTAGCGGTGGCAGGCGATGTCGTTTTCCGGGTGTGCCGGGCGGCAACGCTCACTGGTCATGCTGCGATGTCCGGCGGCAGCACTGCGTACATCCCGGAGCACATTGGCCGCAGTGGGCAATTTGCCTGCACCCTGACCAGTGTAGCTCATCAATCCATATTCCTCGCCCGAATACCAGGCATAGTTGACATTTTGCAAAATAGCGGCCTCAGGAGATTGGGCGCCCACCAAAGTAGGTTCCACATAGGCGCTGATTTTATCCTTTTTATCTCGCTGGGCCTGGGCGCACAGTCTCAAAACCAGATTTTGGCTTCTTGCCCATTCAATATCCACTGGCTGTACGCGGGAAATTCCGAATGCGGGGATTTCATCAGGACTCAGGTAGGCATCAAAGCCTACGGCACAGGCCAGAACCAATTTTCTCAGGGTATCCAGGCCGTCTACATCGCTGGAAGGATCTCGCTCCGCGTATCCTAAAGATTGGGCTTGGGACAGAGCGCCGGCATAATCCATACCCTTGGACTGCATGGAATCCAGAATATAGTTGGTGGTTCCGTTCAAAATGCCGCCGAGACCGTTGAGCCGGTCGATTTCCCGGGCAATTTCCAAATTTGCAAGATAGGCAATACCGCCGCCGCAGGCCGCGCCATACAAAAAGGATACGCCCTTTTCCCGGGCCAGCGTCGTCAATTCCGCCCAGTAGGTGCTCACCAGCAGTTTATTGGCAGTTACAAAGTGCTTGCCGTGGCTGAGAACCTCTACGGCAAATTCATAGGCTGGATGCAGACCACCCATGGTTTCCACTACCAGTTCAATTTCAGGATCATTGACGATCTCATCGATCCTATCTGTGATGTATTCCGCCTGAAAGCGCCGCTCCAGCACTTTTTTAACCTGTATGCCTTCCAGTTTCTGAGCAATTTCAAAAACGCCGCTGCCGATGGTGCCCATACCCAGCAGTCCGATGTACATATCCGTTCCTCCTCGTACACAGTTTCTTTTTGAAGAAAGTCTTTACAATAAAAACACTTGTATTTCTGTGGAAAACATTGTATCATGGTTTCATCAGGTTTGCAAGTTATGTTTTCAAGAAAGGGGAACAAAAATGGAGTTGTTTTTCAGTACCCGAGGCGATAAGCGCCGCGTTGCGGCGCCCGAAGCGGTACTTAAGGGAATTGCGCCCGACGGGGGCCTCTATGTCCGCGGCGATATGCCGCAAGTTTTACCTCAGGAATTGGAAGGGACAGGCTTTGTGCGGATGGCACAGCGCATACTGGGAGATTACCTTTCTGGTTACAGCCGAGAGGAAATTGCAAAATGCGTAGAGCAGGCATATCGGGATAAGTTTGACACGGAGCAAATTGTGCCCCTGCGGACTGTGGGAGATATGCACGTGTTGGAACTGTTTCATGGCCCGACGGCGGCTTTTAAGGACGTAGCTCTGTCAGTGTTGCCCCAATTGATGGAATGTGCATTGCGAAGTGAGGGAGGGGATCGGGAGATCCTGATCCTCACAGCTACCAGCGGCGATACCGGTTCAGCGGCATTAATGGGTTTTCGGAATGTACCGGGTATACGAATTATAGTATTTTATCCAGATCAGGGGATTAGCCCCATTCAACGGGCGCAGATGACCACTATGGAGGGAAATAACCTTTCTGTGTGCGCCATTTCGGGCAATTTTGATGATGCACAGAGCGGAGTCAAGCGCATATTTGCGCAAATGCCGGAAGCTTTCTGTCGGGAGAACTGCTTTTCCTTATCCAGCGCCAATTCGATTAATATCGGTCGCCTGGCACCGCAAATTGTCTATTACTATAGCGCTTATCTGGACATGGTGCGCAGTGGGAAGATCAAAATGGGTGAAAAGCTCAATTTTAGCGTACCTACAGGTAATTTTGGAGACATTCTGGCGGGTGACTATGCCCGGCAGATGGGCTTGCCCGTGGGCAAATTGATCTGCGCCTCCAATGCCAACCATGTGCTGACAGACTTCTTCCAGACGGGTATTTACAATAAAAATCGGGACTTTCTCAAAACCATTTCTCCCTCCATGGATATTTTGATTTCCAGCAATCTGGAACGACTGCTTTATCGTGTTCTGGATGGAGATACGGACGCCGTGCGCCTGCGCATGGAACAACTCAGAACTGAAGGGAAATATACCATGCCCGAATCGGCCATGGAAAAGATCCGCAGGGATTTTGATTGGGGCTGTGCTACCGACGTGCAGTCCATGGAAACCATTCGCAGGGTATTTGGAGAAAACAAATATCTGATGGATCCTCACACGGCGGTAGCCTGGAAAGTGGCTCAGGATTATCGTGATCGCACCGGTGACACGACTCCATGCGTGGTGCTCTCCACCGCTTCGCCCTATAAATTCCCCGCCAGCGTATTGGAGGCCCTGGGTGAGGAAGTCCCTGCCCTGGCACAGCAACAGATCGATCGATTGGAGACTCTCAGTACAACTCAGATTCCCCGGGCTCTGGCGGGAGTATTGGAACGTACATTGCGCTTTAGCGATGTAATTGCTCCGGGAGAAATGATGAATTATGTGCAAGGAAAGGCGGCAAAGAGATGATCGTGGTGCGCGTGCCGGGTACGACAGCCAATCTAGGTCCCGGCTTTGACTGCCTGGGGTTGGCGCTGAGCGTGTATGGCCGGTTTTATTTTGAGGAACGTCCCCAGGGTCTGGAATTTGCAAATATCGATCCAGCATACTGCAATGAGGAAAACTTGGCGGTTCAGGCCTATTTTCGGGCATTGGAACGTATGGGGGCAGAGCGGTGCGGATTGTATCTGAAAATCGAATCGGATGTGCCGGTATCCAGCGGTTTGGGAAGCAGTGCCAGCTTATTGGTGGCGGGCGTAGTGGCAGCCAATGAATTTCATGGGCGTCCCTTGGATCTGCAGACATTGTTGGAATTGGTGGCAGAAATGGAGGGACATCCGGATAATGTGGCACCGGCGCTTTTAGGAGGGCTTACCGCTTCCATGATGGTGGATGGCAGGGTAATTTCTAAAACCTTTCCGGTATCTCCCAAATTACATTTCTGTGCGCTCATTCCCAATTTTGAATTGGCAACCAAAGCTGCCCGGGCGGCGCTGCCTCGAGAATTGAAGTTTGCAGACGCGGCGTTTAATATTTCGCGGGTGAGTTTGCTGCTCAAGTCCATGGAGGATGGAGATTTTGATACCCTTGCCCTTGCGATGGATGACCGGCTGCACCAGCCCTATCGGGCGCGGCTCATTGACGAATACGAACAAATCCGTTTGATGGCGTTGGAGAACGGTGCAGCAGGCTTTTGTATCAGCGGAGCAGGGCCTACGCTGTTGAGTGTCTATCAGGATGAGGAGTTTCCACGTCGCATGGAAGAGGCTGTGAGGGGGTTGCGCAATCGATGGCGCATTCTTCCACTGGATGTGGATGTGCAGGGGGCGACGGTGATCGGAGGAGCTAGATAATGAAGGGCGATTATTTAATCGTGCATAAAAAAATTTTACCCGTGTATTATGAAAAAGTGCTTCAGGCGCGGAACTTGTTGGAGAGCGGCGCAGAGCGGGATGTGAGCGCTGCCGCCCGGAAAGCGGGTATTTCTCGTAGTACCTATTATAAATACAAGGATTATATTTATAGTCCTGATGGGGGCGAGATGGGGCGAAAGGCTGTGATTTCCATGCTGCTCAACCATGAAATTGGTGTGCTATCCATGGCGCTGAATCGCTTGTCTTCCCTGGGGGTGAACGTGCTGACCATCACCCAGAGCTTGCCCATTCGAAATGTAGCCAATGTGGTGATGACGCTGGATGTGGCGCAAATGAGCGCTACTATTGAAGAAACCATACAGGAACTCAATTGCATATCCGGGGTAGAGAATGCTTCGCTAGTAGCTATAGAATGAATGGAATTTTATGTGGATCATATCTGCACAGATTGGGCTGGAAGCCCGCATTCAAGGGAAGTGAAGTGTGGTGAATTTTACAGTTATCGACATGGCGCAATGGGAGCGTAGGGAGTATTATCAGCACTATTTCTCGGCGGTACCCTGTACTTACAGTATGACGGTTAAGCTGGATATCACCCCGATCATCCAACGGGGGAGGAAGCTGTACCCATCCATGTTACATCTGATTGCCACGTTGGTCAACAGGCATGAGGAGTTTCGTACGGCGATTAATGCCAGGGGTGAATTGGGGATATACGATTCAATGCTGCCATGCTATACGGTTTTTCATAAGGAAACGCAGACATTTTCCAATTTGTGGACACCTTATTTTGAGAAGTATGAAGATTTTTATAGATCTTACAGGGAAGATCTGGATAATTATGGGCATAAATCGGGATTGATGGGAAAACCGGATGTTCCGGAAAATCATTTTCCAGTTTCCATGATTCCATGGACGACATTTGAAGGTTTCAATTTGAATCTTCAAAAGGGCTATGAGTATCTTCTGCCTATATTTACCATGGGAAAGTATGAGCGACAAAATGGCCAGATTCAGTTGCCGTTAGCCATTCAGGTTCATCATGCGGTTTGTGATGGCTTTCATCTCTGCCGCTTCGTGGAAGAATTACAGCAGCAGATCCACGCGCTCAGAAAAGATTAATGAAGCCGCCAGATAGATTTCATCGGTTCGATGCGATCTTTCTGGCGGTTGAAGTTTATAGGAGGAGAGCGGTAGATTTTCCGCAAATCCATTACTGTTCAAGTTTTTCCAAGAAAGAGTGAAGCTGTCCGTTTGTCTTGTAGCCGGGCACAGTATCCAGATTGACTTTATGCAGACTCGCGAAGAGATTGATTTCCACATTGGGATTTTTCTCACTCATGTTGTGAATCAAGGCCTTGATTTCTTTGCGCTTGGAGGCGCTTTCATCGGCTTCGGCGCGTTCGGAGAAACGGCAGGCGCAGTTCAGAAAGTGCAGGTTATTGTAGCGCTGCCAGGCGAGAATATCCTTTTCGCGGATGCAGTACAGGGGACGAATCAATTCCATGCCCTCGAAGTTTGTGCTGCGCAGTCGCGGCACCATTGCCTGAAGCTGAGCGCCGTAGCTCATGGACATCAGCGCTGTTTCAATCACATCGTTGAGGTGATGCCCCAGTGCGATTTTGTTGCAGCCCCTTCGCCGGGCTTCGGCGTAGAGATGCCCCCGACGCATTCGAGCGCAAAGATAGCAAGGGTTGCTTTCTGCGGCTTCCTCTGAGGCGGAAAAGATGTCCGTTTCAAAGATGTGGAGCGGAAGATGAAGCAGGCGGGAGGTTTCTTCGATATGTCTGCGATTTTCGGGACTATAGCCGGGATCCATACACAAAAATTCCAATTCAAAGGGCAGATCACTGAAGGGCTGAAGCCTCCTTAACAGAAGAGCCATCAGCCAAGAATCCTTGCCGCCGGAGATGCAGGCGGCGATTTTATCTCCCGCCTGAATCAGATGATAGCGCTTGATGGCGGCAATGAAAGGATTCCACAGTTCCTTGCGATATTTTTTGAACATGCTGCGCTCTGCAACCTGGTAAGCTTCCAGTTCACGTCCCATGCTTTTCACCCCCGCTAACCAGATCTTTGATGACTTCTCCGGCCAGCATCAATCCCATTACGGGAGGCACGAAGGCCACTGAACCAGGAAGCACGCGACCAGCTTCCTCGATGCGTCTTTCAGTTTGAATGGGCGCTTCATCGGAATAAACCACCTTTAATTGACGTACCCCCTTCTTTTTCAGAAGATTGCGCATTGCCCTCGCAAGGGGGCAGACGCGGGTGTCATAGATGTCGGCCACCTGAAAGCGTCCGGGATCCAACTTGTTGCCTGCGCCCATGGCGGAAATCACCGGCGTACCAGCTTGTTGAGCGCGCAGAATAATTTCAATTTTTCCGCTGACAGTATCGATGGCATCGATCACGTAATCGAAGACGGAAAAATCAAAGCAATCCGCCGTTTCCGGAAGGAAAAAAAGGGGATGACAGCGGACTTGCGTGTCGGGGCAGATATCCCGGATGCGCTCCGCAGCTGCATCAACCTTTAATTTTCCCAATGTGGAGTGAAGGGCGATGATTTGGCGATTGATGTTGGAGGGGGAGATACGGTCATTGTCAATCAGATCTAGCTGGCCCACGCCGCTGCGGGCCAGGGCCTCCACGGCATATCCGCCTACGCCGCCAATACCAAAGATGGCCACCCGACTGGAACGCAGTTTTTCTAGGGCGGCTGTACCCAGCAATAATTCCGCACGGGAGAATTCCTGTGTCATTTAATTCAACTCCTGAATGGTTAATGGGAGATGGTATTTTGGTTTTAATCATCTGTGGCCAGATGTACATCTTCTCGGGGAGTGGTGCGGAAAAAACGCAGGGCAAAGGGGATGGTCAATGCGGCAGTGAGTACATCGGACAAAGGTTGCGCCAGTTGAAGGCCCAGCATGCCCAGAAAGGCTGGCAGAATCAAAACTAATGGGATGAAGCATAATCCGCCGCGTAAGCTGGCCAACAGCAGTGCCTGGCCCTTGTAACCGCAGGTCTGGAACAACATACTTGGGCTGAGATTCACGGCGGAGAAGATCAGGCAAATGCAGGCGTAGCGCAAGGCGGTGCCACCGATTCGTAATACCTCAGGATCCCTCTGAAACAGACCGATGATGGCAGGAGAAAAGACCAGCCCAACCACGGAAAAAAGGGCCAGTATCAGCAACGTCATTAGCATGGTAAAGCGAAAGGCCCGGCGTAGTCGCCCGTACTTTTGGGCCTGAAAATTAAAACCGGCTACAGGCTGAAATCCCTGGCACACGCCAATGGCTATGGAAACCATGAAGTTCTGACAGCGGGAAGTAATGGCCATGGCGGATACACAGGCATCACCGTAGACACCGGCGCAGTGATTTAATATGCCGGAAGAAACGCTCATTAATCCTTGGCGAAACAGGTTGGGAAATCCCGTGGTTACGATATCCGCGATGATATGGCGATCAAAACTGAAATTGCGCAGAGAGAGCCGGCTCTGAGCATGATAACGAAACAGAAACACGAGCACTGCAAAGCTAACGGCCTGACTTAAGGCTGTAGATAGGCCGGCGCCTCCTACACCCATGTGAAAGACGTAGATAAAAATGGGATCGCCGATCATGTTCAGTATTCCACCCAGTGTGAGCCCAATCATGCCATAAAAGGCTTTGCCTTCATAGCGCAGGATGTTGTTGAGCACGAGACTGCTGACCATTAAAGGTGCGCTGGCGAGGATGTACAGGCCATATATTCTCGCGTAGGGAAGAATGGTTTCTGTACTACCCATCAATCGCATCAGCGGATTGATCAGTGGAATACCCAGGAGGGTGACCAAAGCGCCAAAGCCAAGCGCCAAATAAAAGCTGATGGAACTGTAGCGAGAGGCCCTGTCTACGTCTTGCAAGGCCAGCAGTCGGGAAATAATGCTTCCTGCCCCGTGCCCCAGCATAAAGCCAATGGCCTGTAATACGGACATTAAGGTAAAAACCACACCTACGGCGCCGCTGGCACTTACGCCTAATGTACCTACAAAGTACGTATCGGCCAGATTATAAATGTTGGTAATCAGCATGCTGATTACCGTGGGAATTGCCAGGGAGACAATCAGATGTTCCACCGGAGTTTGCGTCATTTTTTTATAGTGCTGCTCCGCCTGGGTCATAAAAGTCCCTTCTTTCGTTTGCGACAAGAATTGATATATATGAACGGGACGGATTTTTCGTCCGGTAGACACAGGAAATGGAGGCAGGCCTTAAAGCATATGCCTCAAAGCCCGCCTCCTCTGTTCATGTGTTTTAGAAGTCCAGATCGGTATAACTGCTCATGATCTGTGCGGCAGTGAGCATGAAGTCCGGATCGGATTGCGGCGTAAAGACAAAATTCAATATATGTCCGTTCTTCAGTGCGGCACAGCAGCTCACATCTCCCGCGCTTAGATCATACACGACAAAATCGGTGTCGTTAAAAGCATAGATTCCCGAACTTTGGGGTGAAACAGTACGGTCAATGAGCTCCTTGAGGCCATCCATATTCTGGCAATCAGTTAGCCAGCTTTGAATGTAGAGATGGTAATTGCCTGTGGAATCGCTCAGATTGTAATAGACGCCCTGCTCAGCCATTTCATCACTAACTTCGTGATAACGCCATCCTTCAGGGAGTTCCAGCGTAAAACCATCTTCAAAAGCCAGTGTAACCGGTCCGGAAGGAGGTGCCATAACGGTGGATGCAGCGCTGGGTGCAGCGTCTGCGACGTCTGTACCGCTACCCTCAGGTGTGGGGCTGGCGGTATTGCCGCTCGTAGCTACCGGTGTGGCGGAAATTTCCGGTGTAGCAGTAGGCTTCGGAGTTTGGGTGGCTACGGGCGCGATATCCACAGAAATTATTTCCAGGGTTTCGCTTTCCTCACCCATTGCGCCGTAGACAGAAAGGAGAAGAAGGGTCAACAAGGCGCAGATCCATTTTTTCATTTCAAACCTCCCGTTTGCCCGAGTTTCGCTTTTTAAAAATCCAGAATTTACTGGCAAAATAATTGAGGATGATGACAATTACATTGGCAATCAAAGTTGCAATCAAGTCGTTCATTCCCATAAAATGCACAGTCACTTCTACAAAGATTGCGTCAAATCCCAGTGAAAGAAGTCGGGCGGATACAAAACTGGGAATCTCTCGCTTGAGTGTGGGAAAACTCCAATCACTGCTGAGAAATACATATTTTTTGTTTGCCCAGAAGGCAAAGGCCACGGCAGCACACCATGCGATGATCTTAACCACCAGTATTAAGATGCCGTGATCCGGAGGAATAGCCAACAAGCGTGCTAATCCGCGGGTACCACCTGCGTACACCCCATAATTGATGGCCGTAGTCAACACACCTACAATGCCATAGATAAAAATTTCCCGAAAACGCTCATTTTTTAAATATGCTTTGATACGCTTCATCGATATATTTCTCCACCTATTCTACCATCTTCATTATAGCACCGATTAAGATGTAAGGTCAAGACCATTTACTTTTGTACATCTCATGTACTTTTTTTACAAAAAAATCCGGCATGTCACCTCCAGGGTGAACGCCGGAGAACGATCTTTAAAAATCAACTTAGGATTCTTCGCGCCCAGGAATAGGTGCGATAATAATAGCTGGTATCCGAGGTGCCCAGAGAACTGACTGTCACCTTGCCTGCCCCCGAGGAAGCATGGATGAACTGGTTGTTTCCCAAGTAAATTCCCACATGATCACACAGATCGTCGTCGCTGGAAACAGTATTGAAGAATACCAGATCCCCGACCTTTAAATTTGATTTGCTCTCAATGAGCCGATAGGTTTCATCATATCCCTGTGTCTTTGCCGTGCGCTTCAGCGTGATGCCCGCAGCATTTTTGTATACATAGTAGGTAAATCCTGAGCAGTCAAAGCCTTCAGAGGGGCTCTGAGCGGCATATACATAGGGAATTCCCTGCAGACTCATGGCCAGATCAACCACTTTTTCGATAGTTGCCGATTGCTGTGAGTCCTCCACAGGAGTGGTAGCCAGATATTTGGCCTCAATGTAGCCGTACTGACTGCCGTTGTACAGGCGTACCCAGCTCCTATCAGAGGATGCCGCAACGGCGGAAACCTTGGAATTAAGGGAGAGGTTCATCAGCACAGAGGAAGATGTGGAGGCGTTTTTATAAACAGGGACACTTTCCTTTTGCACATAGAATGTCACGCCTGAAGTGTTGGGATTAGTCAACGTCAATCCATCGCTCTTGCAATAAGCGACAGCACCATTGCTGTTGACGACCCGCGCCCAACCGGAACCGGTTCCATTGCAAGTCACACTCGCGCCAAAGGAAAGGGCGCCTAATACGGTGGATTGCGTGCTATTGCTCTTGTAGAAGGGCAGATTAGTATCTGAAACGTAAACGGTAATGGGTGTGATATCCTTAATGTCCGAATCGTTTTCAGGGACTTTATTTGCGGACAGATCTTTTATCAGCGCATAAACATATTTTCCTCCATCCAGAATACGCACCCATTCCTCGTCCTCTGAGATAGCCACCGCCAAAAGATCTTCATTTAAGGCCAGAGAGCGTACACGATTGGCTGTGGTCATGGGCTTGCTATAGAGAAGGGCGCCTTCCCTGGCGACATAGACGGTTTTTTTGTATTTGTTGGGATTTACATTTGTCAGTCCAGTAAAGGCGCAGTAGCCAATATCTCCATTGCCATTGCGCACCTGTGCCCAGCCATCATAAACGGCAACCAGTATCATGGATTCGCCAAAGGGCACAGTGCCCAATAGCTTTTTGGAAGTACTGGGACCGGAATAAATCTTCAGTGTCGTTGCAGAAACATAGACCTTTGTTTCCTGAGGGTTGTCTTCCTCAATGGAATCAGAAGCATACTCAACCTGAAGATAGCCATAGCTGCTTCCATTTTTCAGGCGCAGCCATTTTTTATCTTGGGTGATGGCTACGGCTGTGTAGCTTTCATTTTTGTTCAGGTGCTGCATGACGGTGGAAGAAGTGTCAGGCCTCCGGTAAACGGGAGCATTATCGGTGCTGATATAGATTTTCTGGCTGTATTTGTTGGGATTGGTGGTGGTCAGGCCACTGCGGGAGCAATAGCCGATGGCCCCGGCAGCGTTGCGCACCTGTGCCCAGTCGCCCGAAACAGCCAACAACGTCATACTTTCACCATAGGCCATAGTGCCTAGCTTTTTACCGGAAGTGGACGCTTTGTCATAGACAGCGAGCGTATTGTCACTGATGTAAACGGTCTTATTAAGATTTTCGTTAGATTCTCCCGTATCGCCGCTTTCGCTAAGGGAGATATACTTCATCTGCACATAGCCATAATATTTGCCATTTTGCAGTCGTGCCCAATTTCCATCGGTGGTCTTGGCTACTGCGGTATAGCTGGAACCTTTTTCAAGGTTCGTCATTACCGAAGCGCTGGTATTGGGTCTGCGGTATATGGGCACGTTGGATTCGGTAATGTAAATCTTGACGCTGTACTTGTTGGGGTTGGTTGTGCTCAGGGAATTGACGGTACAATAGCCGATGGCGCCATTCTCGTTGCGTACTGCTGCCCAACCGCTGTTGGTGGCCAGACAGGTCATGGATTCACCGAAAGCCATGGTGCCCAAAACCTTGGAAGAGGTGGACACCTTGCTGTAAACGGGTAGAGTGTTTGAGATGACGTACACGGTATATTCCTTTGCCTGAGCAGGACCTTGCAGGGCCCCGGCGCTGATCAATAGGGATAAGATCAACACCAGTGCAAAATACTTTTTCAACATTTTTTAGTCCTCCACATGGATCGGGAACAAAGCAAATCTCTGATTTCTAATTAAATTGTTATATTCCTCCATATTGATTATTATAAACGCAGAATGAATAAATGTCAATGAAGCGCAGATGAAGGGGCCATGCGGGCGGAA
Organism: Clostridiales bacterium; assembly: GCA_019419995.1. Taxonomy (GTDB): domain Bacteria; phylum Bacillota; class Clostridia; order Christensenellales; family Aristaeellaceae; genus SFTH01. Next base: position 37,539 of record JAHZHZ010000011.1, read on the forward strand.
AAAGGCGCTCCCCAGACCCTGTCTGGGGAGCGTTCATTGGAAAATTTATGCGGTTTCAATGCCGGCTGCTTTCTGTAGTTTGAGCTTCTCAATGGCGTCTTCGCGCATCTTGTATTTGAGGATCTTGCCGGCTCCGTTCATGGGGAAGGAGTCTACAAAGTCAATGTAGCGGGGTACCTTGTGCCGGGCCATGTGGTCCCGGATATAGGTCTTCATCTCCTCTTCGGTCATACTTTCTCCCTCTTTGAGGATGATGCAAGCCATAATTTCCTCGCCGTAGCTTTCATCGGGTACGCCGATGACTTGCACATCGGAAACCTTGGGATGCGTATAGATGAATTCCTCAATCTCCTTGGGGTAGATATTCTCGCCGCCGCGGATGATCATATCCTTCAGACGGCCGGTAATGCGATAATTACCTTCCGGCGTCTTGCAGGCCAGATCGCCCGTGTGTAGCCAGCCATCAGCGTCTATGGCGGCGCGAGTGGCCTGGGGCATTTTATAATAACCCTTCATAATGTTGTAGCCCCGGGCAACGAATTCGCCGATCTCACCCACGGGCAACTCTTCGTTGGTTTCAGGGTCCACGATGCGGCACTCGATTTCCGGAAGGGCCCGACCTACGGTACCCACGCGCACTTCCAGGGAATCGTCCGTGGAGGACATTGTACAGCCGGGGGAGGCTTCCGTCTGGCCGTAGACGATGGTGATCTCCGACATGTGCATTTCCTCCACCACCTGCTTCATCTTAGCGATGGGACAGGGGGAACCGGCCATAATTCCTGTGCGCATGTAAGAGAAATCGGTCTTGGGGAAGTCTGGATGCTCCAGCATGGCCACAAACATGGTGGGTACGCCGTGGAAACAGGTGATGTGCTCCTGATGAATGCATGCCAGCGCAGGTTTCGGGGAGAAATAGGGCAGGGGCAGCAGTGTTGCACCGTGGGTCATGGCTGCCGTCATGGCCAGAACCATGCCGAAGCAGTGGTACATGGGTACCTGAATCATCATTCGGTCAGCAGTGGAGAGATCCATGCGATCACCGATGCACTTGCCATTGTTGACTACATTGTAGTGGGTCAGCATCACGCCTTTGGGGAAGCCAGTGGTGCCCGAAGTGTACTGCATGTTGCACACGTCGTGAGGAGAAACCTGGGCCGCCAGGCGCCACACTTCCTCCACGGGAACGCTCTTGCCCCGCTCCAGCGCCTCCTCCCAGGTCAGTGCGCCGCTCTGGGAAAAGCCCAGGGTGATGACATTGCGCAAAAAGGGGAGTCGGTGGCAGTGAAGTGGATCGCCCGCACGGGTTTCTTGAAGTTCGGGGCACAACTCGTTGATGATCTGCTGGTAATCGCTGTCCCGGTAACTCTTTTCCAAAATCAGTGTATGGGTATCGCTCTGACGCAGAAGATATTCCGCCTCATGGATCTTGTAGCCGGTGTTTACTGTTACCAGCACTGCACCAATCTTGGAGCTCGCCCAAAAGGCGATGTACCACTGGGGCAGATTGGTGGCCCAAACCGCCACGTGGCTTCCGGGCCGGACACCCAGAGCGATCAGCGAGCGCGCAAAGTTGTCCACATCGTCCCGGAATTCAGAATAGCTTCGGGTGTAGTTAAGCGTGGTATATTTGAAAGCCAACTGATCGGGAAACTCTTCCACCATGCGATCCAGTACCTTGGGGAATGTTTGATCAATGAGGGCATCCTTTTTCCAAATAAACTGGCCCGTGTGCCGGTTGTTGTAGTACAAGGGCTTTTTCATGGTGCGGGTGCTCTCAAACCGATTCATGTAATTGACGAAGTGAGGGAAGATGACTTCCTTGTCCTGCAAATCTTCCATCCATTGGGGCTTCCACTCCAGAGAGATGTAGCCATCGTAATTGATGGAGGACAGGGCGGCCATCATGTCTGCCACGGGCATATTGCCCTCGCCGATCAGATTGTAGGTTTGCGCGTTGTCGGAGTCCCGCAGATGCACGTGACGCACGTAGGCGCCCAGGTTTTCGATGGTTTTAGCGGCAGGTTCACCGTGATCCCGATAGGTGTGGTGCATATCCCACAGAACTGCCAGTTCATCACAGGCAAAGGTGTTCAGCAAATCGCGCAAGCGAGCGCTGTCGGCGTAGATGCCGCTGGTTTTGACCAACAACACCACTTGCTTGGCCCGGGCCAGGGGAATCAACTTTGCGATATTTTCCCGCACGGTTTCTTCCGCATCCCGGGAGGCGAAGGCGCATACGCAGTCTACGCGGAGATCTGCAGCCAAATTGATCATCTCTGTCAGCGTGGTTACGTTTTCTTCTCCCGGAAGAGACAGATCGCAGGAGGTGTCCAGACAGGGAATTTGCAGTTTCTTTTCACTCAGCATCCGTACCGTAGCAGATATGGCGTACTTATGAAAGGGACCACTTCTTTCAAATAATTCCGGCTGCTTAAAAATATTGTATAATTCAATGCCGCTAAAGCGCATTTCTAACGCTGTATTGACCAGTTCATCCCAACTGCAATCCTCCCAGCCGCGGGTGGAAAATGAAAGCTTCATACTTCCGCCTCCTCATACACGATCTTATTGAGGGCATTTATGTAGGCCTGAATGCTGGCGCCCACGATATCTGTGGAAATGCCCCGGCCGGAGTAGAGCTTGCCATTGGAGCGAAGGCGCACAATGGTTTCGCCCATGGCCTCCCGCCCTTCGGTAACGGCCTGAATTTGAAAATCGTCCAGTTCGTAGTGGTGTCCCAGAATCTGTTCAAAAGCCAGGAAAGAGGCGTCAATGGGACCGTCGCCCAGACAGATGCCTTCCAAACTCTCCTCGCCCTTGCGCAGTGTCAGGTGAGCGCTGGCGGAGATCAGGTTGCCACAGTTGATGACATAGCTCTGAAGGCGATAAGTGGGAGGTACCTGAAGGGCCACGGAGGCCACGATGGTATCCAGTTCCCGGGCGCTGACGCTTTCCTTTTTTGCAGCGATGGATTTGAAGGAGTCATAGACTTTGGAGATGTCATCTTCGCTGAGCTCATAGCCCAATTTTTCTATGGCCTTCTGAATAGCGGCGCGGTCGTCATGCTTGGAAAGGGTCATGTCTGCACGCTCGGCCTTATCCTGAACGCCCAGATCAAATGGCGAACCCTGAGGACGATGGGTGCGGCACATCCAGTCAATCTGACTGGTGATGCGTTTGATCTCCGAATGGCGGATATCACTGTACAGTCCCAGATCATCCCCGCGACCATACAGAATGGCGGCCATTTCGGCGGTATGGGTGACGTTGCCGGAATAGGAGGCGACCTTTACCTCTGTTGCACCGCTGCGCAGTGCGGCAACGGCGCAAGCGGAGGACATGGAAAGCGCGTCATTACACAGCACGCCCAGGCGAATGCCCGAGAGCGCAGGTACGCAGGTCCGAATATCCTGCAAAAAGGCGGTGAATTCTTCCGGAAACATCAGTCCCGCAGCGTCGCACAGGGTTATGGCGGTAGCGCCGGATTCGATGGCGGCAGAGATCGCCTGAATTAAGAAACTGCGCTCGCTCCTACACGCGTCGTCGGCGATGAACTCCACATCCGGGCACAGATCTCGGCAGCGTTTTACCAGATCTCGAATGGCCTCCAACAGTTTATCGGGCTTTTTATGCCAGAAGTATTCCATTTGAGCGGGACTCATGGGAGCCTGTACTTGCAGACGGGGATGGCGAGCATCCTTTAATGCTGCCCAGGTTATTTCTACGCTCTCCACATCCTGCGTAACGGGGACGGCCACGGTGCTCTGCTTGACGGCAGCGGCCACAGATTTAATCAGCAGACTATCAATTTTACGGCTGCGGATGGGGGCCAGCTCGATGGCGGATACGTTCAGTCTATCCAGAAGCTTGGACAGCTCAATCTTCTCCCGAAAGCTTAGGGAAAACCCATCGGCGGCGTCCGCCAGCTTCATGGTGATGTCACTTAAATAAACGTTTTGCATCTTGCATTCTACTCCTTCTGAAGAATTTGCGCCGGAAACGGGAAAAATCCGGCACTCCGCGCAGCCGTTTGCCGATGCGGCGGTGAATTTTTAGACTAAAAGGCCCCTGGGCCGGTGTGCGGCCTCAGGGACAGTCTGGTTCAGCACACGGGTACGATCCAGCCAAAGCTGTCTTCCAGTTTTCCCCACTGGATGCCAGTCAGCGTATCGTAGAGCATCTGGGTTACAGGGCCGATCTTGCCGTCATTGACGGTGAACACCTTATCCTTGTAGGCAAGCTTGCCGATGGGTGAGACAACCGCTGCCGTACCGCAACCCCAAGCTTCCTCCAGGGTTCCGTTCTCCATGGCCGCTTCCAACTCATCCACGCTCAACAGGCGTTCGGAAACTTTATAGCCCTTGGATTTGAGAAGTTCAATGCAGCTCTTGCGGGTTACGCCCGGCAGGATGGAACCGGTGAGGGCAGGAGTGACGACTTCGCCGGCGATTTTGAACATTACGTTCATGGCGCCCACTTCCTCCACATATTTGCGCTCTACACCGTCCAGCCACAGCACCTGGCTGTATCCCTTGCGCTCAGCTCGCTCACCGGCGCGGTTGCTTGCGGCGTAATTGCCGCCGCACTTGGCATAGCCGGTGCCTCCGCGCACAGCGCGCACATCGGCATCCTCAATCATGATGCCCACCGGGTTGATGCCTTCCTTGTAGTAACTGCCCACGGGGCTGCAAATGATGGCAAAGCGGGCATTGTGTACTGCGTGAACGCCCAGCGTTTCATCGTTTCCGTATGTAAACGGGCGCAGGTACAGGGAGGTTCCAGGGTTGTGGGGCACCCAGTCTTTTTCGAGTTTTACCAGTTCCGTCAGCAGCTGCATGAAGTCCTCCTCCGGCAGCTGCGGGAGGCACAGGCGCTCTGCGGATGCAATCATGCGCCGGGCGTTTTCCAGGGGACGGAACAGTTGAATGTGGCCATCCTCCGTGCGATAGGCCTTCAGTCCCTCAAAAATTTCGGAGCCATAGTGAAGGCAGGTGGCTGCGGGATGCATGGAGAAACGCGCAAAGGGAACGATGCGGGCATCATACCAGCCTTTTTCACTGTTCCAGTCCACAATGGCCATGTGGTCGGTAAAGATCTGACCGAAGCCCAGCTTACTTTCGTCCACAGGTTTGGCCTGGGGCGCCGTGGTTTTTTCAATGCGAATATTCAGCATAGCGCTTATCCTCCGTTTACTTGTAGTCCCGGCCGATCTGAAGGGCCTTCAGGTTAAAGTCGTACATTTCCGGATGTTTGGCGGAAACCACCTTGTTGAGGGCTGCCTGTACGTCTGCATCGCTGAATTCGCCCAGCTCATGTAAAATTTTTCCGGTGAGGATCATGTTGGCCAGAGTGGTCATGCCGTTTTCACTGGCCAAGCGCGTTGCGGGCACGTAGAAGGTCTTCACATCCGTGCGGTGCACTTTGCGCTCCACCAGCGTGGAATCTACAAAGATCATGCCGCCGCTGACTACGCTGTTCTCATACCGGTCCAGCGAGGGCAGGTTCATGACCATCAGGATATCGGGGTGGTCCACTATGGGAGAACCCACCGGATCGTCGCTGACAATGACGGAGCAGCTGGCCGTGCCGCCGCGCATCTCGGGACCATAGGAAGGCAGCCAGGAGACTTCCTTATTTTCCAACATGCCCTTGTAAACCAAGAATTTGCCTGCGAACAGGAGACCCTGTCCACCAAAGCCTGCAATCAGGTAAGAATGGGTCATTTTACAGCCTCCTTTTCTGCGTCGGCGGATCTGTCTTTGTAAACGCCCAGGGGATAATAGGGAATCATCTTTTCTTCTACCCATTCCAGCGCCTTCTGCGGCGTCATGCCCCAGTTAGTAGGACAGGAGGAAACGACTTCCACCAGGGAAAAACCCTTGCCGGCGATCTGGTTTTCAAAGGCTTTTTTAATGGCTTTCTTGGCGGCGCGAACATTTTTAACGTTGTTGACTGCCACGCGCTCCAGGTATTCCGGGCCATCCAGCTCGCTGAGCATTTCGCAAACTTTTACCGGATAGCCACAGAGGTTGACGTCGCGGCCGTAAGGGGAGGTCTGAGTAACCTGTCCCGGCAGGGAAGTGGGGGCCATCTGGCCGCCGGTCATGCCATAAATGGCATTGTTGATGAAAATAACGGTGATGTTTTCATTGCGAGCCGCAGCATGCACGGTCTCAGCAGTACCAATGGAAGCCAGATCGCCGTCGCCCTGATAGGTGAAGACAATGTGGTTTTCAGGATCGGCACGCTTGATGCCGGTCGCTACAGCAGGAGCACGGCCGTGAGCCGCTTCCACCATGTCACAGCGGAAATAGTTGTAGCACATAACGGAGCAGCCCACGGGGGCTACGCCGATGGTCTTGCCCTCAATGCCCAGCTCATCTATGGCCTCAGCCACCAGGCGGTGCACAATGCCATGGGTGCAGCCCGGACAATAGTGCAGCTGTGCGTCCGTGAGCGCATGGGGCTTTTTAAATACGATACTCATTTCTCGGCACCTCCTTTAGCAGCTTCCATGATCTTGTCGTAGACCTCTTTGGGGGACGGAATCACGCCGCCTGCACGGGAACAAAGAGTCACGGGACGGCTGCATTCGATGGCAAGGCGTACATCCTCGATCATTTGGCCCATGTTCAGCTCCACAGAGACGAAGCTCTTGCAGTGCTGCGCCGCCCGCTTGAGAACCTCTTTGGGGAAGGGCCAGAGGGTGATTGGACGTACCAGGCCTACCTTTATGCCGGCCTTGCGGGCTTCATTGATGGCATTTTTGGCTACGCGAGCCGCGATGCCAAAGGCTACCACGCCGATTTCCGCATCGTCCATCAGATATTCTTCGGCCATGGTTTCGGTTTCCTCGATCATCTTATAGCGCTCATAGCGCGCCAGATTCATCTGTTCCAACTCGTAGGGATCCAGGCTCAGGGAGTTGATCACATTGTGTTCCCGCTTCATGCCGGTGCCGGTGACGGCCCAGGATTTATCGTACTCCTTCACTTCAGGGGTATGAATTTCCACGGGTTCCATCATCTGGCCCATGGTGCCGTCTGCCAGCAACATTACAGTCATGCGATATTTGTCTGCCAGATCGAAGCCCTTGGCCGTCAGATCAGCCATTTCCTGAATACTTGCGGGAGCCAGTACCAACATGTGGAAGTCGCCGTGGCCAGCGCCGCGAGTGGCCTGGAAATAGTCTGATTGGGAGGGCTGAATGCCGCCCAACCCGGGGCCGCCGCGCTGAACATTTACTACCAGTGCCGGCAATTCTGCACCCGCCATGTAGCTGAGGCCCTCGCCCTTGAGGGAGATTCCCGGGCTGGAGGAGGAAGTCATCACTCGATGTCCCGTGGAAGCCACGCCGTAGACCATGTTGATGGCGGCAATTTCACTCTCCGCCTGCAGAAAGGTTCCGCCGATTTTGGGCATGCGCTTGGCCATGTAGGCGGCCACTTCCGTCTGGGGCGTGATGGGATATCCGAAATAGTGGCGGCAACCGGCCTGAATCGCAGCTTCGGCGATGGCCTCGTTACCTTTCATCAATACCTTTTCAGCCATGTTTTTCTCCTCACCTTTCCACTTCAATGATGCAATCCGGGCACATAATGGCGCAGGACGCGCAGCCTATGCATTTTTCCGGTTCAGTAATCTCTGCCGGATGATGGCCCTTTTGGTTAATCTTGTCTTTGGCGATGGCGAGCAACCCTTTGGGGCAGGCGCTCACGCACAGGCCGCAGCCCTTGCAGCGGTCCGTCTGGAAAGTCAGCTTAGCCATGTTCTTCTCCTCTTTTCTTTTCATTTTTATTTGATCTTCTGCTGCAGTTTCAGCGGGAAGAGGTTCTCAATTCGGCCCGATAGGGCGGGAAAAAGCGTTTCATGTACCGTGGTCATCTTCAAGGGAAGCCCTGTGCAACGACAAATTTCGTTAGCGTATGCCATGGAGGAGAGCACGTCTTCCGGCGTGGTTTCCTCACCCAGGTTGGAATTATTTACTACTGCGGTAAAGGGCATGCCCGCTGCTTGGACAATCTCGTTCATAACTTCCAATGTGGAGGAAACATCTCGGGTCAGCGGGCGGAAACGGTTGACTACCAGTAACATTTCATAATTATTCTCTTCCAGAATGGCGTCCCTCCAGCGGCCCAGTGCCAATGCACCCCGATCGTCGCCACCTACATCAATGACGGCGCTCACTCCCCGGTCGTCGGTTATGCCGTATACTTCCTGCGGAAGAGCGGGTAGATCCACGTTGGAGCTGGCAAATTCCGAGGAAATCAACCGGATTCCTGCTGCCTCCAGATCCTTGCGGGAATCCTCTGTCCGAAAGTAGGGGTTGACGATGTCGATATCTGCAATGGCCACCCGATCCCGACTTTGATGGAGGTAAAACGCGAGATTCACGGCGATATTGGTCTTGCCGCTTCCATAGTGACCGGAGAGCAGCACAATGCGTTTAAAATTCATTTCCTACCTCCCTTGGCGCTGCGGTATGCAAAACGGCGCCCGCCGCAAAGAAATGAGATCTTTGAGACGAGCGCCGAAAACTGTGCCCGCGGTACCACTCAAATTGCGGCCGGTCTGACCGCCCCTCTACAGGCTCTATCAAGCCCTTGGCATTTACGCAGCCATCACGGAAAGGGTCTACTTGCTTGCGCTTTCTTCCTTCCGGCTCGGGAGATACAGATGCGTCCGGTCTCCACGTTCGTGGCTTGCACCTACCGCCACTTCTCTGAAACGGGAACTACCCTGGCACTCTCCGTCATCGCTTTTTCAATTCGATTGCACCTATCTTATCTCATTTTTACCCGTTTGTCAACGAAGAATCTTCTGATGCCACAAATTTTTTAGTTAAACCTTTTTAAAGTTTGTGACGCTGAATCTTTCCACTGATGGTCTTGGGCAGTTCATCTCTGAATACTACAATGCGGGGATACTTATAAGGTGCGGTGTGCTTTTTAACGTACTCCTGAATCTCTTTTTTAAGTTCCTCGCTGGGCTGAACGTCCTTGGTCAGAACTACGCTGGCCTTGACCACCTGGCCGCGTACTTCGTCCGGAGCGGCGGAAACGCCACATTCCAGCACGTAGGGCAGTTCCATGATGACGCTTTCAATTTCAAAGGGCCCGATGCGGTAACCGGAGGATTTGATTACGTCATCTGCACGGCTGACGTACCACAAAAAGCCGTCCTCATCCTGCCAGGCCACGTCTCTGGTGTGATACCAGCCGTCGTGCCAGACCTCCATAGTGCGCTCTCGATCTTGATAATAACCCAGGAACAGACCGCAGGGGCGCTGACGGTCGGTGCGAATGCAGATCTCTCCACTGGAGCCGGTGGGCACGGGATTGCCGTCGGGATCTAACAGGGCGATGTCGTACAGGGGGACTGGCTTGCCCATGGAGCCCACTTTGTGTCCGTCTCCCATAAGGTTGGCCACGGAAAGAGTGGTTTCGGTCTGGCCGAAGCCTTCCATGATGCGCAAGCCCGTCTGCTTTTCGAACAGGCGGAAGACTTCAGGGTTCATGGCTTCGCCGGCGGTGGTAGCGTGTACCAGGCTGCTGAAGTCATACTTGCTCAGATCCTGGCGGATCATCATACGGTACATGGTCGGTGGTGCACAGAAAGTGGTGATGCGATATTTGCCAAACAAGGGCAGAATATCTGCTGCATCGAAGCGGTCAAAGTCGTAGGTGAATACGCCTCCTTCACACAGCCATTGACCGTAGAGTTTGCCCCACAGGGCCTTGCCCCAACCGGTATCCGAGATGGTGAAGTGCAAACCGTCGCGATGTACGCCGTGCCAGTACTTGGCGGTGATGTAGTGGGCCAGGGGGTAGGTACAGCTGTGTACTGCGATCTTGGGATAACCGGTGGTCCCGGAGGTAAAGAACATCAGCATGGGGTCATCGCCGCAGATGCTCTCTTCGGTGCGTTCAAAATTCCGGGAGAAGAGCGGACTTTCAGCATCAAAGTTGTGCCAGCCTTCTCGGCTTCCGCCCACCAGGATCTTGATGATGCGCTCGTTTCCCTTGGCTGCATCCACGTGTTCAGCTGCATGACCAAAGCCGGTGCAAACGATCGCAGTTACCCCTGCGGCTTCAAAGCGGTACTCGTAATCGTGAGCCAGCAGCTGATCTGTAGCAGGAATGGCGATGGCGCCCAACTTGCACAGGCCCATGATGGCAGGCCAGAACTGCCAGTTTCGACGCAGCACCAGCATCACCCGGTCGCCCTTGCGTATGCCCAGTGACTTGTAATAGTTTGCGGCCTGGGCGGAGAGGCGCTTCATATCCCGGAAGGTGAAGCGACGTTCCTTCTTTTCCCGATCCAGGTGCAGCATGGCAAGTTTTTCAGGATACTTATCCGCAATGGCATCTACGATGTCAAAGGCAAAGTTGAATTTGCTTTCATTATGGAAATGGATGGCTCGCAGGGCGCCTTCTTCGTTCTCTTCGCAGGAAATGAACTTTTCGCAAATCAGATTTTCGGATTTGCTGGCAGAGATCAGGCTGTCCCGGATTTCCTGCTGGGCCACTTCCTCACCCGGCAGCACTACGGCGACAAATTGGCACTCTTTTCCATCCACGGCGATCATGCCATGAGGGGTGGAAGAATTGTAGTAGATGCTGTCGCCCTCATTCAGGATTTCTATATTATCACCGACCTGCACCTTCAGTGATCCGCTGATCACCAGGTCAAATTCCTGGCCGAAGTGAGTGGTCAGATGGATGGGTTTGTTCTGTTGCTCCGGCAGGTAATCGTATTTTACCCAAAAAGGTTCCGCAATTTTCTGACGGAACATGGGGGCCAGGGACTGAATGGTGATACCTTCCTCCTTGGCGGTGGTGATGCCCTTGTTCTTTCGGGTTACGGTATAACTGGAAAGATGGGCGCTCTGTCCTTCCAGAAGATCGGTAATTTCAATGCCAAAAGCCAGGGCGCATTTGTGGATAAAGGTAAAGGGAAGATCCATCTCTCCGCTTTCATATTGGGTATAGAGATCTTCCGTTACACCGGTTTTTTCTGCCATTTCCAGGGTAGAAAGTCCCAGAATGGCCCGCATTTCCCGAATGCGCAGAGCGATTTCCTGAAGTTGGGTCAGCAGGTTGTTCATGATTCTCAATCCCTCTTTCTGTTGGTGTCCTTGGGACAGGAAAAACCCGCCCCAAAGCGTTTGCTTTGAGACGGGTGCAATTATTACACTCGCGGTACCACTCAAATTGCAGCTATAACGGCTGCCACTCTGCGGACTCAAACAAGTCCTTTGCATTCACGCAGCAATCACGTAAGCCCCTAATCATCTGACTTTTCAGGGCTTCAACTCGGAAGGGATGGGCCTTTAGAGCCTCTGCCATCGGTTCGCACCAGCCACCGACTCTCTGAACGCATGCGCTCCAGCCGTCTTCGTCATCGTCTTTGGAGTGATATTCAATTATCGGCTATGAGTGTAGCACATTCCTTTCTCATTGTCAAGCCTTATAATTTTCCCAAAGTATTGGGATGGTTATTTAATATTTTCGGATAAAGAAAGAAATTTTTGGAAATATACTGGAATTTTGTATTTGGGCTTCTTGTGCAAAGAATCCTTTGGGGATAGATCTGCAAGGAAGATGGTCCGCATAGTGCATCTGTCTTTTGCAAGGGGATTTTAAACGATGGCAGAACTGTGTCCCCGGAATGCAGAAGGCTTTGTACATATCATTTTATAGAAGGAATTGTACAAGGGATATATCTTTAGAAAAAAGTTTCTGCGTGCATTTGCAACGATGGAAGGGTTTGGAGCTGATAGCCCAAAATGCAAGTAGAGGGATCGTGCGCTGTTCCCGGCTTGCGAAGATAAGAAAGATGTGGCACGGGATTTCGGTACTTGCCCTGTCCACACGCAGTCTTGGAGCTGTTTTATGGGTGTAGAGCTGGATGGAACTTGACTTTGTGTGATTTGCGCGGGATAATAAAAAAAAGACATGGGGAGGAGAATGGCCATGATCTATCGCACGCTGGGTCGCACCGGATTGAACGTCAGCGAAATTGGCATGGGTTGCGAGGGCTTTCTGGAAAAGTCGCAAGAGCAAATTTTGGAAATGGTAGATTTGATGGAAGCGGAAGGTGTCAACTGCATCGATTTATATGCGCCCAATCCCGAATTGCGCAGTGGACTGGGCGAGGCACTTTGTGGGCGAAGGGAAAAGTTTGTGCTTCAGGCACACCTGTGTACTGTGTGGGAAGAAGGCCAATACAAGCGTACCCGGGATCTCGCTCTCGTTGAGAGGAGCTTTGAAGATCAATTGCACCGCCTGCAAACAGATCACGTAGAAATTGGTATGATTCATTACGTGGATTCTCCAAGTGAATGGGATGAAATTGAAAGTGGTCAGATCTTTCGCTATGCCCAGGAGTTGAAGGCTGCCGGCGCAATTCGGCACATTGGCCTGTCCAGCCACAATCCGGAGGCGGCTCTCAAGGCAGTAAAGAATGGCTGCATTGACGTCTTAATGTTCAGCATCAATCCCTGCTACGATTTGCTGCCAGGAACGGAGGACGTGGAGGAACTTTGGGCCGAAAAGAGTTATGCGAAACCTCTTGTGAACATGGACCCGAAGAGGGCGCTGCTCTACGAAACCTGCCAACGCCTGGGTGTGGGCATTACGGTGATGAAGGCTTTTGGTGGCGGAGATCTACTTAGCCCGTACTCTCCGGCGGGGCGAGCGCTTACGGCCTATCAGTGTATTCACTATGCCCTTACCCGACCGGGAGTAGCCAGTGTAATGTGCGGGGCGAGGAATTTGGAGGAGCTGAAAAACTGCATTGACTATGAATCGGCATCGGAAGAGAAGCGCGACTATGCCGCTGCGCTGGCTGCTCTGCCCAAGATCAGCTGGAAGGGCCACTGCATGTACTGCGGACATTGCGCACCCTGTCCTCAAGGAATTGATGTGGCGGAAGTGACGCGCTTTTACAACCTGGCCCGGGCACAGGGTTCTGTACCGGAAACTGTGAGGGAACACTATGCAGCGCTTAAGGTAGGGGCTGGAAGCTGTGTTCAATGTGGCGCCTGCGAAGGGCGCTGTCCCTTTGAAGTGCCTGTGCGGGAGAATATGCGCAGGGCATTGGAACTTTTTGGCAGATAGGAAAAGGTTAAGCGTGACGGTGGCTGCCCGTCGGGAAAGATATCCTGACTGAGTTCGATTTTCTTAGGACTTCGTGTGCAGGTTTTGAACGGGGGAAGGAGATTGCCCTTAGGGCATCCACTGCCATAGCTGAGGATCATAGCGGTATTGAGAAATAGGGCGTTTATCCTTCGGGTAACACCAAAAACCTTTGAAAAGGTTGTATTTCATGTATTCGTGCGCTCATAGGAAAATGTGGCGCTTTGGTGTCAGGCGGGAAAAATGGAAACTGGGCAGGTAGTTTTTAAAGGCGGCAGGGGACAGACCTAAGGTCGCCTTTTGGCTTATTTAGAAGAGCTTCAGAAGGGAGAATTTTTAAAATTAAGCCATTTCAATTAACGATGAATTGACATGCTTTTGAGCAGGCTTTGATATTTCCGTGATAAAATACGGTAGAATACAGATGATTGTGGGGGATTCTATGCAGATCACGGATGGATTGATGCTCTTCGGAGGGCTGGCAATGTTCCTGTATGGAATGAGCATCATGGGTAGCTCGCTGGAAAAATGTGCAGGCAATCAGCTCAAATCCATACTTACCAGATTGACTTCCAGCCGCCTCAACGGATTCCTGTTGGGTTTGGTTGTTACGGCGGTCATTCAGTCCTCGTCAGCCACGACGGTCATGGTGGTGGGTTTTGTTAATTCCGGATTAATGACACTGGCTCAGTCGGTGTATATCATCATGGGCGCGAACGTCGGAACATCTGTCACATCCTGGTTGTTGAGCCTGACGGGTGTCAGTGGCGATGCATGGTATATCACCATGCTCAAGCCGTCTAGTTTTACGCCTGTGCTGGCGCTTGTCGGCATTGTGCTGCATCTCTTTTCCAAACAGCAGCGCAAGAAGGATGCGGCGGGGATCTTGCTTGGCTTTGCTATTTTGATGTTTGGTATGGAGACCATGTCCGATGCAGTGGCACCTTTGGCCAATGTGCCGCAATTTACCAGCATCATGACGATGTTTTCCAATCCTATCATGGGTGTATTGGCTGGCGCATTGCTCACGGCGATCATACAATCTTCTTCCGCTTCCGTGGGTATTCTGCAGGCACTCTCTCTTACAGGAAGCATCAGTTATGCCACAGCTATCCCGGTGATCATGGGACAGAACATCGGTACTACCGTCACGGCGCTGATTTCCTCTGTGGGGGCCACAAAAGATGCGCGCCGCGCCTCCATGGTGCATTTGACCTTTAATATTGTAGGCACGCTGGTATGGCTGACCCTCTTTAATGTGGCTAATGCCGTTTTTCAATTTCCTTTTACGGAAAGCGCAATTACCCCGCTGGGTATCGCGGTGGTACACACTTCCTTTAATCTGCTCTCTACAATGACATTAATGCCCTTTGGCGATCAACTAGCCGCATTGGCGCGAAAAATGGTGCCGGACAGCAAGTCTGCGGAGGACATGCGTCTGTTGGATGAACGCCTGTTCGTTACCCCGAGCGTGGCTTTGGAGCGAGCTCATGAAATGCTGTTGGAAATGGCGCATAAGAGCATGAATGCGTTGAAGGAAGCTATGGGGCTGTTCGTAAACTATGATGCTTCCCTGGCGCAGCATGTGGCAGATGTGGAAAATGAGGTGGATGTTTACGAAGATAAACTGGGCAGCTATCTGGTCAAACTATCTTCTCATTCCATGAGTGAGGAAAATGCACATGAGCTGTCTAAATATCTGCACATGATCGGCGACTTGGAGCGCCTGAGCGATCATGCAGTGAACCTGACGGAATCTGCTCAGGAAATTCATGATAAGAAGCTGGAATTTACACCTGAAACCCGTAGAGAACTGCATACTATCATGGCGGCCGTGGAGGAAATTATGCGGTATGCCATGGAGAGTTTGGAAAAGGATGATTTGGAAATTGCCTCTCAGGTGGAACCTTTGGAGCAGGTGATCGACTTGATCAATAAAACCATTCGGAGCAGGCATATCGGTCGTCTGACTCATGCAGAGTCAACCATTGAGATGGGCTTTGTACTCTCAGACATCCTTTCCAATCTGGAGCGCGTGGCAGATCACTGCTCTAATTTGGCGGCGTGCCTGATCGAAATTGCTAACAACAGTTTGGATATGCACGAATACACCATTCAGGTCAAGAATAATCAGGAAAAATTCGGTAAGCGCTTTGAAGAATTCCGTGAACGCTTTGCATTAGATTCGATTTAATCCCAACAAAGCCTGTAATCCGTTATGGATGCAGGAAGATCCTATCTTTCATGGCGCAATGATCATAAAATAAAAAGGCGATCTCCCCCTGTATTGGGTGGAGATCGCTTTATTGTGACATGAGATCAAAATTGTCTCGCGGTCAATCCGACGTGAATAGGTCAGAAGCTTAGTTTATTCCGTAAAGGTATATTTGACAAAGTTTCCCTTCCCGTCTCCGGTGGTAATTACCGTGTCCCCGTTTGCATTGATCAGACTGTCCATAATAGGATAGGAACCGTGGGATTTTACATAGGCTTCGGGGCTTTCTGCCTGGATCTCCAGGAATTCTTTTTTATCGTGATTGTCGCCCCCGCAAGGATTGATGGTTTGAATCAAAACTTCGTAATTATTCATGCTATGAGCCGCCTTTCCATCACTAAAAATGTCGTTCTGGCATATATTTAAACGTGAATTCAATGCCTTAAACAGGAATTTAAATTTCCTAAGGTGCCCTAAAAGTTCATTTGCCGCGATGAGAAATATTTTTGCGTGAGGGGGAAATAATGAGGAGTAAATCCTTAGGTTTTAACGGTTTACAAACCAGGGCTTCTGTGGTATACTGAAAGGACAGCGATTGGCGCAAAGGAGGAGCAGCATGGCGGGCGAGAAAAAGGGAATAAAGATAATTGCCCAGAATAAGCGCGCCCGGCACGACTACTTTGTTCTGGACAGCTGGGAAGCGGGCATAGAGCTTAAAGGCACGGAAGTTAAATCCATGCGTCTGGGCAAGTGCAATTTAAAGGATTGCTATGCGCAGGTGGTCAATGGGGAAATGCTGGTGCAGGGTATGCACATCAGTCCCTATGAAAAAGGGAGCTATTACAATACCGACCCATTGCGTCCCAAGCGTCTGTTGATGCACAAGGCAGAGATTCGTAAATGCCGTCAGCAGGTAATGGAGCAGGGATTGGCGCTGATTCCGTTGCAGGTCTATCTGAAAGAGGGCCGAATGAAATTGGAGCTGGCTCTATGCAAAGGAAAAAAGCTGTATGATAAGCGGGATGATATGGCCAAGCGCGACGCCAAACGCGAAATTGAGCGCTCTATGAAGGACCGGTACTGAATGTGGTTCGTATAGGTGCGCGGACATGGGCCCGTATTCTGGTTTCGACGGGGGTACGGAGGGTCAGAGAAGCGAGCGGCAGCCCTGAACTGCCTCATCAACGGGACTTAAAATGAACTGACAACTACGAAAACGTAGCTTTCGCAGCTTAATCTGCGATCGTCGGCCCTAAGCCTCCTGCGGCGCAGGTCACCGGCGTCATAAAGGCAGGGAACCAGCCGCCTCAAGCTTTGTGGGCGGTGGGATTTGATGAAGCTACTGAAGTGAGGATCCTGTCTGTGGGAGCCTCATGGAGGGAATGTCAAAACATAGACTGCGCTCGGAGATGCTCTGGCAATCTGATCTTCGGACAGGGGTTCGACTCCCCTCGGGTCCACCAAATAAGAATCGTGATTTTGATATAATGCGTATCGAGGCCACGGTTCTTAATTTTTGTTTGTTAAACAGTCTTTTTTAGCTTTTCCATATACATTCAACCAAAAATAAATCCCTGCCGGAATACTTTCCAAGGCAGGGACTTTGCATTTTAAATGGCGATTGACAATAAAGTAATCGTTATCTATATCTATTGTTTTTCTGGATATGTTTCAAGCTTGCAATTAGAAGTGCAGAGATCTCAATTGCTCTTACTACACTCCGCATTTTTTCAGTGATGCAATCGCTCGGAGCTTTTGTTAATGCCCTCATACGCATCTTCCGCTTCAAACAATTGTTGTAGATAGATTGATTTTAAGGCAAAAAACAAATTGACATCCTGCAAGGTTCTGCGATAATATATAAGTAATATAGTACAAAAATATCAGGAGGAACAGTGTAGAATGAATTATCCAATCTGATTTTGGGTCATTTCGGAATACGAAGATTTAGGCGTCATCTAACGGACGTCTAATTGTTGTACCCAAAGTTCAGAAAGGATAGGAACTATGAAGAAAAATTTATATGTGATGTATGCCATGGCACTATTGCAAGGCATGGTTTTTTATGGGCCAATTGCCACGCTGTATCGGCATGCACAGGGTGTTACAGTTTTTGAAATCACGATCATTGAAAGCATATCTTTGGCTCTGGGCATTCTTTTAGAAATTCCATGGGGAATTATAGCCGACAAAATCGGCTATCGGAAAACCATGATTTTCTGTTCATCTCTTTATTTTACTTCAAAAATCGTATTTTGGCAGGCAGCTGGGTTTGGGTGGTTTCTGGCAGAGCGCATTATGCTCAGTGTAGTGCTGGCTGGCTTCTCAGGTGTTGACTCCAGCATTATCTATTTATCCTGCGAAGGAACAAATAGTCAGAAAGCATTTGGGATTTACAGTAGTATGAGTATGGCTGGTCTGCTGGTTGCAGCAGCGGTGTTCTCAGTATTTGTGGGAAATGATTATTGGCTAGCTGGTCTGCTGACAGTGATTAGCTACGGAATTGCAATGGTGCTCTCTTTCGGACTAACCGAAGTGCGTCAGACCGTCTCTGAGGAAACAGCAGTGGAGC
Source organism: Clostridiales bacterium (assembly GCA_019419995.1). GTDB lineage: Bacteria > Bacillota > Clostridia > Christensenellales > Aristaeellaceae > SFTH01. The sequence continues at coordinate 55,468 of JAHZHZ010000011.1, forward strand.
CATTTAGCGAGAGTTTCCACCAAATCTTTTCTAATCGCACACTTCTTCTGTTTCTTGTTGGCATGGCTTTGCTGTCAGAAGCCCATCAGACGATCACTGTGTTCTTAAATCAGCTTCAGTATGAACGTTGTGGGTTGAGCGACTCTGTTATCGGTCTGGTGTATATCGTAGCCACACTATTGGGATTGTTGGGAACATATTCTTCAGCCTTTACCAGTCGGGTAGGAATTCGCCGTTCCTTCGCCCTGTTCTGTGTTCTTGCGGCTTTATCTTGCCTTATACTCGGATCTACGCCCTTGGCACTACCATCTGTAATCAGTGTGTTGCTCCTTCGTCTCTGCAACACACTATTTCAGCCTCTCTTGCTAGATATCCAAAACCGGCAAATTACAAGCAGGAACCGAGCTACTGCACTTAGCGTCTGTGGTATGCTGCTGGACAGTATTGCCGTTGGAACAAGTCTGGTTTTTGGCGTACTATCGGATTGGAATTTATCAGCTGCATTTTACTTTGGCAGTGCAATCTGCATCGTTGGGTTGCTTCTTTTCTTGATATGGCTGAAAAAGGATATGGCACGTTAACGTGCCATACTCTGGAATTTTAGTTAAAGGCAATGGCGGACAGGTCTTTTTCAATGGCTGTCTGCCATTGGTTTTCCAATCAACATATATGCAAAAAAGTGCGTAGCTTTTTAGGCTACGGGCTGTTTACATTCAGCGCATTATCTCCATACAATGCTTTTTTGTATATTAGATTGTGTTGCGGGTACCGCCCTTTTCTCTGTTGTAAATAACGATAACACGGCGACTGTGATCTACCACCCATTCAATTTGGATTTGAAAGCAAGCAAGGATGTTTCATAGGTAGATAAAGCGCACCAAATTAGCAGAATCCATAATCTCGTTATTATAATGTACCCCCTTTATGCGATGTACCATTTTTAGCATTAGGAGGCATTGTATTAAAACAATGGTTGTTGCTATTTTGCTCAAATGTGGGAACTGGTTATGAGGTGTCCCCTCAATGTTGAGAATATGTCTGACAGACAGAAAGATGAAAAGGGGGCTTACTGTCGGAGTCGACCAAGAAAAAGGCGGTCAATTCTTGGTTTTAATTATTTTAAATTCACTTTGCACCATGAAATACATCACAAGCTTGCATGCCTTCGGCGTTGGCTTTTTGAATATAGCTCGCGCCATCGAAGATAGCTGTACAATCTTTCAGACGTGCGTTTCGAGGCAAAAGAGGGTAGTAGACGTTCAACTTCTATGAAATCTATCGCAGTTCCCAGAATGTATCTGTCTCCCGTTGGGCATCTGTTGGGCATCTGTATCGAGCGGAGACGACCATTATAAACGCGATAAGAGCTTCATTCCGATATTGGCGTTAGTGGCTTGAAGATATACCTTATAAGGACGGATTTGGGCTCTGAAATACACTCGTTCCATACGACACTGGTTTCTGCCAGATCGGCATTGGATGTGCCGTTCAAGGGGACCTTCATCATTCAGTGCATGGGCAAAATCACTGCACATACCTGTGACAAAGTTGGTGCCTGTCAGGCTTGTATTGGAGAAGTGCTTTCCCTCGCTCAGGTCTTTTTAGTATGCTCTGGATTGCCTACAGAGGGCTTCTGTCCTAATGATGTACATCGAGATTGACAGGGCTCTTTTGTCTGCGGTGGAGTTCGTCTAAAAATGGCAAAAGCATTCAGGTGAGGCTAGAACTGTCGATCATTCTCCTGAATGCGGATTGGAATTGCTGTCAATCATGCCCCCATATTCCGGCCTTTTTTAATATGACTGGCCAGGATGTACACATTATTTAATTGACCAAAGATAACAGTAAACTTTGTGCCAATGAATTCCACATCTTTTTTCTGGTCATTGGATGATATCTGATTTGCTGTACTTGTTCAGGGCTAAGGCTCCTTGAGAAAATAAAAAACGCAGCAAATGGATTCTTGAGCAGCACGCCTTTACTGATGTCGTTGTGCCGCTGCTTTTTTTATCGTTGTTAAGTGAATGTTGAAAGGACCGTATGGGAAGCATGCATTATAAAGATAAAACTAATCGGTTATCGCTATAAAAAGCAATTTTAAATATGGAGCTTGCATTTTTGTTTTTTGATTAAAGGGCTTGACAGGTAAAAGTGACAGTGATAAAATGCTCAAAAATTCATATAGAAAGCGATGCGGAAGAAGAGTAAGACGGATGCGCTGCATTCCAGAGAGCGGGCGACGGTGGAAATCCCGCATGGGCGGCCGGATGAAGAACACTTCCAAGTCCAAACCCAACGCAGGCTATGTACTGTCAGTAGGGGCGGCGTGAAGACGACACGTTACAATCGTCAGGGTTTGTTTGAACCTGCTGAGAAGTAAATCAGGTGGCACCACGGAGCGGCGGCCTTCGTCCTGAAATCAGGAACGAAGTGTCGCCGAAATAAGACGGAGGTGCCTTTTATGTGTTCTATTTTTGGAATCGAGAGTAGATCCATGGATCCTGCTGTACTCAAAGAATGCTTTGACCGGACGATTTCCCGGGGACCGGATATGAGCCAGTTCATTCAGATTCCCTGCGGATATTTGGGCTTTCACCGGCTTGCCATCATGGGTCTGGATCAGAGTGGTATGCAACCTTTTCGCCTGGACGACGATTATGTGATCTGTAACGGAGAACTGTATGGCTTTCGACCCATTCGTGAAAGGTTGATGGGAAAATACAAATTTATCAGCCAATCCGACTGCGAAATCCTACTGCCGCTGTATCGGGAGTATGGCCTGGAAATGTTTCATGTGCTGGACGCGGAATTTGCGCTGATCATTTATGACGCACAGAGAAACAGCCTGATTGCCGCTCGTGACCCCATTGGAATCCGGCCGTTGTATTTTGGCAGATTGGCGGATGGTGGCATGGCCTTTGCCAGCGAGGCCAAAAATCTGATGGGCTTGTGCGAAACCATTCTACCGTTTCCACCTGGCTGTTATTGGGCGGACGGTAAGTTTGTCCGCTATGCTGATGTATCCAGAGTGGATCAATTTGTGATGGAGGATGAGGATACGGTTTGTGCCCACCTGCACGATTTACTGGTAAAAGGAGTGAAAAAGCGCCTGGATGCGGACGCGCCCCTGGGTTTCCTCCTCTCCGGAGGCCTGGATTCTTCACTGGTTTGCGCTATTGCACAACGTGAACTCAAGGGGACCATTCGTACCTTTGCTGTGGGCATGGATGTAGACGCCATCGATCTGAAGTATGCCCGCCAAGTGGCGAACTATATAGGCAGCGATCATACTGAAGTGATCATTACCAGAGAGCAGGTGTTGAGTGAGTTGCCCAAGGTGGTGGAATTGCTGGCTACCTATGATATTACCACTATTCGCGCCAGCATGGGCATGTATCTGATATGTAAATACATTCATGAACATACGGATATTCGCGTGATCATGACTGGCGAGATTTCGGATGAGCTCTTCGGATACAAGTACACCGATTTTGCACCTAACGCCGCCGAATTCCAGCGGGAGGCGCAAAAGCGCGTGCGGGAGCTGCACATGTACGACGTGCTGCGCGCAGATCGATGTATTTCAGCTAACTCCCTGGAGGCCCGGGTACCCTTTGGAGATCTGGCCTTTGTGCGCTATGCCATGAGCATTGATCCCGCCCTGAAAATGAACCGCTATAATATGGGCAAATATCTGATTCGTAAAGCGTTTGAAGAGGACCACATTCTGCCCGAGAACATTCTGTGGCGGCAGAAAGCGGCGTTTTCCGATGCTGTGGGGCATTCCATGGTGGATGATCTCAAGGAATTTGCGCGGCAGAAATATTCCCTGGGGGAGACTGCCGTAAAGTGTGCGGAGTATGATCATGCCCGCCCCTTTACACGGGAGAGTCTGATGTATCGCGAACTGTTTGAAAAGTTTTATCCGGGACAGAGTCGGATGGTGGTGGATTTCTGGATGCCTAACCGGAGTTGGCCCGGCTGTGACGTGAACGATCCTTCCGCCCGGGTCTTGAAAAATTATGGTGCCAGCGGTGTTTGAGGTACATTAGGAAGTAGACGCTCTGAGAAAAAACTGCGCGGGCAATTCAGGTAAAGAAAGAATTGTCCGCGCAGATCCGTTTTTTAGATGGTTTAAATTTACAGCAGTTCGATCATGTCTGACAGGCGGTTAAATTTCAGGTCAGGAACAGTATCAGACTGATCGAGCATTTCCTGAGTGGTTTCTCCTGACATGACTAGGATAGATAGCATACCACTGCGGATTCCCGTTTCAATATCGGTGTAGAGCCGGTCGCCCACCATGGCCATTTCTTCCACGCGGCAGCCGGTCCGGCGAAGGGCTGCTTCTACGATGCCTGTGTAGGGCTTGCCTACCACTAGGTCGGGACGCCGGCCCGTGGAAGCCTCAATAAAGGCCATGATAGCGCCGATATCAGGCATGAAGCCATCCTCCGTGGGGCAGTTAAAATCCGGATGGGTGGCGATGTAGGGGAGGCCGTGGCGAATAAAATCACAAGCGGCACGCATCTTTTCATAGGTGAGTGTGGTATCAAAGCCCACTACCACGATGTCCGGATGTTCGTTGTCCAGCGCGATACCGGCTTGCCGGAACTCCTCCAGTAGAAATTCATTGCCCAACACAAAAGCTCGCTTTCCGTAAAAGCGCTCCAGTAATTTTTCACAGGTGGCTTCTCCGGAAGTCAGAATTTTATTTTGATCTACCTTCAGACCCATGCGCGCCAGCCGCTGCACATAGAAGGCTGCGTTGTGCGAGGAATTGTTGGTGAGAAACAGAAAATCCCGGCCTGTTTGCCGCAGCTTTTCAATAAAATCCAGCGAACCTTCGATGAGGTGGTCTCCCAGGTAGAAGGTACCGTCCATATCCAGCAAAAACAGGCGAATGTCTCGAAGGGACTTCATGTCGGATCACCAAACTCAATTCTGTTTTCCGACATCTGGCATACCGGAGCCAGCACCTCTACCCGATAGCCTTTTTCCCGCAATTTGTTTAAACCCGGTTGGAATACCTTGGCAATGACGATGCCGATGCCCGCTACCTGCGCACCTGCATGCTCCAGCAGAGTGGAAGCACCCAGGGCAGCCTCGCCATTGGCCAGAAAATCGTCGATGAGCAGCACCCGATCCCCGGGCAGAATAAACTGGGGCTTCAGGGTCAGCTGGTAGGGAGCGTTCTTGGTAAACGAAAATACTTGGGTTTGTAGGATATCGTCCTTGAGTATGCTGGAAGTGGACTTCTTTAAAATGATCATGGGCAGATTCAGCTCTAGGGCTGTCATGGCCGCAGGCGCGATGCCCGAGGACTCAATGGTCGCCACCCGTGTGATACCGGCGTCCCGGAAGCGCCGGGCAAATTCACAACCGATCTCCCGCATGAGATTGACATCCACCTGATGATTCAGAAACGAGTCCACCAGCAGCACGTGTTCGTTTAATGCTCTGCCGCATTCCAATATTTTCCGCTTCAGCAATTCCATCTTTAGTCCATCCCTTTCCGATTCTTCCATATCCGCCCCCATTATAGCACAGACCGCATCCTGGGGAAAGCGGCGGGAGGGTTAACTTTCGACATTTTCCGTCCGGAGGATCGCTTGCGTGGGCGAGGAGGGCATGATATAATGCTCCAAGGTGATAGATTTGAATGATTATCAAAGAGATCTAGTTCTTTCTCACCAGATCGCCCGTCGAGTCGAGGAGGCGGGGGGCCGTGCGTACTATGTGGGTGGCGTTGTGCGCGATGGACTCATGGGCGTGGAGTGCAAGGATATTGATCTGGAGGTCTATGGCCTCTCTCCTGAAGCGCTTAGAGTGCTGTTGGCACAGGTGGGGGAAGTTTACGACAAGGGTGCCAGCTTTGGCGTGATGAGCCTGCGCCACAGCAACATTGATGTGGCCATGCCCCGCACAGAGTCCCCCACGGGTCGTCGGCACACGGATTTTGATGTCTGCGTGGACCCATTTTTGCCCCCGGAGAGGGCATGCCGGCGCAGGGACTTTACCATTAACGCCATGCTCAGAGACGTGCTCAGCGGAGAAATTTTGGACTTCTTTGGGGGACGAGAGGATCTGGAAGGGCGAATCATTCGGTGCGTATGTCCCGAAACCTTTGTAGAGGACGCACTTCGCTGCTTTCGCGCTGCCCAGTTCGCTGCGCGCTTTGGGGCACGGATTGAGGAGAGTACACTTGCACTGTGTGGGAAAATGGAGGTGGGAGCACTCTCCATGGAGCGGGTGTTTGGAGAACTGGAAAAAGCGCTTCTCAAGGCGGAACAGCCTTCCATCTTTTTCCGCGAACTGCAGGCGATGAACCACCTCAAGGAATTTTTTCCTGAACTTGCGGCTACCATCGGCGTGCAACAAAATCCTAAATTTCACCCGGAGGGGGATGTGTTTGAACATACGCTGCTGGTGGTAGACGCCGCAGCGCAGCTGAGGGAGAGGGCGGAAAAGCCCTTGGGCTTTATGCTCTCGGCACTGCTACACGACTTGGGCAAATGCGTGGCTACGCAGGTGCATGAGGATGGTCGAATTACTGCCTATGGCCATGAAGTTCTGGGAGAGGAATGGGTGGATCGCCAGTTGAGACGCCTGACCCGGAATGAACAGCTGATCCGCTATGTGAAGAATCAGGTGCGGCTGCACATGAGACCCAATATGCTGTGTATGGCCCAATCTAAGAAAAAAAAGACCCGCCAGTTGTTTGATGAAAGCCTGTGCCCCAATGACTTGATCCTGCTTTCCAGAGCCGATGCCTCCGGGAAACTGGACGAGCCCTATCGTGAAGAAAATGAACTCTGGCTGCGCATAAGACTGGAGGATTACCACAGGCGCATGGAGCAGCCTATGGTGAGTGGTCAAGATCTCATTGATGCTGGCCTTCAGCCTGGGAAAGATTTTTCTGCCCTTCTACAACGGGCCAGAAGGCTGCACCTGTGCGGTATTGATCGTCCCAACGCGCTGAAACAGGTGTTGTCTGAGATCAAAATGAATAATTTCCTGCAAAAATAAATAAAATATGAATTATAAATTTCTCTAGTTAAAAGGCGCCGGAATGTGCAAGGACACGGATCCGGGCGCTTTTTTATGTTAAATCTTCAAAAAAACAAAAAAACTGGGAAAAAAAGGGAGATATAGAGAGGAAACGGGGCTTGACAGTTCAAAAATGCTATGATATATTATTAAATTGCATTAGTATGGAAAAGACTCCGCTTTCCGCCTGGAAATTTCACAAAATGTACGAAAACATCTTAAAAAATTCTCCATTGAGACGGAAAAAGGGAAGGTTTATCCAAAAAATAACCTTTGGATTTTCGGAGTCATTCGGCGCAGAAGCGCCGGCCATTTCCTGCGGTGAATAAAGATAGGGGTGATTGAAGGTATGGTTCATCCGGTGCAAATGGGCAAGCGCACGCGAATGAGTTTTGCCCGCATTGAAGAGGCGCTGGCAGTACCCGATCTGATTGAGGTGCAGAAGAATTCTTACAGAAACTTTCTGAAGGAAGGGCTTCGGGAGGTTCTGGCGGACGTTTCTCCGATCACCGATTACAGCGAAAGTCTGATATTGGAATTTACGGACTATTCTCTGGACGACAAGCCGAAGTATACCGTGGAAAAGTGCAAGGAGCGGGATGCTACCTATGCGGCGCCGCTGAAGGTTACAGTTCGGCTCACCAACCGCGACACCCATGAAATTAAGGAGTCCGAGGTCTTTATGGGCGATTTCCCGCTCATGACGGAGCACGGAACCTTTATCATCAACGGTGCGGAGCGCGTCATCGTTTCTCAGTTGGTACGCTCTCCCGGTGTGTATTTTTCCAGAACCATCGATAAAACCGGCGCGTTTTTGTATTCTGCGCAGATGATTCCCAATCGCGGTGCTTGGATCGAGTATGAAACCGATTCTAACGGCGTGGTGTTTGCGCGCATCGACCGCGCCCGCAAACTGCCGGTAACCGTGCTGTTGCGCGCTATGGGTGTGGAATCCGACGAGGAGATCATTCGCCTGTTCGGCAGTGATGAACACGTTGCAGCTACCCTGACTCGCGACGCTCCCGCTCTCAATGACAAGGGCGAGCTTCGGTATAAATCCCGTCGAGATCAGGCGCTGATTGAGATCTACAACAAGCTGCGCCCGGGCGAGCCGCCGTCGGTGGATTCCGCCACGAATCTCATCAACGCGCTCTTCTTTGATCCCAAGAGATATGATCTGGCGCACGTAGGCCGCTATAAATACAATAAGAAGTTGGCATTGGCGCTGCGCATCTTCAACCGAGTTCCTGTGGAGGATGTGGTGCATCCCTACACCGGCGAAGTTTTGGCAGAGTGTGGCCAGCCCATCTCCCGGGATCAGGCCGAGGCCATTCAAAATGCTGGAATTAACGAGGTTATGGTGCGTGTGGGCGATCAGGACGTGCGCATCATCGGCAACAATTTCGCCTTTATCAAGCCGTTTTTGGAGGGCTACAGCGCAGAACTGTATGCCCAGTACGATGAGGAGGAGGCCCCCTTCAGCGAGCGCGTGCACATTCCCACGCTGCTGGAGGTGCTCACTCGCGTGCGTGAGGACGGCCTGCCGCTGAACCAGGCGCTGAAGGAAGCTTCCAAGCGTTTGGCGCCCAAGCATGTGCTGGTGGACGACATTATTGCTTCCGTCAGCTACCAGTTCGGCCTGTTCTCCGGCATTGGTGAAGTGGACGATATCGACCATCTGGGCAACCGCCGTCTGCGTTCTGTGGGCGAGCTCCTGCAGAATCAGATACGCGTGGGTATGTCACGTCTGGAACGTGTGGTCAAGGAGCGCATGGCCATTCAGGATCTGGAAAAGGTGCGTCCTCAGGATTTGATCAACATTCGTCCTGTTTCTGCTGCCATCAAGGAATTCTTTGGTTCCTCACAGCTGTCTCAGTTCATGGATCAGCCGAATCCTTTGGCAGAATTGACCCACAAGCGCCGTCTGTCGGCTCTGGGCCCGGGCGGCCTGAACCGTGACCGCGCATCCTTTGCTGTGCGCGACGTTCACTACTCTCACTATAGTCGAATCTGTCCTATTGAGACGCCTGAAGGTCCGAACATCGGTCTGATCGGTTCACTGGCCACCTATGCGCGCATCAATGAGTATGGCTTTATCGAGGCTCCCTACCGCAAGGTGGACAAGGCCACCGGTATCATCACCAACCAGATTGACTATATGACGGCCGACGAGGAGGACAAGTACATCATTGCACAGGCCACAGAGCCGGTGGATGAGAACAGCCGCTTTGCCAACGAGCGCGTCACTGCCCGCCGCAAGGATGAAACCATCGAAGTGGAAGCCTCTGAGGTGGATTACGTGGACGTATCTCCCCGGCAGTTGATTTCCGTGGCTACAGGCATGATTCCTTTTCTGGAGAACGACGATGCTAACCGTGCCCTCATGGGTTCCAACATGCAGCGCCAGGCTGTGCCGCTGCTCTGTCCGGAAGCGCCCATTGTGGGAACAGGCATCGAGTACAAGGCAGCCTGCGACTCGGGCGTGGTCCTTTTGGCCCGGGAAGCGGGTGTGGTGACTCGGGTAACGGCAGATGAAATCATCATTCGGGATGACGAGGGCGTAGAGCACCTCTATAAGCTCTCCAAGTTTGCCCGTTCCAACCAGGGTACCTGCATTAACCAGCATCCCATCGTCTCAGAGGGTGAGCGGGTGGAAAAGCGCCAGCCCATTGCGGATGGTCCCTCCACTGATCACGGCGAGATTTCCTTGGGCCGCAACGCATTGATTGGGTTTATGACCTGGGAAGGCTACAACTATGAGGACGCCGTATTGCTCTCTGAGCGCCTGGTCAAGGAGGACATGTACACCTCCATTCACATTGAAGAATACGAATCTGAGGCCCGGGATACGAAGCTTGGGCCAGAGGAGATCACCCGGGATATTCCCGGCGTAGGCGAGGATGCGCTGCGCGATCTGGATGAACACGGCATCATTCGCATCGGTGCGGAAGTGCGCGCTAACGACATTTTGGTGGGCAAGGTCACGCCCAAGGGTGAGACGGAGCTGACCGCAGAGGAGCGGTTGCTGCGCGCCATCTTCGGAGATAAGGCCCGCGAGGTGCGCGACACTTCCTTGCGGGTGCCTCATGGCGAATTCGGTATTATCGTGGATGTGAAGATCTTCACCCGTGAAAATCGTGATGAGCTGAGCCCTGGCGTCAATCAGATGGTGCGTGTTTATATCGCTCAGAAGCGCAAGATCCAGGTGGGCGACAAGATGGCCGGCCGCCACGGCAACAAGGGTGTTGTCTCCCGCGTGCTGCCGGAGGAAGATATGCCGTTCCTGTCGGATGGTACGCCGCTGGACATTGTGCTCAACCCCCTGGGCGTGCCTTCTCGAATGAATATCGGTCAGGTATTGGAAGTGCACCTGGGCTTGGCGGCAAGGGCGCTGGGCTGGAAGGTGGCCACGCCAGTCTTCGATGGCGCACGGGAAGAGGACATTGCAGACATGCTGGATCAGGCGGCGCAGACGGAAGATGGACCGCTCTACGATGAAAAGGGTCGTCCCACGATTCAGTTCAGCAAGATTGGCATCAACCGCACCGGAAAACTGTGGGTGTACGATGGCCGCACAGGCGATCGCTTTGACAATCCCGTAACGGTGGGCTACATGTATTATCTGAAACTGCACCACCTGGTAGACGATAAGATTCACGCCCGTTCTACTGGCCCGTACAGCCTGGTAACGCAGCAACCTTTGGGTGGTAAGGCTCAGTTTGGTGGCCAGCGCTTCGGCGAAATGGAAGTGTGGGCGCTGGAAGCGTACGGCGCCAGCCATGTGCTGCAGGAGATTTTGACGGTCAAGTCGGACGATACCATTGGCCGCGTCAAGACCTACGAGGCCATCGTCAAGGGTGAAAACATACCGGATCCCGGCGTGCCGGAGTCCTTTAAGGTGCTGATCAAGGAACTGCAGTCCATAGCCCTGGACATCAAGGTACTGGACAGAAACAAGGAAGAAATCGAGATTCGCGAGTTGGACGACGATATTTACGCCAACGAAAGCGAATTCAAGGACGAACTGGTGCCTCAGGCGACGCCGGAAGCGTTGGCCGAGGAGGAAGCCGCGGCCGAAGACTTCGATTTCGATGATCTTGAGCTGGACGACGATCTGTCCCTGGACGACGACTTCTAATTTCGTGCCAACATGCTTTCAGGTGAGGAATTCACCGTGTCTTGATAGAGAAGGGAGAGAGCTCCTTGTTTGAATTGACAAATCTGGATTCCATTCAAATTGGTCTTGCGTCGCCGGAGAAAATTCGCCAGTGGTCCCACGGCGAAGTGACGAAGGCGGAAACGATCAACTACCGCACCCTGAAGCCTGAGCGCGATGGCTTGTTCTGCGAGCGCATTTTCGGACCCACCAAGGACTGGGAGTGCAACTGCGGCAAGTACAAGCGCGTGCGCTACAAGGGCGTCGTGTGCGATAAGTGCGGCGTTGAAG
>JAHZHZ010000012.1 GCA_019419995.1 Clostridiales bacterium
ATCGTTTTCAAGGATCGCGCCGCCGCTCTCGCGACAACGTTTGATATTATAGCAAATACAGTATCACTTGTCAACCCCTTTTTTCAACTTTTTTGAAATTATTTTTTTCCGGCCTCATACCCTTGCAAAAGGAGGGATTGGATATGAAAAAAGTGCTAAGCATTCTCTGCCTCATGGGCCTTCTGGCACTACTGCCCACGGCTGTGCTCATTTCCAAAGGATTGCCGGCAGATACCAAAGACTATATAGAAGAAAAATATTCGGGGTGGAATGGTGTGCTGCGTGCCTGGGTATGTAACCGTTGGAGCACAAGCGGCAGTTTCGTGCGCTGGCTAAATTCCTGTGCCGCCGAATTTGAAAAGAGCCACGAAGGCGTATACCTTGAATTCACGCCGGTGAGCGAAGCGACCATAAATTCCATATGGGAAAGCGGAATTCGACCGCCGGAACTGTTATTCTTCTCTCCGGGTATACTGCGCGATACTCAGGGACTATTGCCCATGGATTCGCCCAATGAGCTGAGGCTTGATCTCTCCTCCTGTGGCAGTGGATATGCTCTTCCCGTAGCCATGGGTGGTTATTTATGGGTATATAATTCGGATTTGTGCACAGGCATTCCAAATGCAGGCCAGGGCAGCTTAACAGCGTTACCTGATGAAGAAGGCTACAACTATTCCGCTGCCATGACAGCTCTGCTGAGCGACGCATTCGTTCAAGAAGGGAACGGCGAAGAAATTGATGAGCCGGAACGGGAACTGGATTTGGGTTTACCCACCGCCGCTGAAATTGGGGAGAGCGGCGGAATTATTCAAACGGAGGATGCGCTGGATCAGTTTATTCGGGGAGAAATCCCTTTTCTGTGTGTAAGTCAACGAGAGTTGGATCGTTTAACCGAACTGAAAGAAGCTGGCCGGGGCCCAGAGTGGATGTGCATCGGTGGTGGCATATCTGCGTATACGGATCAGCTCCTAATGGTATCACTGGTAAAGCAGGGGGACATGGACGGCGCTCAACGAGAAGCATTGGCGACAGAATTTGCCACTTCCCTATGTAGCCAAGAAAATCAACGAAAGCTCAGTGAGATTGGCGCATTCTCAGTAACGGGAGAATTGATTTACGATGGTTTCTCTTCCTATGCGCCGTTGGATACCCATCTCAACAGTATAGATCTATTAGTTCCCGCCAGTTTCTCGGATCCCAGCACCTGCCCCGGAAAGGAACTGCTGCAAGCCCGCTGGGCAGGATCATTAAACAGTACCGATGCGCTGATCCGTCTGGCTGAAAGCTGTGGTTAAAGTACGTTTTTGCTATGAGAATCCAACACCTATATAAATAGGAAAAAATTACGACGAAAAATGTACAGAAATTGTATAGATTACTTCCTCCATTGGTTTTATCCTTGATGAAAAAGGGGAATGCGTGTATAATTAATTTCAGAAAATTTTCCATTTGTACGAAATTCAATCCTCGATAGAACAGGAGGTTGACATGAAACTACCCTTTCCCAAGGAACAAAACAATACCATTCGTGGCCGTATCTTTGTGGTCAGCTTTGCCATATTGTTGGGAGCACTGGTCATTTATTTTAATGAATTCTGGGGCTTCGTTCAAAAATTGGGCAATCTAGCGTCTCCCTTTTTTCTGGGGTTCGCCATTGCCTTTCTTCTGGGACCGCTTCAGCGCAGGCTGGAAGCAGCCCTGAACTGGCTTATCGCGCGAAAAAAGCCTCATCCTAAAGCTTCGAGATTTTTTTCAGTATTGCTGTCCATTGTTCTCCTGCTTCTACTGGTGTATGTCTTTATCAAAATCATGGTGCCACAGCTGATCCGCTCCATTGGCTCTATTTATGTGTATATCACTGATTTTTTAAGGAGCAACAAGGACTGGTTGAATCAACTCATGCTCAAATTGGATTTCCTGAGTTTGGATGGTGACGAACTAGTTGTGGCCTGGGAAAACATTGTCTCTAGCCAGATTCAGAATATCACCTTCCTGCTGAATAACCTGGTGATGGTGACCAGTAGTATTATCAATTTTCTCTATGAAATGCTGGTGGCGATAATTACTGCCTTCTATATCCTGATGGATAAGGATCACATCGCTGCACAGATCAAAAAAATCGGCTATTCCATGATGCGGCGAGATCGGATTGAAGACCTGATCTATTGGACTCGGCGGGCCAATCGCATCTTTACGGGCTTTATCTCCGGAAAAATCGTAGACTCAGCCATCATCGGAGCAATTTGCTATGTGGGCATGTTAATCTTCCGTATGGAATATCCCATGCTCATCAGCATCATTATCGGCGTGACTAACATCATTCCCTTCTTCGGGCCTTTCATAGGTTGGGCACCCTGTGCGTTGATTCTCCTGCTGGTCAACCCCATGAGCGCACTGTGGTTCAGTCTGTTTGTACTATTCTTACAGCAACTGGACGGCAATGTGATCGGCCCCCACATTCTTGGAGACTATGTAGGTGTCTCAGCACTGTCCATTATGATTGCCATCGTCATCGGCAGTGGGCTGTTCGGCTTTACGGGCATGGTACTCAGTGTACCGGTTTACGCTCTGGGTTATGCCTTTGTGCGCACCATCGTTTATTCCCGACTGAAAAAACGAGGACTTCCGACCAGTACGGATGAATATGTCCACGCTCCGGAAAATCTGGAGCAGAGGGAGGAAACTCATGGGGAAAATTAAAGCCTTGATTCTGGATGCGGGCGGCGTTCTGGTGCGCCCTGTTCACGGCAACTGGAACATTCCCGCACGCTATCGGGAACTGTTGGGGCCTTTCGCTGCGGACGTACCTTCTCCTCGCTGGCTGGATGCCTGTCGCGCTGAAGCCCATCACATTCGAGAGGATGCAGTCATCCTCCACACAGACGGAGAATATCAAGTGAGGCTGACCTTTCTTGATCAGGTAGCTAAGCGTATGGGGTGGACGCTTGACAAGCAGGTGTTAGAAGAACTGGCTTGGGATTTTACTTATAATCCTGCTCGATACATCTGGTATGAGGACGTGGAAGAAACTCTGGAACAACTGAGCAAGCGGCTGCGGCTAGGTATGTTATCCGATGCCATGCCTTCCTTTAAAGAATTTTGCCTGATGCGCGGCATTGATCAGTATTTTAAAGAAATGGTCTTTTCCACTGAGATTGGCGCTTGCAAGCCCAGTCCCCTAATGTACGAGGAAATCTGTCGGCGCATGGAGCTTAGTCCAGAGTCTTGTCTATTTGTGGATGACCGCCCCTGTAACCTCGAAGGAGCGCTTCAGTTTGGCATGGAAGCAATACAAATGTGTCGAGACGACCTGGCACCATGGGCATCGGAACATGTGTCCAGCCTGACGGAGCTGGCAGATTTTTTGGAGGATAGAATATGATTCCCTTTAAACAGGCCTTCGTGCAGGAAATTCAGGAAATGCTGGGGCAAGAAGCTCCGGCGTTTTTTGCCGCTCTGGAACAGCCTCCGGCGCTGGCCTTGCGCGTAAATCCCACTCGCAGAGGAGCCCGCGAACTAGCAGCTGAATATATAGATTCCGCCGTTAACTGGGAAGAAAACGGCTACTATCTGCGCCCAGGTAGTCGGCCGGGCGCTTCCATCGCTCACGCCGCAGGTGCTTTCTATCTTCAGGAAGCCAGCGCCATGGTGAGCGCAGCGGTTCTGCATGCTTGTCCCGGTGAGCGCATTTTGGATCTGTGTGCCGCACCGGGAGGCAAAAGTGGTCAGATTGCCGCTGTTCTGGGCAATGATGGGTTGCTAATCTCCAATGAACCGGAACTCAACCGAGCACGGGTATTAGCTTCCAACCTGGAGCGGCTAGGTGCATCCAATGCTGTAGTAGTGAACGCCTGGCCTCAGGAGCTGGCCTCGCGCTGGCGTAGTTTTTTCGACGCCGTACTCTGCGATGCTCCCTGTTCCGGAGAGGGCATGTTTCGCAGAGAACCGGAATCCAGAAAACAGTGGAACGAAAACTCGCCTCGGGGTTGCGCCCGGCGGCAGGCAGAAATCCTCGATCAGGCTGCAGAGCTGGTACGCCCCGGTGGTCGACTGGTATACTCTACCTGTACCTTCAATACTCTCGAAAACGAGCAAACTTTGTCAGCTTTTCTCGAACGGCACCCGGACTTTTCCCTGGAGAACTTTTCCCTGAATGGGCTAGGTGACTCAAAAGATGGCATGATTCGCATCTGGCCCCATCATCAGCGAGGTGACGGACACTTTGCTGCCCGACTGCGGCGATCCGGGAATACTTCTGCCCCCCATCTACCATCGATAGAAGCAGACCGCCAATGCAAGGAATTCATCCAGGAACTGGAAAAGATAGTGGGTCCGCTTCCTCTTGAGCTGAAGGAACATCCCATCCGTCTGGGCGATGGTATTTACGTCCTTCCCAAAGGCTGTCCGGATACCACAGGCATTCGGGTAGTTATGCCAGGAGTAAAATTGATGCGGGTGGGCCGCAATTACGTAGAACCGGAGCATGCTCTGGCCATGTCTCTGGATCCATGTACTGCATTGCGCCGTATGGAACTGGATGACGCTCAGGCCCGGGCCTATTTGGCAGGAGAAACCCTGCCCACTCAAGTCGAAAAGGGTTGGACGCTGATGTGCTGGCGGGGACTGGCTTTGGGTTGGAGCAAGGTCTCAGATGGCCAAGCCAAAAATCATCTTCCCAAGGGGCTTCGCCTGAAATTACGGTAAATTTCTATAAACTGTACACTTATAAGCCCATTTCATCTATATGTGAAAACGCAGGGCGCGCAGCAAAAAGCTGCGCGCCCTGTAAGCTGTGGATCTATAGCACAACACTCATCGTTATTGCAGAAAAAGTTTCTTCTTTTTAGCTGTTCTTCTTTATGAAGGCTTCCAGCGTCAAATCCTGTTCCTTAATCTGGCGGGCCGCCTCAACGCCCACATAGCGATAGTGCCAGGGCTCGTAGCTAATGCCCGTCTCATCCGCCTTGTTGGCAGGATACCGCTGAATGAAACCATAGTCCTGTGCGTGCTGGCTCAGCCATGCATACTGTGGTGTGCTCTCGAAACCACTGTTGGTTTCGGTGGTCACATCAAAAGCCAAGCCCGTCTGATGCTCGCTGGCTCCGGGTTCCTGTGCCTTGCCCTCTTCTGTTTGTGCAAAAATTTCTGCCTGACGCTCGTAATCACGATAACCACTGGTAACAATGAAGCCGTTCATATTATCCGCCTCGGCTGCGGCAAACATTTTTTCCATAGCCTCGTAACACTCCCGCGTTAGATAGATGTCGCTGCTGGCCAAACGGAAAGAGTGGCGTTGTTCATAGAGATTTACCAACCCCTCAGGCACATAGTCGGCATCCAACCGATTTTCATCGTTTACCAGCAATATGGAACCTTTGTAGCGAGTAGACTCCACGCCAAAGTGCCACCCCAGGCCAAACATACCGCCCATCAGCGCCAAACAGGCTACAGCGGCAATGAAGATCTGAGACCTGCCCGGCCCCCGGCGATGATGCTTTCTCCGCATCACCGTACTACCCTGACTAGGGCGTTTTTTTGATTCCTGTCGGTTGGAGCGCACTGGTTTCTCCACATTGCATCCCTCCCTGCAGTTTTTGTGTACATATCATAGCTTGGAAGGAGCGTTCTGTCAAGGGTCACACAATCCTCGTTTAGCCAACCACTGTAGATGAAAAATGCCAGTCATTATTTTCTAACTTTTGGAAGGAACTACATCCATATACATCAAATTCCAGAATAAATAACAGGATAAAGGCAAAGGTACCTACATCTGATCTATATCACACACTTACTTAACTGGTTTTACCATTTGCCAGCCTATGGAAATTATTTACTAATGAGTATAGTCCAGAATTTTAATACTATCGCCTAAATCTTTTACAATTAATTCCCTCATTTTCTTCGCAAATGGACACGGATACCCTATGGGCGTCCCTTTCTGGATACAACTTGCAAATGCGATGGAATCCGCCCCTCGCTTCACTAATTCTCTCGCTCTATAAACAGCTTTTTTGCCAGGGCATCCTCCACAATTGATAAAACCAACAATTTCAATTTCTCCTTCTATCCCTGCAAATGCTCCCTGCTTTTCTCTGATCATACGAAAATCAGCCGTGCCTGGGCAATAATCTTCCGTTTGCATACACCGTATGATTCCCACTTTCATAACCTGTTCCTCCTCCACAATTTATCTATCTCCCCATAGCTTGAGCTTAGGGATAGTTACCTCTCAAAATGATTATTTTAAATTTATAAATCGCAATCAAGTACTGGAACTGCAATGTTCTCCATCCGCCTTCAGCGGAGATAACAAGATAATACTGGTCATATTGAGATTGCAACACAATTTTATTAGAACACAATCCATCCATCGTACCGACGAAGAAACCTTTCTCCGGTAAATCGGCTTCGAAACAAATCCTTATAAATTCTTCCCGAATAATCAGAAACACAAGTCAATATGGTATAAATGCCGATCGAAGCTGCTTTTTGCGATGAATGACCAGCTTTTTCACACCATATTTTTCCTTCTTCCGTTTTTTATACAACAGTGAAGCCTTTTTGAGAAAATTATATCACAAAGGAAGAAAATACTCCATGTATAAATCTGATACTCCAGATACAAAAATGGAGCGCGATGAAAATTCACCGCGCTCCATTTTTTCAATTATCAGCACACGCCCTGGGCCAGCATTGCCTCGGCCACCTTCATAAAGCCCGCCACGTTGGCAGCCTTTTCAAAGTTATTGCCAAAGCCATATTCCTTGGCTGCGTTCTGCACGTTGTGACAGATGCCTACCATGATCTGCTGGAGTTTGGCATCCACTTCCTCAAATGTCCAGCTATAACGCTGGGAATTCTGGCTCATTTCCAGAGCAGAGGTAGCTACGCCGCCAGCATTGGCAGCCTTTGCCGGGCCAAAGAACAAGCCAGCATTCACAAAAGCTTCGATAGCATCCATGGTGGACGGCATATTCGCACCCTCGGATACGCAGAAGCAGCCGTTGGCGATCAACGCCTTGGCAGAATCCAGATTAATTTCATTCTGCGTGGCGCAGGGCAGAGCAATGTCGCACTTGATAGTCCAGATGCCGCTGCAACCCTCATGATATTCCGCAGAAACGTGGCCGGAGACATACTCCTTAATGCGACCGCGCTGCACTTCCTTGATCTGCTTCACAGCTGCCAGATCAATGCCGTCAGGATCGTAGATATAGCCATTGGAATCGGACATGGCCACTACCTTTGCACCCAACTGAGTAGCTTTTTCACAGGCATAAATGGCCACGTTTCCGCTGCCGGAAATAACCACTGTGCTGCCCTTAAAGCTCTTACCACCGGCACTGAGCATTTCCTCAGTAAAATAGCACAGACCATAGCCCGTGGCTTCCTTACGAGCCAGACTTCCCCCATAGCTGAGACCTTTACCGGTAAGCACACCGCAATACTGACCGGTAAGTTTCTTATATTGGCCGTAGAGATAGCCGATCTCCCTGGCCCCCACGCCAATATCACCAGCCGGCACATCGCAGTCCGGACCGATATGGCGGTAAAGTTCATTCATAAAGCTCTGGCAGAAACGCATTACTTCCATATCGCTCTTGCCCTTGGGATCAAAATCACTGCCGCCTTTTCCGCCACCAATCGGCAGGCCGGTGAGGGAATTTTTCAGGGTCTGTTCAAAGGCCAGGAATTTTACCGTATCCTCCGTCACTGAAGGATGCAGGCGCAATCCACCCTTGTAAGGGCCGATAGCGCTGTTGGATTGAACGCGGTAGCCGCGATTGACCTGAACCTGTCCCTTATCGTCCACCCACGGCACCCGGAACTTGACTATGCGTTCTGGTTCCACGAACATCTCCATAACGCCCATTTTAATGTACTCTGGATGGGCTTCTACCACGGGTTCCACAGATTCCAACACACTTCTGACCGTAATCAGAAATTGCTTGTCATCCGGGTTGCGCTTTTCCACCGTTTCCATCAGCTTCTGAAGATATTCGTTTTTAATCATTTGCAAATCCTCCCGTTCCGTGTTTCCTATTTGAAACTGCAATGTTTCTCCCCTTTGAAACGACTTTTTCAGTATACTCCGTTTTTCGGCGCTTGTCTATAGGCTTTTTTGTTATTATTTTGCGCATATTATTTATCATCGCTGCACAATTCATCAATTTATCGAAAGATATCCTCCATTTTTGCATAAAATCAATGGCCAAACTTGCAATTCTAGATACATGGGGGACTTCCCTGTCAACCGGCATCCACCTGAAAACTGCAAAAATTTGTTTGCACACTTGAAATCTTTGCCCTACAAGGCTATAATTCCCCTATAGCATTTCACAAGGAGGACTCCATGAACAAGGTTTACATACCCCAGGGCTACCGTTCGCCCCTAAACGTCTATGACATGCAAGTGGCCATTGAATTCATCAAGCACAACTTCCAAAAGGAACTGGCTTATTCGTTAAACCTCCGCCGGGTGAGCGCTCCCCTGTTTGTACGGGAAACTTCCGGCTTGAACGACAACTTAAATGGTTACGAGCGCCCGGTGTCCTTCGATATTCCCGCAGTGGGCGAGGAAGGCCAGGTGGTGCACTCACTGGCCAAGTGGAAGCGCTATGCCCTGAAGAAATACAACTTTCGGGTGGGCAAGGGCCTCTACACCGATATGAACGCCATTCGTCGCGACGAGGCGCTGGACAACCTGCACTCGGTCTATGTAGATCAGTGGGACTGGGAAAAGGTTATTCGTCCGGAGGACCGAACTCTGGATACCCTAAAAAATGTGGCAGGTGAAATTGTAAACTGCATCTGCGACGTCAGCCAGCGGCTGGAGAGGGAATATTCCAGTATCGATGTCCGCCTGGATCGAAACATGAGTGCCATCACCTCTCAGGAGTTGGAAGATCTGTTTCCTGACATTCCCTCGGGTTCAGATCGGGAAAGCGCCTATCTGGAAAAGCATCATACTGCGCTGATTATGCAGATCGGCGGGAAACTTCGCTCAGGAAAACCTCATGATGGTCGTGCGCCGGACTATGATGATTGGGAACTCAATGGAGATATCCTTTTCTGGAACGAGGTTCTGGGCCGTGCCTTTGAGATCTCCTCCATGGGCGTACGCGTAGACGCCCAGTCCCTGCGCCGACAGTTGAAGCTGGCGAATTGTGAGGAGCGCTCCTCATTGCCCTTCCACCGAATGCTCCTCAACGATGAGCTGCCCTTGACCATCGGTGGCGGTATCGGCCAAAGCCGCCTGTGTATGCTGATGATTGGCTGTGCCCACATTGGCGAAGTACAATCCAGCATTTGGGACGAGGAAACCTGTCGTGCCTGCCAGGAAGCGGGTATCATGCTGCTGTAATCCGAATCGGCCTTTGTCCGAAAGAGAGGATGCCCTCTACACGGTGGTGGAGATTGCTTCATCCCGCAAACGCGTAAGTTTTTTCTGTGACCCGATGGCAAATTTACAAGCCCTAATGAATGTGTTTGCGTCGCCCTGACGGGGGAATATCTTTTGGTCTCTGACAGTGCAAGTCTGTTCGCTGTCACAGGAAGCAAGTTCAATGAAGATAGCAGGCAGGTAATTCCCAACAAAATGCGATGCACGAGATTCCCAATTCGTCCTATTCCTGCAAAACTTATGGCATCATGGTGCCGCTTGGTTTGTGGACGGGCACGGACGGGGTAAGTCTGGGCGCTGAGCTGCCTTTGCGCATCGAGGCGGGCCGCTGCTCCGCCCGTGATAATTTTCCACATGTTTTTTATCCTCCAGGAAAGCAAACTCGGGTGCGGATGGCCTGTCCGCTGCATGCAAATAATCCCGGCAAGCGGTATATACGCCGCCTGCCGGGATTTTATTCTGGGGAAAATTTTTTCAAATGATTTTCAAATCGTGATCCAGCCGGTTCAAGGTCTCCGCGCCGTCTTCGGTAACCACCACTAGATCCTCGATGCGCACTCCGAAGCGTCCGGGGAGATAGATGCCGGGCTCCACCGAAAAACACATGCCCGGCCGGGCAATGATCTGACTGGTAGCGGAGTTATCTGGAAATTCATGTACCTCCATGCCGATGCCGTGGCCTGTGCGATGAATAAAATACTCCCCATATCCCGCCTCCTCAATTACCTGGCGTGCAGCACGATCAAAGGCACTCATGGGCAGACCGGGACGCACGGCTGCACGGCCCGCTTCGTTGGCCCGACGACAAATTTCAAATACCTTTTTTTGTTCATCGCTGGCATGGCCAAAGAACACAGTGCGGGTCATGTCACTGCAGTAGTGTTTGCGAACTAACCCCACATCCAGAATCACGCTATCTCCCGCTTTGAGCCGGGTTTCATCATTGATATGGTGGGGCTCCGCACAATGGGGACCAAAACAGGTAATGGGTGCAAAGCTGGGTCCCTCGCCGCCTACCTCCCGGGCGTTTTTCAGATAAATTTCCTGAAGTTCGATTTCTGTCATGCCCTCTCGGAGAGCCGTCATGGTACGGCGCAACGCCTCATCGTTGAGTCGAGAATTTTCCCGCATCAGTTCAATCTCCTGAGCATCCTTGCACATGCGAGCTTCCTCCACCGGAGCGGAACCCAGCACTGGTTCCACCCCCGGTACCGCAGCCATCAGTCGCAGCGTAAACTGCGTAGGCCAGCTGTTGTCAATGCCCAATCTGCCTGCCTTCACTCTGCTTGCCAGCATCTCCACCGGATCCTGCGTGTCGTCAAATTCCACCAGCTCCATACCTGGTTCTGCCTCTACCGCAAAGAGCCGGTTCGCATATAGTACACAATCTCCGTGAACATTTAAATACAGCGCCAGCATGCGTTTGCCGGGTACAATCCACTTGCCTGTAAGGTAATATACTGCCGGCGTGGAAGTCACCAACAACTGTTCCAGGCCCAGTTTCTGCATGTTTTCAATGATACGCGCAAGTCTGCCCTGATTCATAGTACACTTCTCCTTTATTCATATGTTTTCATTTCTACCGTCATTAGCGTTTACTCTTCCCCATCTTCAAAGCGCTCCAGAAGTACGCCCCCCTCGCTGAGCATGTCCCGGGCAAATTCATCCGGATATCCGTGACGATATACCACGCGTCGGATGCCCGAATTGACAATCATCTTGGCGCAGATCACGCAGGGCTGATGGGTGCAGTATAACGTGGCTCCATCGATACTTATGCCCAGCCGCGCCGCCTGAATGATGGCATTCTGCTCCGCATGGATGGCATAACAGGTCTCCGCATGCGTCCCCGAGGCAATGCCCCGCTTTTTCCGAAGGCATTCTCCGCGCTCTACACAGGTCTTAATCCCCGCCGGTGCCCCATTGTATCCCGTGGTAACGATTCGCTTGTTCTTTACTATCACCGCGCCAATCTTTCTATCCACCTGATAGCAACTGGCCCACTGGGAGATGACTTGCGCCAATTCCATAAAGCGTGCATCCCATTTATCCATCCTTTCAGCCTCCTCCTTCTTTCACTTTGTTCCTTCATTATAGCGTATTTCTTCTTTCCTGTCACCAAAATCAAAAAATTAACAGTATTTTCCCTGCTTAAGGTATTGCTTTTTCTGTAAAAAGTGGTTACACTATCATTTGTAAGCGTTAGCACTCGGTTTTTAAGAGTGCTAACAGCTCTCCACATCATTGAAGCAGGAGGTCCAAAGATATGACTATGAAGCCCCTTGGTGACCGCGTTGTCATCAAAAATATGGAAGCCGAAGAAACTACGAAGGGCGGCATTATTTTGACAGCCGCAGCGAAAGAAAAGCCTGTTATGGCAGAAGTCATTGCCGTTGGTCCGGGCGGCATGGTGGACGGCAAAGAAGTTAAGATGCAAGTTAAGGTTGGCGAAAAAGTGATCTATTCCAAATATGCCGGCACAGAAGTAAAGATGGACGGTGTGGAATACATCATCGTCAAGCAGTCCGACATTCTGGCCGTGGTGGAATAATTAAATATATCCCCTGCCTCGAACAATAGATACTGGGGCAAACGAGAATCGGATCAAGAACAAATTTGGAGGACAGAAAACATGGCAAAGCAGATTAAATATGGCGAGGAAGCCCGCCGTGCTCTGGAAGCCGGCATTAATACCCTGGCAGATACCGTAAAAATTACCCTGGGCCCCAAGGGCCGCAACGTGGTGCTGGACAAAAAGTTCGGCGCTCCGCTGATCACCAATGATGGCGTGACCATCGCCAAAGAAATTGAACTGGAAGATCCCTTTGAGAACATGGGTGCCCAACTGGTGCGCGAAGTTTCCGTCAAGACCAATGATGTGGCCGGTGACGGTACCACCACCGCTACCCTTTTGGCTCAGGCCCTGATCCGCGAAGGCTTGAAGAACGTGGCTGCGGGTGCAAATCCCATGGTTATTAAGAAGGGCATTGAAATGGCCACCGAAACCGCTGTGGCTTCTCTGGTGTCCATCTCCAAACCCATTGAGGGCAAGCAGGCCATCACCCAGGTAGCTTCTATCTCCTCTGGCGACGAAGTGATCGGCAGCCTGATCGCCGACGCCATGGAAAAGGTGGGCAAAGACGGCGTGATCACCGTAGAAGAGTCCAAGACCATGAAGACCGAATTGTCTGTGGTGGAAGGTATGCAGTTTGACCGCGGCTATGCCTCCTCCTACATGTGCACCGACATGGAGAAGATGGTAGCTGAACTGGACAATCCGCTGATCCTGATCACGGACAAGAAGATTTCCAACATTCAGGAGATCATTAAGCTTCTGGAAGGCGTAGTGCAGCAGGGCAAGAAGCTGCTGATCATCGCTGAAGACGTAGAAGGCGAAGCTCTGGCAACGCTGGTACTGAACAAACTGCGCGGCACCTTCACCTGTGTAGCTGTCAAGGCGCCGGGCTTCGGCGACCGCCGCAAGGCCATGCTGCAGGATATCGCCATCCTCACCGGCGGCCAGGTTATTACTGAGGAGCTGGGTGTGGATCTCAAGGATGCCACCATCGACATGTTGGGTACTGCCCGTCAGGTCAAGATTGACAAGGAAAACACCGTTATCGTTGAAGGTGCTGGCGATCCCGACGAAATCAAGGCTCGCATCGCTTCCATCCGTTCTCAGATTGAAGTGACCACCTCTGACTATGACCGTGAGAAGCTGCAGGAACGTCTGGCGAAGCTCTCCGGCGGCGTTGCCGTTATCAATGTAGGTGCGGCTACCGAAGTAGAGATGAAGGAGCGCAAGCTGCGCATTGAAGACGCTCTGGCTGCAACTCGTGCAGCGGTAGAGGAAGGCATCGTTCCCGGCGGCGGCACCGCACTGATCAATGCCGCAAAGGCCGTGGCCAAGCTGGTTCCCGAAACTTCCGGTGATGTAAAGACTGGTGTGAACATCGTACTGCGTGCTCTTGAAGAGCCCGTACGTCAGATTGCTAAGAATGCCGGTGTAGAAGGCAGCCTGATCGTAGAGAAAATCAAGTCCAAAAAGTCCGTATCCTTTGGTTACGATGCCAATAAGGACGAATATACCGACATGATCGAGCGCGGCATCATCGATCCCACGAAGGTTACCCGTTCCGCTTTGCAGAATGCAGCTTCCGTGGCGGCCATGGTGCTCACCACCGAGTCTCTGGTGACCGATATTCCCGCTCCGGAACCGGCAGCACCGGCCAATCCGGGCATGGGCGGCGGCATGTATTAATTAATACTAATACCGCTCCTATAGACGGAAGTATTAAAAAACCCGATCCCTCAAAAGAGGGACCGGGTTTTTCATTTCAACTGCTACCGCTTCTTTAAAAAAGCTCCCTTTACATTGATTGCTACAGCTGTCGCTGCTACCAAAACCTTTAGCCAAGGAGAAGGAAGAGGAAGAACCACGACCACTGCCAAGAACACTCCCACTCCAAATCTTGGTGTAATCGGACAAAATACCGCTGCTGAGCAAACCAGCCCCAATACTGCGGCTATACCCACAGGCTCCAGAAGATTTATCCACCCTGCTGCTGCCGCTGGCCCCATCGCCATTGCGATCAGTAACAAATTCGTTCCCCTGCCTTCATCTGCCGTGCGGCGGTGGGGCGTACGCGCCAGGCGCCACAACATCCATCCGTAAAAAGGTGCGACCCCAATTGAAACCCATGCGGACGTCGAGCAAAAAAATGGATGAAGAATCATTTCTGTTCCCACAATTATCAATGGATACAGCAACGTCTGCACGCAAGCCAGTGGCGCAAAGCCCAGATTCCGAGGTACCAGAGAAAATCCATGAGCCGGTTCAATGGCATAACTCGTACCCACAGCAATGGCCGCCCCTAGCGCTGCTCCCAATAACACATACATCATTCCTGTATCAGCTACGTCCAGCAAAAAAGATGCCAATAATATACCATTTGCCACACAACTGAGCAGTACCCCATCAATACGCCGCCCTAGAGCGAACATACGTTCTTCAAATAGTTGCTCGATCATTAGCAGAGCTGCAGCACAGAGAGAAATGAATGCCGGCTGGCCATCTTCAAACCAAAAACCAAACTTTACGAGCAATGCCAGTATGGCCGCAGCAAATGCACAGGGAAGGAAGGCACCTCCAAATCTCCGGTCTACCCTGCGCACTCCTGGTTCCCAAGTGGCAGCATTGCGGAAACAGTCCACTGCACATAGAGAAAGGAGCTGTAAGGCAAAATAGTATGCCATTAAGGAACCTTTTCCAAGATATGCTCCAATGCCGCACGTCAACGGAAATAGTGCCGCCGTTGGACGAATGAGTCTGTTTTTCATAAATACCCCCTTAATCAAAGCGACCGCTAACCGAAAAGATACCCGTCACACCATCTCTGTTAGCCACATCCAGGCGCATATCCTTTCCTGGTAGCACACCTCCAGCTCGCAGGGCATCCTCGCAACATCGGCGAGCCAACTCCGGAAAGTTGTTCTCCTTGCTCAAATGCCCTAGCACAATCTGACGAGCCCCTGCATTTACCAGCTCCAGCGCACAGCTCCCCGCGTCATCATTACACAGATGGCCACGATTGGACAGTATGCGCCGCTTTAAATCGTAGGGATAGCCACCCGCTTTCAGCATGTCTGGATCATAGTTGGATTCCAGTAAAACCGCATCGCATCCCCGCACATGATTCATCCATCCCTTTTTTATACAACCCAAATCCGTTGCGACAGCAAAGCGTATACCACCGCGTTCAAAACAAAGTCCCACCGGCTCATTAGCATCATGGGGCGTGGAAAAGGGGGTTACATTTAAATCTCCCAGATAAAAATCCTGCTCCGGTATCATCACACAGCGCAGCAAGCTGTCCACCGAACCAATTTTCTCCTCCATGCCCATCCAACTACCTGCCGTGGCATACACTGGCAGGTGATATTTCCGACTCAGAATTCCCACCCCACGCACGTGATCCACGTGCTCATGAGTCACCAAAATCGCACTGAGTTCTTCGGGCCGCACGCCTATTTTTTCCAGCTCATGAATGATGCGCGAGCCAGACATTCCAGCATCTACCAACAGGTGGGTATTTCCGCACCCCACGTACACCGCATTGCCGCTGGAACCACTAAACAGCGGTGAAAAGCGCAGTTCCATAAATTGTATTTCTGCTCCTTCTCTCAAACCCCTGTAAGGTCAAATTTTGGAATGTATTTCTCATCCGAAGATGAAAGTTCCTGTATAAAGCCATCTTCCATTCCCAGATCCATCAAATAATTGTACACCTGATCATATTCTTGTTGAGTCAACCGCCGTCCCAGTTCGTCCACGTTGGCCGCTTCTCCGAAAGGAAGATACTGAGCCATCAGGCTCACCCATGCTCCAGGCAGTTCATTGTGAATAAAATCTAGAATTTGCATGGATTCTTCCACGCAACCAGGGAGAATTAAATGACGGATCAGTGTTCCCCGACGAATTACACCTTGAGCATCCAACTCCACTGGACCTGTCTGCCGCAGCATTTCCTTTAACGCCGGAGCTGCGGCCTCAAAGTAATCAGGCGCGCCGGAATATCGTTGGGCTGAACGAACGGAAATGTATTTTAGATCAGGCAGATATACCTGTACTCGCCCCTCCATGGCTCGCAGCGTTTCCACCTTTTCATACCCACCACTATTCCATACCACCGGGACATCCAATCCACCTTCTAATGACTCATAGATGGCGTGGGCAAAATGTGTAGGATTGACCAGATTGATATTGTGCACGCCCTGATCAATCAGTTCTTCATAAATTTCCCGAAGACGTTCTACACTTACGGTCTTTCCCCAACCTCCATGAGATAGTTCATAATTTTGACAAAAGCAGCACTGAAGGCTACAACCGGAAAAAAACACCGCCCCAGATCCCCGACTCCCGGAAATTATCGGCTCCTCATCGTAGTGCGGTGCAGCTCTGGCAATGCGCGGCAGGACCCCCATGCCACATTTTCCCTTTCCCGTGTCCGATCGCAGAACCCCACAATTGCGGGGACACAAGCGACAGATAAATTCCTTCATTATATTCTACTCCTTAAATGAGTGTTCTCCACAATGTTTCACGTGAAACATTTATCTATTAAACGCTGATATCAAGGATTTGATGTGTGTAAAAAGGACCTGCGGCAATTTAAATAAAATTACAGATAATCATGTCACTTTACTCTCTGCCACTTTTAGAAGTCCAAATCCATTATGGCAACTCAACCTCCGCCTGCTGCGGACAGCAAAGAGTAATAAGCCATGCCTCACTTCGACTGCCCAGCCGCAGATTCACGTCTCGACAACCCACTCCCTGGCTCACCAACAGAGGCAAGTCGTCCGAATAGTACCATCCTCCCAGGCAACGTGCTTCTGCTTCCGGCATGTTCCGCAACGTGCGGCCAAATAGTCGAATTTGTCCACCCAAAGTGTGCCCAGAAAATACCGCGTCTGCCCATGGCCCTCCATTCCGTGCTTCGGCTACCCGCACTCCAACATAAGCAGAGGGATTGTGGGCAAATACCAGAACACACTCATCCCCACTAAAATAGGAACCCATCTCTTCGTAGGGAGTGCGCGTCTGCGTTATGTCACTCAATCCTGAAAGTATCAGTTTATCTTCAGAGCGTTCTACCGCAACACACGCATCATTAAGCAGTTGCACACCTGCAGAAGTCATGGCGTTTTCCAGCAGTTCTGTATCTTTATCTATCTCACCTGCCACGGCAAATTTGCCCATGCTCGCCGGAAAAGAAGCCAGTGAATTTTTGAAAATTTCCGAAAATCCCTTCTTGTCATCAGAGACATAGTCACCACCCAAAATCAGTAGATCTGGTTCCAATGGACTGAGTCGATCCAATAACCGTGCGCAGGCCCTCTCATCCACTTCCGTGCGCAGGTTGAAATCTGATAAGAAGAGTAGCTTCGTACCATCGAAAGCCTCCGGTAAATCAGGGAGATAGAGTTGGGCACGGCAAAGGTGAAGTATATGGGCCTGTATATACATCCAAGCGCATAAACTCGCCAAAGCCACTGCCATAAACAAAAAGAAGCCCAGCGCCAGGCGCTGGCCCAGCGGCCTGCGTTTCTTTGCTTTTTTCTTTCCCGCCATGCTCCCTCCTGTTTCACGTGAAACATTTTTGTCCATAAACTGCCGGAAAATTCCTTAATTATGACTATAACATGAACGACACACGACAAATGTCAGCTTTTCTACCTGTTTTGTCACAACATCAACGTTGAAATACAACATTGCTTCCATTATAATAGGATTGATTAGGGTATACAAGGGATAAATATGAAAACAATGATCGGAGGATTCCATGGAGAAGCGCCATACAGGTAAAATTCCATGGGCGGTTGTGCTGCTGATTCTCCTGATGTGTTGTGGCCTTGCCTTTGGCGCTGCAAAAATCAGTCAGCGCGTGTTTTCCAATGATAGCTTTGGCAGTTATCATGCTCTGGACATTGCCAACCTTCAGGATCTGCAAACCACAGCCAACGGCTTTGTATATTACGACGGGAGTACCGTCTCAGCAATTACTTCTTCAGGTAAAGTAGATTGGAGTTATCTGGTAGGTGCCGATGCTGGCTTTACTGCCACAGATTATGGTGTAGCTACCTGGGTAGGGCAAACCATTACCTTAATTGACGGGGATACAGGTGCCACCACCTTTAACGGAAATATGGACGCCAATGTGCTGGATGCGCATATCGGTGGAAAGTATACAGCCGTCATCACCGGCGAGGAAACAAACAGTACAGTGGTTCTAATGGAAACCGGCGGGCGCCAGGTCAGTCAAATTGTACTGGAGGACGTAACTGTCATCGATTTCGGATTTTTCTCCAATGAGAGCCTGTTGTGGTTGATGGTCTGTGATTCCAACGGTACCGTGCCCACCTGTAATATTCAAACCTACCGCCCTGGCAAAGAGATTGTGGGTTCTATTCACGATAATGAGCAGTTAGCCTACGCAGTAATGTTTCAATCTTCCCAGGTTCTGGTGGCAGGCGACACCTATCTGCGAAGTTACGATTATACTGGAACAGAAGATGTTTCCCAACGCAAGCTAATCTATGGCTGGTATCTAACCAGCGCAGATGAAACTTCCAATGATCCACTGATGGCTTTCGTTAATGACGCCCAGCTCAAGGGTGAATCAGACATCCAGGATGTGCGGTTGCTGCGTTCTAATGTGGATCGGGTAGTACGCTTACCCTTCGGTTGTATGAGTGTGGTAGCCATGGGAAATTCCATTTATGGCTTTACGGCTGATGGTCATCTGGTAATTTATGATGCAGATCAGCCTAGTGCCAGTGCCTATCAATTGAATTTGAGCATTGATACCGTCTATGGCGTCACCCGAAACGGCACGGCCGTATTGGGTAAAGGATCGACGGTTTACCTGGTTAATCTTGCCTGAAGCTGGTATAATCAGGTTAAAGGCAGGGAAATCTGGGTACAAGACTAATTTTCAGGAGGATCGTCGAATATGAATATTGTAGACATTCTCATATTGGCAATATTGGCCTTCAGTTTGCTGGCGGGAATGCATCGGGGCTTTATGGTCTCCCTCTTTTCCACCATCGGCTTCTTCGGTTCTTGGTTTGGAGCAAGGGCAGTCTATGAGAAAGTAGCTAACTTGGCCCTGTCCAACACCACATTAATGAATGTGTTGAGTCAATATCTTGAGCCGGAGAATTTCTTTGCAAATGCTTCTCAGGCAGCTACCACTGTCACCGAGGTGGTTTCAGGAGGTGAAGCAGCCATTCAGTCTGCTGTTTCCACCGTTGCTGAAAAGATTCCTGTGTTTGCCAGTGCCTTTGAAGCCAATGTGCGAAACCAGGCATTCACCAGATTAAACATCAGCACGCTGGCAGACTATCTGGATCAAACTATCTGGCAGGCGGTGTTTCATGTTCTGGCGTTCATCTTATCGCTAATTATCATCTACATGGTAGTTTCTCTGGTGATAAACCTGTTGGATCATGTGTTCCGTTTCTCAGTACTCAGGATGTTTGACTGGTTAGCCGGTGGTGTACTGGGGTTGGTGCGTGGTTTGGTAGTAGTTCTGTTGGTATTGTGCATTGTTCCCAGCGTCATTTCCCTAATTTCTCCGGAATTGACTCAGTCGTTGATTGCGGAATCTACGCTGTATAACTTCATGCGACAGCTTGATTTCCTGAATGTCTCCAACCTGGTGACGCAACTGATCGGCTAAATACAGATTGCGGGCGCTGCCCGCGAACATTTACGCGGTTTTTCCGGCAAGGCCCGCAAATGCGGAGGATCCCCCAGCTGTTACACGGATGGGATTTTCGTATTTGCGGCGCTTTTGTGTCAGGACCTTTCCGCTGCCGCATAACCGGCAAAAGGAAAATTCGCTTATTCTCTCTGGAGGAAATATGGCAAATCAGAAACAAAAAGCTGTTTACGAAGAGCAAAAAGAATCCAATGCAACCCCCCTGAAAATTCTAGCTGCGGTAGTATGCTTTGGTTTGGCGGTACTATTGGGGTATATTTCCCTGGCCCAGCCCATGGCGGGAACTGCCATGGCCACTATCCGTGGTATTATGAGAGGTATGTGTGGAAATCTGACACTCCTTTTTTCTCTAATACTGATATGGATCGGAGTATTGCTGATTTTCTCTGCTCGAGGAAAGCGATCAGGTATATTCCACATTCTGCTCAATAGTCTTCTGTTTCTATGCGTCTTTACTGGGGTACAGCTTTTTTCCGCCCGAGTCATCATGGAACAACAGATGTCCATCACCAGCTTTGCCAATTTTGTCAATAAATCCTATCTCTACGCCCGAGGAGGTGGAGCCATTGGAGCATTATTGGCCTATCCCCTCTATCTCTATCTGGGTCAGTGGGGAGGATTAATCGTCGTCATCCTTGTAGCATTGTTGTGCTTGTTGGGCACAGGTCGTGCCCAACAGCTCTATTGCTGGGCATCACGCCAGGCCGATGAAAGCCAACATCGAATAGAACAGCGTCGTAACCGCCGAAATGTAGAACGTATGTTCGAATATGATGAATACGATTCGCCCTCGCCCCGTAGAGATCATCGTCCAACTGCTCTTAAACGAGAACCACGCCCCCTGCGTCGAGTAGACTCCAATCCAGATTACGTGGTCATCGGAAAACCGGTGCAGAAGAAAGGATCCAACGCATCCAAATCTACTGCAATGGAAAAAGATCAGCAATCCATGGATATGGAATCTGAAAGCTTACATTCCCGAAGCACAACGCGAAA
The DNA here is from genome assembly GCA_019419995.1 of Clostridiales bacterium. Classification (GTDB taxonomy): domain Bacteria; phylum Bacillota; class Clostridia; order Christensenellales; family Aristaeellaceae; genus SFTH01. The sequence goes on from JAHZHZ010000012.1 coordinate 20,686, forward strand.
ACAATCGATGTCTAGCAACGCTCCTCAGGGAAAAGCTGATAAACAGCTGGATATGGAAATTCCCAAGCCCTTGCGCAAGCTGCGCCAGGAACGTGAAGAAACAGTGGAAGAAAAAGTAGAAAAGAAAGAAGCGTCAAAACAGAGAAAAAGCACTTTTCCCAGGGACATTCCAGATTTCTTCACAGTAGATTCCTCAACGGAAGAAAAAATTGATTCGGATCCTAAAGACAAAATAGATTTCGTGAAATGTAACACGCCTACAGCAAAATCCAAGCGGATTATAGAAGGTGTGCGTGCTTTGGATCAGGAAGAGGAATTCTATAGCCAAGATACAGAAGATGACACTGAAGCTCCCTTCGACATTCCTCATCTGGCGGAAAAGAAAGCCACAAAGAAATGGACTATTCAGCCTGACCAGCCTCTGGAGCAGGAGGAAAACTACAACTATCCGCCCATTGATCTATTGGAGATCAGCGAACAGACTAAAAGTACAAACGCCCACAAGGAATCCGACCGACTAAAGGCGGACAAGTTGATCCAAACGTTGGAAAGCTTTGGAATTGAAACTCGACTAATTGGCATTGCCCACGGTCCGGCAGTCACTCGCTTTGAACTTCAACCTGCCCCAGGTGTAAAAGTTAGCCGTATCACCGCCCTGGCAGATGACATTGCCCTAGGTCTGGCGGCACTTTCGGTGCGCATCGAAGCGCCCATTCCGGGAAAAGCGGCAGTAGGAGTAGAAATTCCCAACGATAAGGTGGAAATGGTGCGGTTGAGAGACGTGTTGGAATCTCCGGAAGCGCGGCGACATCCCTCAAAAATTGCCGTTGGACTGGGCAAGGACAATTCTGGCCGTTACATTGTAGGAGACATTGCCAAGATGCCCCACGTACTCATCGCAGGTCAGACGGGTTCGGGCAAATCCGTGTGCATCAACTCCATCATCACGTCCATCCTCTATCGGGCCACTCCTGAAGAGGTTAGAATGATATTAATTGACCCCAAAGTGGTGGAACTTTCCATTTACAACGATATTCCACATCTGATTGCCCCTGTGGTTACCGATCCCAAGAAGGCATCCTCTGCATTGGAATGGGCAGTGGCAGAGATGGGTACCCGTTACAAGCGTTTTGCAGAGCGGGGTGTTCGGGATATCAAGGGGTACAACAAAGCATTGGAAGTTGGAGAAAAGATGATGCCTCAGATGGTTATCATCATCGATGAGTTGGCAGACCTGATGATGGTAGCTCCAGGAGAGGTGGAAGACAGCATATGCCGTCTGGCACAGCTGGCCCGTGCAGCAGGAATGCACTTGGTAATCGCTACTCAGCGCCCCTCGGTAAACGTCATTACCGGTGTGATTAAGGCCAACATTCCTACACGTATAGCTTTCTCTGTAGCTTCTCAGGTAGATAGCCGCACCATGATCGATCACGGTGGAGCGGAAAAACTGCTGGGCAACGGCGATATGCTGTTCGTACCTTCAGGCATCAATAAGCCCATTCGCGTTCAAGGTGCCTGGGTCTCTGACGATGAAGTGCATGCTGTCGTTTCCTACATTAAGGAACGTACGGAAACCACTTACGATGAGGACGTAGTGGAAAAAATTGAAAATTCCGTGCGCAGCGACGCAGAGCGAGAGGAAGTAGCCGATGAATATGATCCCAAACTGGAAGAAGCGGTAGAAATTGTCGTGGAAGCCGGTCAAGCTTCCGTATCCATGCTTCAACGGCGCATGCGCGTAGGTTATGCCCGAGCAGGTCGATTGATCGACGAAATGGAGCGCCGGGGAATCGTATCTGAGGCAGACGGTGCCAAGCCCCGCACCGTGCTAATCAGTCGGGAACAATTCCAGAATATGTTCAGCGATAATGTAGACTAAGCGGAGGGTGGCAGAAGATATATCTGCCGCCCAACCTTTTATAAAATAATTTAAATTACTTCGGAGGATTTAATTATGGAAGAAAAACTAAATTTTAGATTTGCCACCCGAAAAGATGTACCTCTTATTCTTAAATTTATCCAAAATCTGGCTGACTATGAAAAACTGCGCCACGAAGTGATAGCTAATGAAGAGCTATTGGAAGAATGGATTTTCGACAAGAACAAAGCGGAAGTACTTTTTGCCACAATAAATGGGCAAGAGGTTGGCTTTGCTCTGTTTTTTCACAATTTTTCCACGTTTTTGGGCAGAGCTGGACTCTATCTGGAGGATCTATTTGTTGGGGATCAATATCGAGGTAGAGGCATTGGTACTGCACTGTTAAAAAAGCTGGCTTCCATTGCTCTGGAGCGGGGCTGTGGACGCTTGGAATGGTGGTGCCTGGACTGGAACCAACCCAGCATTGATTTTTATCGTTCCCTAGGGGCGGAAGCAATGTCGGATTGGACAGTGTACCGCTTATCAGGGGATATTCTAACTCGCCTTGGTGAAGAAGCATTAAACTAATAAAATTTTGCGTCTAAAAAGACTCCGATAAAAAATACCTCCTATTTTGGAAAAAAGTATGCTATAATTAGAATGGAAAAAGGTAGTCTTTTCACAGGTTCTCCCCATCATGCAATATCCGGTTTACATGCAGAGGATACAATGGGAAGCGTGAGGAATGCAGAAATGAATGTAAACAAATATCCCACCGTGGGAATGGTTTCCTTGGGTTGCGCCAAGAATCTAGTAGATTCAGAAAATATACTGGGAATGCTTCGGGATAGGGGCTATAACATCGTCGCTGATCCTTCGGAAGCAGAAATCATTTTTGTCAATACCTGTGGTTTTATTGAACCTGCCAAGGAAGAATCCATAGAAACCATATTGGAAATGGCTCGCTACAAGCAGGAAGGTCGGCTGCGTAAACTGTTTGTCACCGGTTGCCTGGCTCAACGATATGCGGATGCCCTGGCTGCAGAGCTTCCAGAGGTAGACGGCTTCATGGGCGTAGCAGATTATGAAAGACTTTATGAAATGATGGATGCGGCAGAAGCGGGAGAGCGGCCGATCTACATGCGGGATGGAAAGCGCTTTTTTAAATGTGGGCGGATGCTCAGTTCCAATTCCTTTTCTGCATATGTGAAGATCTCAGATGGATGCGATAATCGTTGTTCCTACTGCGCGATTCCTTTAATTCGTGGCAGGTATGCTTCTCGCCCCTTTGAGGACATTGTGGATGAATGTACCCGGCTGGCGGAAGAAGGTGTAACAGAAATTACCCTCATCGCCCAAGACACCAGCCGCTACGGTTGCGATATGGGAGATGGCCACTATCAACTTCCAGAGCTTTTGCGGGCAGTGAGTGAAATTGACAAAATTCACTGGGTACGCGTACTCTATTGCTATCCAGACAGCACCGAGGATCGACTTCTGGATGAAATTGCGGGCAATCCCAAAGTAGCGCCTTATTTGGACCTTCCCCTGCAACACATCAACGATGAGCTATTACGCCGGATGAATCGTCGAGGCAATTCCCAGTGGATTAAGAGCCGTATTGCCGAATGCAAAAAGAGGGGAATTACTCTGCGCACCACTATGATTGTAGGTTTTCCGGGAGAAACGCAGCAACAGTTTGAAGAACTGTTGTCCTTTGTACGCGAAGCCCGGTTTGACCGGCTGGGAGCATTTACTTATTCTGCGGAGGAGGGTACACCCGCCGCAGAAATGGATGCACAAATTGATGAGGCAACAAAAAACCAGCGGCTTGACCAGCTGATGATGCTTCAACAGGGTGTTTCTCTGGAATTAATGGAAGCTCGCATCGGAAGCGTATGCGAGGTACTGGTGGAAGGCCAAGATGAAGAGGGTTGGTACGGTCGTTCCATACTGGAAGCCCCTGAATCTGATGGCTGTATTCACATTCAAGCTCAGAGAAAACTAATTCCCGGCGAATATATTCAACTGCGCGTCACCGGCGCCAATGCTTATGATCTGATTGGGGAGGTAATTGAAGAATGAATCTTCCAAATAAACTAACCATGCTGCGCGTTCTAATGATTCCCATATTTGTGATCTTTGCGCTGATTCCCTCTCAATGGGCTCAGTATTTGGCATTGTTGATCTATATTTTGGCCTGTTTTACGGATACCCTGGATGGACGCATCGCACGCCAACGTCACCTGGTAACTAACTTTGGAAAATTTGCCGACCCCATCGCAGATAAGCTTTTGGTAATGTCTGCTCTGGTGATTCTGGTATCTACTAACCGTATGCCTGCCTGGGTATGTATTGTCATGCTGGCCCGAGAATTTATCATCTCAGGCTTTCGCTTGGTGGCAGCAGGTAGCGGCAAGGTAATTGCCGCAGGCAACTTGGGTAAGCTTAAAACCGTATTTCAAATGACTTCTACTGTAGCTCTTTTTCTGCTGGTTCCCGTAGCGGGCCGTGGGTTGCTTGGGCACTTTGGCATGGTACTGGCCAACGTGTTAATGTATATCGCTGTATTTCTTACCATCATCAGTGGAGCAGAATACATTATTCACAACTTCGACTGCATCGATGACATGTAAGCTTACAGTATCCTCCAAATGATGGATATACAAAAAATATTCTGATTCGATTATATAAACTTCAATGATTTTATAATCGGGTAAATCACCGAAAAAGCCTGCACTCATATTTCAGTGCAGGCTTTGTTTTACAATAAATATTTTATTTCTCAGTCAGCGGCTGGCGCATCCTGGGCAAAGAGTTTTTCCTGAGTGGCCACATCCGCATTTCCCGTGGCGATAATACCTACCTTGGCCTGAAATACGCTCACTGCGCTGCTAGTATCGCCTCCATAAATTCCATCTGCCTTCATCTCTTCACTATTTAGATAACCCAATTCCATCAATCGAGCCTGAAGAGCAAATACAGCATTGGTACGGTCGTTGAGCTTAAGATTGTAATAAGTGGGAACATAATCATCCATAGTCGGCAAGGTTTGCTGATCCAATGTAAGGTCATTACTGATCTCATTTTCTTCCAACCCAAAAAGGCGGTTCATAGTTACCAATTTATAGCCCTTTCGGCTGGCTTCAGAAATAAACCCTTCAAACAGCGCCATGGATTCCTCACTCATATCAAACTGATAGATGTTCCCATTTTCCAGCGTATCTACCAACGAAGCCAGATCGTGATCTTTATAGCTGTGAGTATAGCTGGCAATGCCAATATAACCTAACTTACGGATGAAAAAATGGGTGCGCTGATCCCCAGCGCTGGCCTTGTTGTAAGGCCGGTAAAAATGTTGCTGATAATCCGCACCCACAGTATAACTGGCAGCTACACTCTGACGCCATAACTGCAAAGCCAATTCTGCGCTGGAAAGCTTATATTCTGCCTTGTGGGCATAGCCGTGATTTTCCAATTCGTATCCTAAGGTGCGTACACAAATTTTGAAGCCTTCAGTCATACCCTCTGCCATCAATGTCTCTCCTGTGGGAAAGAGGGTCAGTTGCGCGTTATAACGCCGGGCAATAGATAAAATCTGTGTCATCACCTGTACATCATTGCAATCGTCCACGGTAATGGCAATCATCATCTCATCATCCGGAGTGCGCAACGCCTTATCAAAGATCGGCAGAAAATAATCCCCAGGTACGGGCGTAGGAATCAGTCGAGAAGCCAACTCCTCCCCACTTTCCCCTTCCTCCGGAGACTGAGATGCCTCAGGAGACGGACTGGGCTGAAGCGTCGCAGTAGGCGACTGAGAAGGTCGAGCAGTGGGAGCAATACTGGGACTTGCCCCCAAAATCAATGGTTCGGGGGTGGCTTCGCTCTGCTGGCTAAATTCTAACTGACCTGTATATTCATAGGGCAATTGTGCTTCATCCGGCTTCTTCAGTGGATCGCTACGCAAAAGAATAATTACCAATATTGCCGCCACCAAAGTCAACATTGCAATCAAAACAGGCAGTATTTGAAATTTTTTCTCTCTTCGGCGGGCCCGCTTTTCACGACTGGGCATGTATCTTGTACTCCTCACATGGGAAATTTCTGTATAAATTCAGGGGCGCAGAAAGGAAGCATATGTGATAATTCTCACTCCTTCCTTTCAACAAAACCCCTGATATTAGTATAACAGAAGGAAGTCCACCTTTCAAGCACAACAATGGCGCATTCCTGTGACAAAGCGCTCATAGTGCCAATAAGTGCTTCGGCTCCTTCACCAATACTCGTGCATTGTAGTAAAACGGGCCATGTTCCACCGCCCGGAATATACCAGACATCACATCGGCAAAATTATCAAAGGTAGGCGATGGCAGCAAATAGGCAGCGCCAAGCACTCTCAGAGCTGCATACATCAGACACAATCCATAGCACACATCTTCTTTTTTGAGGCGTACATCCACCCAAGGCATGTTTTCATAGAAGAAATGATTGGCCAGGATATTTTCCAACCATTGCTCCCAATGAGGAAACACACTTCGCATTTTTTTCAAATCCAAATAACAGCGTTCTAGATCAGATGAATCTCCAAGTCCATAGCGATCAAGCGCAGCTTTACCAAACCGTTGTAGGCTGGAGGATCCCTTGATTTCCACCCTTAACGCTTCCATCAACTGCCTCAATCCACTCAAGGCATCTTCCGAATAAAAATCCTGTCCAGACAGCACACGGCAGATTTCCCGCATACTTTCCCGCAAGGATAGATCCTCTCTCTGCAATAGACAAATGCAATTTTCATCCACCTTTGCTTCATCCAAGGAAATTTGTTGGGCAAATTCTGGTCGCGCATCCAAAGACGCCTGGAAAAACTTTAATGGCTGACTACTCATCAAAGTTTCAATCACAGCCTCGCAGCTGTTGGAGCAGCATGCCCTGCGTTCCTCTCCTACAGCTCTCAAACTTCTAGGGTATACCCGACAGATCTCTGGAAGCGCCTTTTCTCCCAAATCCCGATGAACCATGCATAGACCATTCTCATCATGCAGTGGACACCTACCCAAATAGTTGGGCGAAATCAGGCGATATCTTTCCGGAGATGGCTGCTCTGGAATGCGAAAAGCACACTCCAATTTGTGATGTAATTCAGGCGAGCAATCCATACCTATGATAGAGAAATAATCCTTCATGCTCACGGCAATTGGCCAGCCTTCGCAACAACTATTGCGACACGCTCCCTCTTTGCAACGAAAATGTTCATAGTAATCCGCTTCAATCCATTGTTCTTCCTCTTTCATCGCATCAACCCCTTTCTTATTTTAGAACGCAAGGATTATACACCCTATATTTGTGAAAAAAACATTCAATATCAAGAATTTTCTGAAAAAATTGATTTTTATTAGGCATTTAAACCTTTGGCAGGTGTTTCATTTTTCACTGTCGAATTGATATATTTATAAAAAGAAAAGGAGAAAATCGTTTCATGAAGAAATTATTTGCCCTGCTGCTCACGCTGACACTTCTATTCACCGCTGCCTGCGCGGAAGTGGGACTTATGAATTTCAGCACCCAAGATATGGATGGGAATCCCGTCACACAAGACATCTTTTCCGATTATGATCTGACCATGATCAATGTATGGGCCACTTGGTGCGGCTACTGCATAGAAGAAATGCCCGAATTGGCCAAACTAAAGGATATGTTGCCAGAAAACGTGAATCTAATTACCATCTGTGATGACGCAGACGTAGAAACAGATCTGGCTAAACAAATTCTTGAAGCTTCCGGCGCAAATTTCCAGACATTAATGGTCAGTGAAGATATGCGCAATGACTTTATGAGCCAAATTTACGCTTTCCCCACTACTTATTTCGTAGATAGCGAAGGCGTAGCGTTGATCGCGCCCATTGAAGGTGTACCCAGTCTGGAAGATACAGCCGGTGCCTATTATCAGATTATTGAACAGATTCTCATGTTAATGGAGGGCTGATATGAGTCATAAACACGCCCTTAAAATCAATATCGCACGGGGGGCAGCCATCGCTGCCGCCCTCATTTGTATTGGAATAGGGATTGCCCGGGGAGAGCCTGCCGTTGTACTGCGAAAGGCCATCCGCATCTGTCTGGAATGTATAGGAGTGGTAGGATGAAAAAGATATTTCGATTTCGCAGCTGGATACAGGCTGGTTTTGCTCTAGCCACTAATGCGCATTTCAGCGGCTTTTTTAAGGGTACCATCTACAATGGCCCTCTGAAGAATGCTTGTGTACCCGGACTGAATTGTTATTCCTGTCCTGGCGCAATGCTTTCCTGTCCTATCGGTTCTATGCAGGCAATAATCAGTGGTAATCGCCACAATTTTTCGTATTACATATTCGGTCTACTGTTGTTCTTTGGCGCGTTGTTAGGGCGCCTGGTATGCGGATTTTTGTGTCCCTTCGGCTGGTTTCAGGAACTACTCAACAAAATTCCTATAAAGAAACTGAGAGTTCCATCGCGAGCAGACCGATCCATGCGATTTATAAAATATGGTGTGCTAGTGCTATTTGTATTGGCCCTTCCAGCCTTTGCTATAGATGCCTTTGGTTTGGGTTCGCCTTGGTTCTGTAAATGGATCTGCCCTGCAGGTACGTTGGAAGGTGGTATTCCCTTAGTTTCTAGCAGTGAAAGTCTGCGCGCTGGCTTGGGATTTACCTTCTGGTGGAAAATTGCTCTGCTGGCTGCCACCTTGTTGCTCTCAGTGGTCATCTATCGGCCATTTTGCAAATACCTTTGTCCCTTGGGAGCTTTTTACGCCCTTTGCAATCGATGGAGTCTAAGTCGGATGGAAGTAGATCCAGGTAAATGTATTTCCTGCGGAAGCTGTGTACGCCAATGTCCCATGCAAGTACAAGTGCTCAAAAATATCAATTCCCCTGAATGTATCCGCTGCGGCCGCTGTGCAAAGCTCTGCCCAACCGGAGCCATAGACCTACGCTTTGGAAAAATCACTCTTAGGGGAAACGAAACAACCCACACACTTAGAACATAAAACCGCCGTTTTCGGCGGTTTTTTTATTCTATATATTCTTCCACCTGCTATCTACCGCTTTTCCCCCATTTATCCACAGCTATTCCACAATTTTGTCCATTTCAATGATCCTTTCTATTTTTTCTATCATTTCGACTTTTTCCGCAATTTTCCGAATTACCCTTGCATTTCAGCCCTGTATCTGCTACAATAGATTCGCATTATCCACAGATTTACCCATTTTATCCACAGTATGTGATAAAATTGTGGATAAAATAGGACATTGAGGTACGGAGGAAACATGAATTACACGCCTGAGCAACATCAAGCGTGGGACAGGGCCATTAAGCTGATCGAGGATAACCTGATTCCCATCTCGTTTAACACCTGGATCAAACCTTTGAAGTTATACTCAGTGACGCCTGAAAGCATCATCATCATTGCAGATAACTTTTTGACCCTGAACCACGTCAAGCAGCGCTACTATACAGATCTATACAATATGATCAAGATTAGTTTTGGGCGCAGCTACGAACTCGAATTCTATACCCAGGAAGAAATCAGCCGTCAGCAAAACAGTATTCAGCGCACCACACTCAACGCGAAGTATAGCTTTGAGAATTTTGTGGTAGGTCCCAGCAATTCATTTGCCTACGCAGCATCCCTGGCGGTTGCGGAACAGCCCAGCGACGTCTACAATCCTCTTTTTATTTATGGCAGCGTAGGCCTTGGAAAGACTCACCTGATGAACGCCATCGGCAATTACATCATGGCCGAAGATCCCATGAAAAATGTATTGCTGACCTCTTCAGAGAGCTTTACAAATGAATTGATCGATGCCATCGTAAAAAAGAAAGATACCTCCGAATTGCGCAACCGCATGCGCAACGTGGACGTGTTGATGGTAGACGACATTCAGTTTCTCTCCAAAACCAAATCCACCCAAGAAGAATTCTTCCATACCTTTAATGATCTCTACTCCAAAGGAAAGCAGATCATCATTTCTTCTGACCGGCCTCCTAAAGATATCCCCACCATTGAAGAGCGTCTGCGCTCCCGCTTTGAGTGGGGACTGATTGTGGATATCCAAAAACCGGATTACGAGACTCGCGTCGCCATTCTGCGCAAAAAGGCAGATGAGGAAGGAATTGATGTTTCCTATGATGTAATCGACTACATTGCTGACCGAGTGGAATCTAATATTCGAGAATTGGAAGGCACGCTAACTCGTTTGAGCGCCCAAGGCCAACTGATGGGTGTGCCCATTACCCTTGATTTTGCCAGAGATTCTCTGGCCCAACTGGTAAAATCCCAGGAAGGACGACGCATCACTCCAGAACTGATTATTTCAGTAATTTCTGATCAGTACGGCGTGACTCAGGAGGACATACTTTCCAAGAAGCGCAGTCGGGAAATTGCCCTTCCCCGTCAGATCGCCATGTATCTCTGTCGGGATATGACCCAGTTATCCACCACGAATATCGGTCGCGCCTTCGGAGGACGAGATCATACTACCGTAATGCATGGTTGCGACCGAATTAGTGAGGAAATGAAGAACAATTTTTCCTTCAAAAAACGCATTGAGGAACTAACGGCTATGATTCGAAATGGCTGACCCGTGAAAGGTTGTGGATAAATAGAGAGCTTATACACCTTTCATCCACGATGCCTGTTGATAAAAAAGGTAGCCAAAATCCCTGCTAATTCAGCATTTTGGCCTTTTATCCACAATATCCACAGACCTACGATTACGCCTATATTTCTTATTTATATCATCAACACAACAGGGAGGCACCCATATGCAATTCACTTGTTCCACATCCAAACTGGTAGAAGCTCTTCAAATTGCTACCAAGGCATTGGCTAACCGTACTACCAATCAGATTTTGGAGGGTGTGCTAATTGAAACCGATTTGGATCAGCTTACATTGACCTGTTCGGATGAACGCATTACCATTGTTACTCATCTAAACGCAGAAATCAGCGAACCTGGACGTGGCGTAGTTCCGGGCAAGTTGTTTAGTGAAATTGTGCGCCGGCTTCCAGATGATACAGTGGATGTACGTATGGACAACCGTTTTGTGTTTACCCTGCGCAGTGCTTCTTCCCGGATGAATATTTCGGGACAAGATGCAGATCTCTTCCCCCGCCTGCCCAAAATCGATGGGGAGCGAGAAATTTCCCTGCCCCAGGATATGCTTCGGGATATGATCCAAAAGACGGAATTTGCTATTGCTCAGGATGATATGCGTGAGGTACTCACTGGCTGTCTTTTGGAAATCGGCGGCGGCGACGTAACTATGGTAGCTTTGGATGGCTATCGACTGGCCCTGAAGCGTGCCAAGTGTTCGGATGTTTTGGAAAAATTCTCGGCCATTATCCCGGGCCGGGCCGTGGGCGACATCGGCAAGTTGCTCTCCGATAGCGAAGAGGCCTTTGCTCAGCTCTCCTTCGGAGGCAATAAGCTGCACATCAAATTGGAAAATACGGAAATTTTCGTAATCTTGGTGGAGGGCGAATATGTGCAGTATCGGCAGATTTTGCCTAAGTCCTTCGCTACACGGGTGGAATTGGAGCTGGAACCCTTCCGCCGCTGTATCGATCGTGCAGCTCTGATTGCCAGGGAAGGCAGCAACAATCTGATTATGCTTACCATTGAGGGTGGAAGCATGGTCATTGAGGCACATTCCCAGATTGGCGATGTGCACGAGGAGCTGGAGGTGCGCCAGGAGGGAGCTGATCAACATATCGCCTTCAATGTCAAATATCTGACAGATGTGGTGCGCTTCATTGACGCTGACCGTGTTGAAATGAATCTGAATAACGCCGTTTCCCCCTGCATTGTCACGCCCCTCAATGATGCGGATTATGTGCACTTGATTCTACCTGTGCGCACGGGAGGCCGCTGATGGAGGATTTGATCTGCGCATTGGCTACTGCTCCTGGAGAGGGTGGCATTGCCATTGTACGCGCCAGCGGAAGAGACGCCAAAGCGGTTTTGGAGCTTTGTTTTTGTCCTACTCGCTCTCGTAAGAACATGGATTCTCATCGGATGATGTATGGCCGGGTGACGGATGCTCAAGGGCGAGAACTGGATGAGGTGATGGCCGTATTTTTTGCAGCACCTGCTACCTACACCCGAGAGGATATGTTTGAGATTCAGTGCCATGGGGGCAGTGTTTGTGCCCGGAGGATATTGGAGCGGTTGATGGAGTTGGGTGCTAGGCCTGCGGAGCCGGGCGAGTTTACCCGCAGAGCCTTTCTAAATGGGCGCATTGATCTGAGCCGGGCTGAGGCAGTCATGTCTCTGATTGGCGCAGGTTCCGAGGCGGCTGCCAGGGCTTCACTGCGTCAATTGGAGGGGGGTGTCTCGGGCTTTGTACGTCATGCCTCAGAACAGCTCAAGGAGTGGATGGCACTGGTGGAGGCGTGTACGGATTTTCCTGAGGAGGTGGACGAGCCGGACGCAGCCCGACAGGTAGCCGGTGGGGTGGAGCGCCTGTTGGAAGATCTCAGGGCGCGTTGTGACCGGAAGAGTGCACGGATTATTCGCGAGGGTGCCAGCATTGTGCTGGCGGGCAGACCCAATGTGGGCAAGTCCTCTCTGATGAATGCTCTTTTGCACCAGGAACGGGCTATTGTCACCGATATTCCCGGTACCACCCGTGATGTGCTCACAGAACGGTTACAATTGGGCGGCATCTGCGCGGAGTTATCCGATACGGCAGGTCAGCGGCCCACCGATGACCTCGTGGAGCGCATAGGAGTGGACCGGGCGGAGCGGGCCATGGAGCGGGCCGACATCGTGCTGGTTGTGCTGGATGGTTCCCAAGTGCTTACAGCAGAGGATCAAACCTTGTTGGATGGATTGGATGAGCGGTGTATCGTTTGCCTTAACAAGTGCGACCTGCCTCTTCAGATGGATTGGCCAGGGTCTCTGAAGATTTCAGCGGCCAGTGGTGAAGGTATAGATGAATTGTTGGAGTGCCTTCAGAGCCGCCTGAGCGCGCCGGAGGGAGCCCAGGACTGCATGACTGAGGAAAGACATCTTGATCTGGCTCAGCGGGCGACAGAGGCTCTGGAGAGGGCTCTGGAGGCCATAGAAGCTGGTTGTCCTTTAGATGTGATAGAGATCGATCTGAAACAAGCATTGAATGCGCTTTCAGAAATTACTGGCGAGGATGCCTCTGAGGAAGTTATTGACCGGGTATTTCGCAATTTCTGCGTAGGTAAGTGAGAATTTATGGAAATGAGGCGAACGAAAAAAATTGCGTTTATGCTGGCGATGATTCTGGCTGTTATGCCGGTTGCCAGAGCACAGGAGGAATGGGCAGTGACAATGGAGACCTGTCAACTTGGAGATATTGAAATGCGTTGGGCTTCGTTTGGTGAGGGAGATCGGGCCTTTGTCATTCTTCCAGGCCTATCCCTGAAGAGCGTGGTGGACTCTGTCCAAGCCATTGCCGCAAGATATGGGGCCTTCGCACGGGATTACAGAGTGTATGTGTTTGATCGGAGAAGCAATGCGCCCCAGGAATACAGCGTTCGACAGATGGCTCAGGATACTGCGAAAGTAATGGAACATCTGGATATTTCAAGTGCAGACGTCTTCGGTGCTTCCCAGGGAGGTATGATTGCACAGTATCTAGCCATCGATTATCCTCACTTGGTACACCGGTTGGTGCTTGGCTCTACCCTCTCCCACGCTAATGAAACCTCTCGGGCTGTGATCGGAGAATGGGTGCAGCTGGCTCAAAAAGGTGCGTCTGATGAATTGGTAAAGACTATGCTGGAAAGCATTTATGCTCCGCCTACGATGAAAAAGTGGGGAGATTCCCTGGCTGCTGCCAATGGAGAACTTTCTCAGGAGGAACTTGAGCGTTTTATTATTATGGCATCAGCGTGCAGCGATTTCGATTGTTCTAAGGATCTGGAAAAGATCTGCTGCCCTGTACTGGTGATCGGTTGCTGGGGCGATCAGGTGGTAACGGCGCAGGCTTCGGTGGAAATTGCTCAACAGCTGGGCTGTGATTTGTTCCTCTATCAAGACAGTTATGGCCACGGTGTGTATGATGAAGCGGAGGATTATGTGGAACGTTTGATGACTTTTTTTAAGCAGCCGTGAGGGCAGTAAAATGTCTTGAAATGGTTTCGGATGCATTTAAAACAAAGAAAATATGAATAAGCGACCCCTTCCGCACTTAACGGAAAGGGTCGCGATTATTTTTCTAAAATGAAATCAGTCCTCGATGGCAAATTCGTCTGCTTCGGGAACGGAATCCAACGCTTCGTCCTCCAGAACCTCGCGGATGGAAAGGCTGATGCGCTTAGCTTCGGTGTTAACATCCAGCACCTTTACGCGCACGATGTCACCCACGTTAACAGCATCTTCTACCTTGGCGATGCGAGTCAGGGCGCACTGAGAAATGTGCACCAAGCCGTCCAGGCCGGGCTCCAACTCCACAAAAGCGCCGAAGGTGGTGATACGTACAACCTTACCCTCTACCACAGAACCTACCGGATACTTTTCACCGGCCACGGTCCAGGGACGGGGCTGGGTCTGCTTGTAAGACAGAGAGATGCGCTCCCGATCAGGATCGATATTGAGAATCTTCACATCAATTTCCTGGCCTACGGAAACCACGTCGGAAGGATGCTTCACGCGGCCCCAGGACAGGTCGGTTACATGTACCAGACCGTCAACGCCGCCGATGTCTACGAAAGCGCCGAAGTCCGCCAGGCGACGAACGATACCCTTGACCACGGAACCTACCTCAAAGGTGCTCCACAGCTGCTTTTTGCGTTCAGCTTCTTCCACAAGCAGTACGGCTTTGCGGGAAGCTACGATGCGCTTCTTGGACTTGTCGATTTCGATGATTTTCAGGGTCATGGTCTGGCCCACAAATTCCTCAATCTTTTCTACATAGCGCAGGGAGAGCTGAGATGCGGGAATGAAGGCGCGCACGCCCATGACGTCCGCCAGCAGGCCGCCCTTGACGGCTTCCTTACCGACGCCTTCTACGAATTCGCCGGCTTCCTGCTTCGCGACGATTTCTTCCCAAGCCTTGCGGTTGATGATGTTTTTCTGGGAAAGCAGCACATTGCCCTCACCGTCGTTCACCTTTACCACTTCGACTTCGATTTCGTCGCCGACCTTGACATCGGTAGAGGAAAGATCAGACTTCTTCACGAGACCGTCAGCTTTGTAACCAACGTTGACGCAAACTTCGTCGTCGGTGATCTGTACGACGGTGCCGGTGACAATCTGTCCAGGACGGAGCTGAACAAGCGTTTTTTCCACATCTTCCATGGACATGACTGCCTGTTCCTGGGTTTCTTCAGGGGTAACTTTCTTCTCGATGTCGTTCATTCTTGCAACAACCTCCTTAATTATACAATCCGGCGTGGATGCACCGGCTGTAATCCCAATGGTATCGGATGCGGAAATGGGAATCTGATTCAGTTCCTCCGCCGTCTCGATAAAGTAAGTTCGCGGACAGATACGCCTGGCCAGCTGGTACAGTTTTTCGCTGTTGGAACTCTGCCTGCCGCCGATGACAATCATCACGTCCGCCTGGGCGGCAATTTGCTGGGCTTCTGCCTGACGGTCCCGGGTGGCGGGACAGATGGTAGGTCGGATGTCCGGCTCTGCGATCTTTTCCTTCAGCAGTGTACACAGGCTTTCAAAGCGGGAGAGCACCATAGTGGTTTGTGAGACGATAAGCGCCCGCTCCATTCGGGGCAGTGCCCGCACATCTTCTTCACACATTACAGTTATACCCGGTGGATCCGTCCATCCCAGTATGCCCACCACCTCGGGGTGTGCCTGCTCTCCGATGACGATTACCGGTATACCAGCTTCTGATGCCTGATGGACCATTTCATGAATGCGTGCCACGAAAGGGCAAGTAGCATCCAGTACCTGACAATCACGCAGACGAATCTGTTCGATCTCCCCACGGCCTACGCCATGGGAGCGGATTACAACCTTTGTTCCCCGGGGAATTTCTTCCAGATGATCGACGCTCACCACGCCCTTCTCCCGGAGACTTTCCACCATTTGCGGATTGTGAATGATCGGGCCCAGCGTCACTGCCGGAGCGGCCTTGGCCGCCGTATCCACCGCCCGACGCACGCCAAAGCAAAAACCGGCGTGTCTGGCAAGGAGTATCCCAGCGATGAAAATCAGCTCCCGACATTCAAAATGCATCAATGCGGACAAAAATATATAAATTCCGCTAACCTGCGTTATTCGACGGGGTCAGCGGAATTCCTGCACAAATTCATGGACTTAACAATTTTTTTACGATAATATTTGTTTCATTTTTCCCTTCGGAAGCTCCAGATAGCCTTTTCGATGCGATGGGTTACTTCTGAAAGAATCTGGGAATCGCATCGGTGACCAAATTCGCTTAAATCTAGCGGCTCTCCAAAGTGGATATCTGTTCGGTGGAAGAGCCGGTAAGGGCCATCGATGTAGGCTGGAATAACAGGAACGCCTCCCCTCAGAGCGATCATGGAAGCACCGTTGAGCATGGGCGTGGGACTGTTATTCCTGCTGCGGGTTCCCTGGGGAAAAATACCTAAACCATACCCTTCCTTGAGTACCTTCAGAGCAGCCCGTACAGCGCTGATGTCCGCGTGACCACGATCTACGGGAATGCCTCCAAGTCCTTTTATCAAAGGGCGCAGCAGGCGATTATCAAGCAGTTCCTTTTTGCATAGAAAATACATGTGGCGGCGACGGGGAATACGGGTGGAAATGTACAGGGGATCCAGGGCGGAGATATGGTTGATACACAGGATAAATCCTCCCGTCTCCGGCAAATTTTCCAGCCCGTACACTTTGCGCGGATAAATCAGATCAAACAGGGGACGTAAAGCGTACCAACCAATATTGTAAAATTTGCTGCCCATTTTCTAACCTCCAATGGCCCTTTTAGCCAAGCCAATGATTTCCTCCAGGGATTCTTCCAGAGTCATGTGGGAGGTATCCACCAGCAATGCATCCTGAGCACGGGTCAGTGGAGAAGCGCTGCGATGGGTATCATTGTAATCACGCTCTACAATTTCATCTAACACTTGATGGAAGGGAATCTGCTCGCCTTTTTGGCGCAATTCAGTGTAGCGGCGCAATGCACGTACCTCACAGGAAGCGGTAATATAGAGCTTTAAGGTGGCATCAGGTAGTACCTTGGTGCCAATGTCTCTGCCATCCATAACCACAGAAATTCCCTGGGCCGTTTGACGCTGCAGCTCCACCAGCCGCGTCCGCACCTCAGGAACGGCGGATACCCGGCTGGCTGCCATGGAGGCTTGGGGTGTGCGGATGGCCTCGGTCACATCCTCTCCTTCCAGCAACATGTGCTGAAGCCCGCCTTCGAACTTTACTTCAATATCTATGTCTCCAATCATTTTCGCCACTGCAGCGGGATTTTCATGAAGTTCCCGGCGCAGAAAGTAAAGACCTACTGTGCGGTACATGGCCCCGGTGTCCAGATACATGGCACCTAGGGCTTTGGCAGCTGCCCGGGCAATGGTAGATTTACCCGCCCCGGCTGGGCCGTCAATGGCAATGGAAAAAATCTTGTTCATTCTTTTGTTCTCCCGGGATCATTCAATATTTCCGCTTGCCAGTTCTGCGATAGCATGGGCAAAAATGCGTACTGCATGCATCATGCGGTCAATTTCGATATATTCATCGGCCACATGACATAGATCCGGCTGGTCGGGAAATACCATGCCAAAGGCTACGGTGTTGGGCATCATACGGGAATAGGTACCGCCGCCGATGGCCAAAGGTTTGGCATTCTCACCGGTAAGTTCATTGTACACTTTCATTAGCCCTCGTACAATTTTATGTTCCTCCGGTACGTGAAGCGGAGGATGTGCGGAAATCTTTTTTACTATGGCATCGTAAGGGGCCAGTGTATCTCTGATGTTTTTCATGAGGGATTCCTCATTAGTGCACAGTGGAAAGCGGATATCCAGTGTGGCGCTAAAAGTCATTCCATTCCAACGAACGATACCCAAATTGCAACTCAAATTGTGAGAGAGTTCATCGGAGCACTTGATATTCAGGGAAGCGCCATCGGGTTCCAGGCCGATGGTTTGATTCATCATTTTCAAAATCGGACGCATGCCGCCGCCGGCGCCAATATCTTCCAAAGCAATCATTAATGATCCAGCGGCGTTAAGGCCCAGTTCAGGCAAACTTCCATGAGAGAGAATGCCTTCTGCAGTAATTTCCGCTCGTCCACTGTCAAGATCCTTTACGCTCAGCTTGCGGTTCACATGGCTGGCATGCTCTGAAATGCGTCTTTTTAATTCACTAATACCAATTTTTTGCGTTCCTACTACTGCTCTGGCAAAGGCGGGCACCACATTGGGCCGTTCACCTGCATAGATTTCATATACGGGAATCTCCGCAGCGTTCTCTCCGGCTCCCTCTAGGCAAATCTCTACGTTTAAGCCACCCTTTTCAATGTTGATCAAGGGAAACTGAGCATCCGGAGAGAAGCCATAATCGGGCATTTTTTCTTTAGAGGCATAATAAATCATATCGCTCATGCCCGTTTCTTCATCACAACCCAGAATCAGGCGCACTCCATCCTTGAGGGGAATGCCGACATCCCGCACGGCGCGCATAGCGTATAGGGCACACAATGCCGGTCCTTTGTCATCGATGGTACCCCGGCCATATATTTTTCCTTCACAGATTTCACCGCCGAAAGGATCATGTTTCCATCCTTCACCTGCGGGCACTACATCCAAATGTGCCAGCATACCCATGGTTTGTGTACCACTGCCCAGGGTCACATCTCCAGCGTAGTAGTCGATGTTTCTGGTTTCAAAACCGTATTTTTTCGCAGTATCCAGCGCCAGATCCAACATTCGGGCGTTTTCCTCCCCGTAGGGCTTGCCTTCCAGGGGTTCACCTTTCAGAGAAGGAACGGCTACCCAGGCCTGAATATCCGCGATCAATTCCTCCTTAAGTTCCATCACACGGGCATCTAGCTTATTGTAATCAATGAACATGCAATGACCTCCGTTTAAGGCTTTTGATAATTCTATTGTCCCATCTTTTTACAGGTTTGTCAATCAGGAAATGAAAGGCGTGTACAAATGCCCCGGAAGAGCGAACTTCTTCCGGGGCATTTAATTTGTCGTCAAAAGATAAATCAGTAAAAAACTCAGGAGGGAGATTTGTTTTCTTCATCTCCACAGTGAAGCATGGAATATACATTTTCCGCCACAGGACGGGTCATACCCGGAACACGGGCAATTTCATCCACACTGGCGTTTTTTAAAGCTTCCACTGTAGAAAAGTGTTTCAGCAGTGCTTTCTTGCGCTGCTGACCTACTCCGGCCACACCATCCAACCTGGAGGAGACCGATGCCTTGCTGCGTAATTTTCGATGATGAGTGATGGCAAATCGATGAGCTTCATCTCTCAAGCGCTGAATCAGATGCAAGGCGTTGGAGTGACGGTCCAGATAGATACTCTCATCGCTTTCGGGCAACACAATTTCATCTACCCTCTCTGCCAGGCCAAACATGGGAATGTCTAATCCCAGTTGGTGCATGGCATCCTGAGCAAAGGAAAGTTGTCCTCGACCTCCATCAATGAGGATCAGATCCGGCAGATCGGAAAATTTGCCACTCAGTACGTCTTCCCCTGCCACCCGGCGTTCGTGTCGTTCTTGAAGCCCGTGGGACAGGCGGCGAGTGATGACCTCGTGCATCGAGGCAAAGTCATTCGCCCCCTGCACGGTTTTGATGCGGTAGATGCGGTATTGATCCCGACGAATCTGGCCGTCGATCATAACCACCTGACTGGCCACGGAAAGTACCCCCTGGGTATTGGATATGTCGAAACCTTCAATGCGTCTGGGATAGTGTTCTATACCAAGTATTTGCATCAATTCTTCACAGGCACCCACAGTTCGCTCCCGGCTGGATGCATTTTTCTTAACCAGTTTTTCTGCCAGGTCACGGGCATTTTTCATAGCCATGCGCACCAGGCGAAGCTTTTCGCCTCGCATGGGTGCAAAGATGTAGCATCTGCGCCCAATCAATTCCGAAAGAAGTTCTTCCACCACTGGCTTTTCTGGCAGATCACCGGACAGAACCAGTTCTGTGGGCGGTGGATTGTCCTGACTGTAGTATTGGAGAATAAACTGAGTCAGTATCTCGCCTGGGCTCTCGTCCCCCGCGCCTTCCAGTGTGAAATTTTCCGAACCCAGCAACCGGCCAGATCGGATGTAGAGCATTTCTACAATGGCGTCTGCCTCATGGTGCAGTACGGCGATTACATCTCGATCATCCTGATGGGTGGAGATGGCCTTTTGTTTTTGCATGATACTCTCCACAGCGCGGATGCGATCACGGCACAGAGCAGCCCGCTCATAGTTCATCTGAGCGGCGGCCTGCTTCATCTGGACATTTAATTCATCCACTACCGGAGAATACTTGCCTGATAGAAAATCAATTACACCCTGAACAGTTTTTGCATATTCCTCCCGGGTTACCAGTCCTGCACAGGGTGCACCACACTGACCTATCTGGTGGTACATGCAGGGGCGTCGGGGTTTATCCGGGCGAATGGTCCAGTTGCAGCTGCGAATGGGAAACACACTGCGCACTACGTCCAGCACTTCCCGCACTACCGTAGCCCCCTGATAGGGACCGAAGTAACGGGCACCATCCTTGACTTGCTTGCGCACCAGTTCTGGCCGGGGAAATTCCTCCCGGGGATCGATGCGGATGTAGGGGTAGTGCTTGTCGTCCTTGAGCAGAATATTATAGCGAGGCCGATGTTCTTTGATGAGATTGCATTCCAAAGCGAAGGCTTCCATCTCTCCGTCTACCAATAGAATATCGAAGTCATCGATTTTTTCCACCATGGCCCGCACTTTGGGCGTATGATTGCGAGATGCGTGAAAGTATTGAGAGACGCGGTTTTTCAGATTTTTTGCCTTGCCTACGTAGATGATCCGCCCTTGGCTCTTCATCAGATAACAGCCGGGAGAATCCGGAAGACAATGAATTTTCCATTCCAGCTGTGCATTCATACTTTTACAGACACACCTTCTTCTTTAACAACAGTGCGCTCAGGCTGGTGAAGATCACCGTCAAAACGAAATTTAGTATTGTGCTCGGCAGCCCGGCAAGTATTGCCTGTTCATAAGTCTGGTACAATTTGCCCGCTGGCGGAGTAACCATGTTGTTTAGAAAAGTTAATGCCAACAGTAGAACAACAAAGATTACAAAATTCAAAAAGCCTTGAAGCTTTTTCTGGAAAAGTAGTGTGGCACCCAATGTGACGGAGAGATAACCGATAGATACTACCACAAGTAGAGAAATTAGAGTTTCCACCACAAAATATGCCAGCGTGATGATCAGCTGTTCCAGTGTAACGCCTATTTGAATCAGGCCAAATCTGAAAAAATCGACAGAAGCTTGCAAATTATAAACTCCGCCTACATCTGCCACTATGTTGTACACGCCAAACAACGCCGCGGCGCTGAATATAAAGAGCACTACCGCAAAAAACAGGGTAAAGAGCAATTTGGAAAACAGAATGCTCATGGTGGAGCGGGGTACCATCATAAGTAGATAGCCGCTGCGGTTTTTCAGTTCCGAGCTATAGGCCTTGATGCCCCGAATCAACACATATATATAGGCCGCAAGAGCGTAAAAGGGCAAAAGCACCATGGGTATTATCATCATTTCCTCGGAACCTATAACCTTACCCAAGGGCGCCATTAGAAACATGCCTAAGCAAATTAGAAACATCACAATCAGGCCCGTGCGGTTTTTGCGGAATTCATATTTAATAAGTTTGAACATGATCAGAGGCCCTCCTTTTCGGTGACGGAGTGGGCATATATTTCTCGGTATTGATCTTCAAGAGAACCCATTTTATGCAGTTCTTCCATGCTCCCTTCGCGCACCAACTTGCCTTTTTTCAAAAATATTGCTTGGTTGGCCAGATATTCGGCCTGTTCCACCAGATGAGTGGAAATCAACAGGATACGATCCTGGTTTCGCTGGGCAGCAATTTCTTCCAATACCCAGTCACGGGTGAGCATGTCCACACCATTAATGGGCTCATCAAACATCATCAAGTCAGCATTACGGCTCAGAGCCAGGGAAAGGCGCAGCTTTGCGCTCATTCCAGAGGAAAGACCGCGAATAGAATCGTCCATGGATAGATCCGAGCGCTCAATTCTATCCTCAAAGGCGGAAAAATCAAAGTCTTTAAAGAAATCCCGATAATATTTTCCCACATCTTTCACGCGCATATAGCTATAAAAGTAATTTTCTGTGGGCATATAGGCCACTCGAGTTTTGTCTCGGGTACAAAGTTCTTCCCCATTTAAGAGGATTTTTCCAGAACTTGGGCTCACTAGACCGGCGATTATCTTCATCAGTGTTGTCTTTCCACTACCGTTGGGACCCAGCAACAAGCACACACTTCCCGGCTGCAGTTCAAAGCTTACTTTTCTCAGAGCACCTTTTTTGCGGTAATACCGGGAAAGATTTTTAACTTCCAAATGCATTTTTACTCCTCCGCTCAAGTTTAATTCACAGTTTCGATGGCCAGCTTCAGGGCTTTGGATGCCAACTGTGAGGCCATCTGGCTGCCGGCTCCACCTTCCTCGATCACCACGGAAATGGCATAGGGATGGCTTTCGTCATATACAAAACCTGTGTACCAGGCGTTGGTAGCCAGGGATTTATCATCGCTGAATTCGGCAGAGCCAGTCTTGCCGCAGACGGTATAACCTGAAATGGCTGCCCGGCTGGCTGTGCCGGATTGAACCGCTTCATACATATATTTAGCAATGGTCTGGGCTGTGCTCTGACTCATCACCTGACGGTAAGCCTGAGAACTTCCGTAGCGGGTAACCTGCCCTAAAGAAGTGGTAATTTCTTTCACTAGATAGGGCTGCATCATCACTCCTCCATTGGCTACCGCTCCAGAGATCATGGCCATATGCAAGGGGGTTACTAGCACTTCTCCCTGTCCTATACCAGCCCAAACCAGGCTGTTCATGTTCCGAGCAGATTCTGGAAAAGAGGAATTGTAGACAGCAAAATCGCCGAATTTAAAATTTTCATTGAAACCAAAAGCTTCGGCAGTCTGACGCAACCGATCCATGCCCAATTGATAGGCAAGTTTTCCAAAGGTAACATTGCAGCTTTTGGCAAAGGCTTCCTTTAGGTTGATATTTCCGTGAGCTGTGCGTCCACTCATACATACGATGCTGCCACCCTCGTACTCCCAGGTGCCGGAACAGGTAAAAGCTTGATTGATCACATTTGGATCGTACTCCAGCGCACTGGCCAGAGTGACAATTTTAAATACGGAACCGGGAGTATACAGACCCTGGAGACAGCGGTTCAAATAGGCAGTGTCTACTACGCCCTCTTCGGTGTTATCCAGGCTGTAGGGGTCATAGTTAGGCATGGAAAGCATAGCCAGGATTTCTCCGGTTCGATAATTCAAAATGCACACGGCACCCCGGTAATTGTCGGGAAAGATCTGGGCCAGCCTCGTTTGCAGGGCAGCGTCCACGGTAATCTGAATGCTGGAACCCACGTGGCGGGCGTCACTGAATACCTCGCCCAGCCGATCTGTAAAGGAAGTGGATAAATCCAGCAAAGTTGAGGAAAAGAAATTCTCCACTCCTGCCCCGGACATGCCCTTGGTATCGCCTACCGTCTGGGACAGAGCACGTCGGGCAGTCTCGTCTGCAAGGTAGGTTCGCTGGCCGTTGTCATCGGTAGTTGCCAGCGTTACGCCATCCCGATCGGTGATATCTCCTCGCTGGGATGAGGTGCGGGCCAGACGGGGGTTGTAAGCGTTGGAAGCCCAAGTGTCCCCCTGGGAATACACCGTGGCACCAAACCACACCCCCGATCCGATGAATAGCACCAGTATCAAAAGACCGATGATGCGCATGTTGCGCCTGAGTTCCTTCATCGCTTACACCTCCTCCCGCAATGCAATCTTTTCAATATCTCTGGCTTCATCTTCAGCATTCATGGAGGAAATGCCCAGCAGTATTCCAATGGAGAAGAAAGTGCTCACCAGTGATGATCCACCGTAACTTACCAGCGGCAGTGTTACGCCCGTCAGCGGCAATAGCTTGGTATTTCCGCCAATGATTAAAAGTGCCTGCAGGCCCAAGATACTTACCAAACCAAAAGCTACCAGTGAATGGAAGCTGGTGCGGGCATTCATGGCAATGATCAGACCTCGCATGATGATCAGAACATAGATAGCCATCAGACCTAGGGAAAAGATCAGCCCGAATTCCTCTGCTATGGAAGTAAAGATAAAATCCGAATCGTACAGGGGCACATTGGTGGGCATACCTAATCCAAGTCCCATGCCGAATAGCCCGCCAGATCCGATGGCGATCAGCGATCTTACTACCTGATAACCGCTGGCCAGCGGGTCGCTCCAGGGATTCTGCCAGATGGCCACACGGTCCTGAACATAGGGCATGGTCTGATAGGCAATTACCGCTGCGCCCGCGCCCATGCCCAATCCCGCCAGGCACAGAAGGGCGTTGGAACTGGCTACGTAGTACATCAGCACCGTGGTCAGAAAGTATAACAACAGTGCGCCCAGGTCCCGTTGAGTAAGCAGCACGCCACAGCACGCCGCAGCAAAACAGATGGGGATCAAACACCGGGTGAAGCGGGGACGATTGGAAAAGCCTGCTGCCAGAATTACGATCAACACCGGTTTCATAAATTCGCTGGGCTGGCCAGACAAGGATCCAATGTGCACCCAGTTGCGCGCTCCATTATCCCATTTTCCCAGTCCTGGAACCCAGGGAGTCAGCAATGCGATCAGACACAATCCCATCAACAGAGGAATGGCTTTTTTCCATCCGGAAAAACCCCGGATCAGCGCCGCACCCACAAACATTGCTACAATGCCAACCAGAGCATAGATGCCCTGGGTGCGGGGCGTACTTTCCAGCCGACAGATGTCTGACTGGATGATTAATCCAATGGAACATAGGAGTAGAGCGAGAATTAAAATTGCCCGGTCTACGGGCCAGATCTTTCCCATCAGGTTGGTTACCAGCAAGGTACAAAAGGGAATGGCGACGGTAAAAACCAGTCTCTGCCAGCTCTCCGCTCCCGGTTGCAGGGCCACCAGCAGCATCGACAGTAGTTGTAGAGTCAATACAGCTGTAAGCAGTAGGCGTGTATTGGAGCGCATCAGCGCCCGGCGCATTCTATCAATTTTTCCTCCGCGCATACCTTCCTCCTTTCTGCATCCATGGCGAAATGCCATCAATGGGGGTAGCGGTTTTCGATAAAGGCTCGGATCATGTCATTGGTCAGGCTTACATCGTCAGCAGGAATGTCCATTTCCTCTCTCCTGTACCAGCCTGCCAGGGAAAGCTCGTTGCGGTCCAGGGTAATTTCAGGAGAGCCATCCAGATCTGCAAAATACCCAAGCAGCAAATCTGCTTCAATACCCCAGGGTTGGGTGGCCCAATAACGGATATTTTTTACCTTTACACCGGTTTCTTCAAAGACCTCCCGGGCTACCGTTTCCTCCGCCGTTTCGCCAATTTCCGTAAATCCTGCAATCAAGGCATAATTTTTATAGGAACGTCCGGAATACCGGGTCAGCAGAAGCCGATCACCGTCGGTGACGGCAACGATGATGGCCGGACAGATCTTTGGAAAGATCATGTTGCCGCAGTTGGGACATTTGAGCATGCGGAGCTTTTCATCGTGTACGGTAGGCTGTCCACATCTGCCACAGTAATGGTTGTCTCGATACCACATGTACAAATGCCAGGCGGTCATTTCTGCATAGACTGTATGTTTAGGGGCCAATTTTCGATGAGTGCGCACGCTGTCAAAGGCAAAGCCCTCGGGCAAAGTAGCGCCTTCCTTCAACACACCAAGAAAATAGTTTTCACTGTCTACACAAAATAGGTAGGTGCATTGGCTTAGAATATCTACCATAATTTCCCAGTCTGGAAGTATTATCTTCCCATTCAGCAGGGATACAAGTGCACAGTCCCCTTGAAAGATGCAGATTTTCGCGCCGGGCCCTACAGGTCGTGGATGATATTGATTATCCAAGTGCCGGGGAGCTATTTCCTGAAGCATGCCCATCGCCCTTTCATTTTTCAATAATTACTATTTCCAATTCATTTCATCAGATCTTTCGGATGTCTTCTGAAAATCGTTGGAATGGTTTAAGAACAAATCCTCGCCATCCATTCCCGATTCATCTACTTCAAATATGGAATTATTCGCTTCGGGAGTATTCTCGTCCTCTCCTTCAGTTCTATGGGGACGGTGGTGACGCAGTACATGCCGGTTAATTTCTTCTGGTGCGTTTCCACCATCGGAGAGTATTAGCATCAATGATACCTGACCCAAGCGCAAAACTTCTCCGTCCTGCAAGATCAGTTCCTTCACGCTTTGCCCTGCACCGTCTCGGATGCGACAGTGAGCATGTCCCCTGACGAATAGCCCTTCCTCCGTCATCTGATAGTAAGCATGGCGATTCCCTACGGTACTGTGGCGTACTCGGATATCCGAACGGCGGCCAGAACCGATAGTACCTTCAAGAGTCACCGGATAGCGCATACCCGGACGAGCTCGTTCCCCGCCGTTGACCACCAACATTTCGCCAATAATGCCCGTTTCAGGAGACAAGCGCCGCAGCTTCTTGGCTCGCTGACTGTCGATGGCAGTGATACGCCAGGCGCGAATTACGATTAATACCATCAACGCAGCAAAGACGTAGCGCATGGCCAGGGCCAGCACTTCATATGCGTTCGCGCTCATCTGCTCACCTCCGGGCTTATTTGCTGTCAATTATTCAATTTCCATTATATCCGTCCCGATGCCAAGGCGCAAGGGTCTACTGTGTTTAGGACGTCAGTTGTAACGCTGGGGTTGCTTCCTTGACGAATTTTCAACACAATCGGACATAAAAGGTCGTTTTTCCGGCAAACCATCCATCCATATACATGATATAATGGAAATGGTTTTATAGGTAAAGAAGCTGGAGATGAAAATTGTGGCGATTACAGCTGAAATGTATCTGATCGTGCTGCCTCTGTGCTTTGTTGCCGCGCTGGTGGATGCTATCGGTGGCGGTGGTGGATTGATTTCCCTGCCGGCCTATACCCTTGCGGGCCTGGATTATGGAATGGCTTCGGGCTGTAACAAGCTCTCTGCCTGTTCTGGAACGGTGATGGCTACCATCCGCTTTTTTAGAGGCGGAAAGATTTTATGGAAGCCGGCACTTGCTGCGGCGCTGGGGACGTTGCCCGGCGCGTGGCTGGGTACCCGGCTGTCTATGCTGTTGAGCAATCGCTTCATGCACATTTTCATGATTTGTGCCATTCCCGTGGTTGGTGTGTTGGTGGTCATCAAAAAGGATGTGCCTCACAAATCCCGGCCAATGAACCGAGGTGCTCTACTGCTGTGTTTTCTGGCAGGTCTGGTGATGGGAGCCTATGATGGCTTCTTTGGTCCGGGAATGGGTACTTTTCTGATTTTACTGCTGACTTCTTTTACGGGCATGGATATGGTTCAGGCTTCGGCTACGGCCAAGCCCATCAATCTGGCCAGCAACCTCTCTTCGCTAGTTACTCGACTGGCAGCGGGACAGGTTATCTTTGTCCTAGCTCTGCCGGCGATGGCCTTCAGCATGGCGGGGGGGTGGATGGGTTCCAAGTTGGCCATGAAGCGGGGAGCAAAGTTTATCCGCTATGTGATGCTGGGCGTGCTGGGCCTGCTGGTAATTACGCTAATTGCCGATTTGGTGTAATTCCGGCGGCGCCGGGAAAATTTTTCCTGGGGCCGTTTGAACGGCTTTTTTCTGCCGATACTGATTTTGCGGCGGGAAAAATCCCCCAACGGACGCAGGAGGTTCAAACAATTATGAAAAACAAACTATGTATTCGGTTTTTTGCATTTATTCTGATAATTCTATGTGTTTTGTCTTCAGGTGCTGTCGTAGCCGAGACAGAAGATGCAACGGTAAATGGTACTGTTGAAGTGGTAGACAGCGCTATTGAAGATGATGGTGTAATTCGGGTTTACTTAAGTTCCCTGAAGGCTCCTGAGAGCCTGAATATTACCCTCAACGGTGAATATACCGTAGAAAATGACGCAGGTTTTCGCTTTGACCGGGGTACGCAGATTGTTCTCAGCGATGGAGGCAAGAGCGTGTGGATGCGCGTGGGTGGTCTTACATTGGATATGGGCGCCAGCCTGACTCTCACCCGCCAGAAGACGGACGAACCGGAAAATGGCATGCGCATATCTCAAACTGGCCGTGAAACGCTCTATGAGGGCGACTTGACCGTATCTCTGGAAGAAAACGGTGGGCTGCGCGCCGTGCTGGCTATGAACATGGAGGATTATCTTTGTGGCGTGGTGGCCTACGAAATGAGCGATTCCTGGCCATTGGAAGCCCTCAAGGCTCAGGCGGTAGCAGCTCGCACTTATGCTATGCAGCGCAAGTGGAATGCAGGTACCCGGGATTATGATGTAGTGGATACTACTGCCGATCAGGTATTTCGTGGGTATGATGCGCAGTATGTCAACGTCATTGAGGCTGTAGAAGCCACCGATGGCGTGGTTGGTACCTATAAAGGGGGATTTGCCAGCTGCTATTACACCGCCAGCAATGGTGGCGAAGTGGCGTTGCCCTCAGATGTATGGAGCGGCGATGGGGATTATGGTTATCTGGAACGTAAGAGTGATCCTTATGATCTGGAAAATCCCAACAGCATGGTTTCATCTGTATCCTTTTCCCCTGGAGCAGGAGAGTTGAATGCTCTGAAGGGAATGCTGGAGGATGGGTTGAAGGCCGCTGCAGCGGAACAGGGGCTTCAGGCCGACGAAATGGAATTGCAGGAAATTACTGATATTAAGCCGGTGAATCCGGTGGCTGAAGGCAGTATCATGTTCCAAACCCTGCGTTTTACTGTAACGGCCTCTGCCATGGAAGATGTGCTTGTACCAGGAGAGGGAGATGTGGGTTCTCCCAGGGCCCCCGGAGACAGTGAAAGTGGCAATTTGGCTCTGTATACCATTGATTATCTTCGCCGTCTGATCAACGACAGCCCCTATAAGCCCGCCAGGCAGCGAAATATTTTGCCTCAGAGTTTTACCATAGATTTGAGTGTTTACGATCAGATCAAGGATGGGTTGGGCCTGGCCCTCAATGGCGGGGATTATGAAGTGATTTCTGTGAAGAAAGAAGCGTTTCAATATACCTTGGAAATGCGCCGCTTTGGACATGGAGTGGGTATGAGCCAGCGGGGAGCTCAGTGCATGGCGGGTAGTTACGGCATGAGTTACACGGAAATTTTGAATTTCTACTATCCGGGAATGACCCTTGAGCGCATTCACTGGACTACGCCCCAACTGCAATCGCTGGAGGATCTACCCGGCAGCGTGGGTAGGGCTCGCCCGGATCCGACACCCACACCCACACCTGCACCTTTACCGACGCTGGAGGAGGGAGAATATTACGCTTCCGTGGCGTTAGAGGATGCTGGTTCTAGTATGAATATGCGCCAGCAACCCAGTACCCAGGCTCCGGTAGTGACTCAACTTGCCCATGGCCGGCGGGTGATCGTTTGTGGCGAAGCTGATGGTGAAGGCTGGGTGAAAATTCGAACAGCGGAATACACTGGTTATGCCAAACTGGAATACCTGATCCCGGAAGAATGAACGTTACGCGCCAGTTTATTGGATCATAGGCGTAGTGAAGGAAATTGATGAAGCGAATTTTACATTGGGCGGCGCTTGCGCTGCTGGCTTTGGTGCTGATTGCGCCGGCAGATACAGCCGGCGCGCTTGCCTTGTCCAATGGGGATCCGCTGCTCTATGTTGATCTTGATCGAGCGGATTTTGAATTTCAATATGTTCCCCCTGCTAACAGTGATTACAGTCTTTATTTGTTTTCTAGAGATGGTGGAGAAGTGCAGGCCCGAGGTGAAATACTGGAGGATGGGCAGATCATTGCCTCAGGTGAAGGTCGGGGCGAATTGTGTAGTGCACGCTTGGTAGCAGGGCACAGCTATACATTGCGTGTTCATGGTTCCGGAAATGCCATTATTGAGATAGCTCGTAAGGCTTTGAGCCGCTGCTATGATACGCCTTTGGATGCGCAGGAAAATGAAACCAGCGAGAAAATGATTGCACGGGCTTATGATGCACACTGGTATTCGTTTGAAGCCACGAAGACAGGGCGTATGTTGCTCAGTTGTGAGCCGCGCCAGCCTAATTTGAAGCTCAGTGCCATGCTCTTTGATGATAAGGGCAATTTTCTATCACACTTTGAAAATTTGCCCGAAGGCGCATGTATGCTGCTGGTGAGAACGCAGGCCGGACATAGTTATTATGTGAGGGTATTTGCTCCAGGTGGACGAGAAGGTTACTATGCCTTGAATCTCAATCGTAGCGATGAGGGCAATATTACCCATGCATTGAGTTTTGACGCACAAAAATATACCCTGGCGTCGGGCAGTGAATTGAATTTGAAAGCATGTATTACGGGTGAACCTCTCCTTTGGACTTCCAGTGACCCCAGGGTAGCAGCCGTATCTTCTAATGGTGTGGTGACAGGTTTGAGGGAGGGTGAAGCAAACATTACCGTTTATGGCGTCAGTTCCCAGGCCTCCTGTCGTGTAGTGGTGGAGTTTGTTCCTCTGGAAAACGTGCAGCTTGTCTCCTCCCACCTGCAATTGAACGTAGGAGACAGCGTGGACGTCCAGGTGGAATTTACGCCGGAAAACGCTTCTGACCGTCGGTTAGATTTTGAAGTGGATGATCCAGAGGTGGCTTCCGTTTCTTCGGAGGGTGTGCTCAGCGCCCTTAAGGAAGGCCAGACCACGCTCCGGATAACGAGCTGGGAAGGTCATACGGACAGTTTGACCGTCAGTGTAGGTCCTGCCCCGGTGCGGTACCGGGCGCTGTTGGTGGGTGAACAGAATTATCCATTCCGGGAGGATGCTGAGCGCAATGGATCGGAAAATTCCGTGAATGCTTTGGCATCGTTACTGGAAAGCGGACGCTTTGAATCTTCTGCCTATGTGGTGCGCACGGCGTCGGACCTCAGCCGAGCGGAACTGATAGCCGAGATACGCAAGACTTTTCAGAATGCCAATGAACAGGATGTATCGCTGTTTTATATTACCTGTCATGGAAACTATACCGGCGGCATGAGCTTTCTGGAACTTTCAGATGGATCTTCTCTCTCTGTTCGGGATCTGGAACGAGAGCTGCGGCGCATTAAAGGTACAGTGGTAGTACTCATTGATTGCTGTGGCAGTGGAGGTGCCATTGGTGCGGCTTCGGACCGCTTGGCCTTTGTTAAAGGCGTTACGGGGGCCTTTTCAGGAGCTTCTATCCGGGGTAGCAAGTATAAAGTTCTGGCCAGCGCGGGGTTGGATCAGGATAGTTTCCGCATGGCTCTCAACGAGGATGCTAACCAGGGTATGATGGCCACTGTATTCGCTCGAGCCTTATGTGACGGTACAGGTTGGAACATGGACCGGGGAACTCGAGGCACCATGGGTGCAGATGCAGATTTCGATGGAAAGGTCACCCTTGGCGAACTATACAATTATATGTCCATCAGAGTGAAATGGTATTTGGACATTGCTTCTCAACTTACAGGAGAAGTCTATGAACAGAGCGTTCAGGTGTATCCTCAGGGAGATCCCTTTGTGATTTATGAACGCAGAGAACGCAACAGGAACTGACGGACGGGAGGAAGAAATTTATGATATTTAATGCGGCAATGGTCAAGGGAAAAATTGTTGAATGGATCCGCGAATGGTTTGAACAAAATGGTCCAGGATGCATGGCGGTGCTGGGAATTTCCGGAGGAAAAGATAGCTCTGTGGCTGCTGCCCTGTGCGTGGAAGCCCTGGGCAGGGATCGGGTACTAGGCGTACTGATGCCAAATGGAGAACAGAGTGATATCGATGTTTCACGGGCACTGGTAGCTCATCTGGGTATCCGCAGTGTGGAAATTAATATTCGGGATGCCTTTGAGGGCTTGATGGGTCAACTCAGGCCCGCCCTGAGGGACATAAGTCCCCAGACAGTTCAGAATCTACCTCCCAGGCTCCGCATGTCCACGGTCTATGCAGTATCTCAAAGTGTTAACGGCCGTGTGGTCAATACCTGCAATCTCTCGGAAGACTATGTGGGCTATTCCACACGCTACGGGGATTCCGTGGGCGATTTCAGTCCCTTGTCCAAACTTACGGTTCAGGAGGTTAAGGCTGTAGGCCGGGCATTGGATCTCCCTGAGCGTTTCGTGGAAAAACCTCCCATTGATGGCCTGTGTGGTAAGACGGACGAGGACAACCTGGGCTTCACCTATGCTGTGTTGGATCGATACATCCGCAGTGGCGTCTGTGAAGATGAGGCTGTACGTGTTCGTATTGACCGGATGCATCGCATGAATCAATTTAAACTGGAATTGATGCCCGTATTTCCCTTGGATCCGGAGTTGGAGAGCGTATATTAGTTAGGAGAAAAGAAAGGCATTCTCCCACGAGAAGCTATCCTTTTGCTGTGGTTGGATACTTTGCCCTTCGCTTTACATTCCAACCACTTTGAGAGAGGTTTGTCCCATATGCGGGTGGCACATGCAATGTACTTGCTTTCTAAAAAAGCGTGGGTCCAAAACTGGGAAAGGGAGTGTTGCAATCATGATCTTTTATTTTTCCGGAACCGGCAATTCTAGATGGGTGGCGGAACAGATTTCGGTCCTTACCGGAGATGAAGCTCGAGATATTGTGGGGTTGGATCGTGCTCCCGATGTTCAAAATGAGGCACAGATTGGTATAGTATTTCCTGTTTACGCGTGGGGCGCTCCAGAACCAGTATGTTCCTTTGTGAAAACTCTGAAGAAAACGGACGCTTTCACCTTTGGCGTATGTACCTGCGGGTCAGAGGCGGGGTATGCCATGAAAAAATTGTCTGCACTGTACCCTTTAAAGAGTTGTTATAGCTTGGTGATGCCCAATAACTACGTCATAGGTGGGGATGTGGATGGCGGTTTAGAGGCTCGGCACAAAATAGAAGAAGCACGTGGAGAAATTGAAAAACTAACTGGAGAAATCTCACGGCGGGAAGAAGTGTACCGGGTAAATGAAGGCCCCAAAGCTGGTTTCAAGTCCAGCGTGATCAACTTTGGCTTCAATAAATTTGCCCGAAGCACCAAAGCCTTTTATGCGACGGATGCCTGTAATGGATGTGGTTTGTGTGCAAAAAACTGTCCCGCAAAAACCATTGCCATGGTAGACGGCAGACCCCAGTGGGGAAAGCAGTGCTATCAATGCCTGCGCTGTATCAACGAATGCCCACAACAAGCCATTCAATACGGCAAGCAAACCGAAGATAGGGGTCGTTATACTCTGGAGCGGTGTCTGAAAGGGTGTTAAAGCGATGAAGAATGAGGGGTTTGCGGATGGCAACGACAAGATCTGCTTCCCTCATCACTATTCTTAAATAAGCATGTGATCCGTGAATTTTGTTTTTCCCATCGATCAATAAGCCTCCGAATTCTAGTAAAAAACCTCTCGGCGTCTAAGCTGCCGGGAGGTTTTCTTTGGCTAAACGTTTTTACTCTAATTCACGTCAAACTTCAACGGGGACAATTAATTTCCATGATTTGTTCGATCACCTGATGCAGCAGCCGGCTGGAAGCTGTGTCTGCACTGCGGTAGTACACTTCCTTTCCTTCACGGCGGCTAGTAATCAATCCCCCCGCCTTCAGCTGGCGCAGGTGATGGGATACTGCGGGGCTGCTCATCTCCATCATTGCTGAAATATTGGTTACGCAGGCTTCACAGTGGCACAGCAGCCAGAAGATGCGCAAACGGCTGGCATCTTCCAATTGTTTAAAAGCGTTGGCTACGCCTTGAAAGTCCTCCATGCGCCCCAGTTCCCTGCGCAGCTGTTCCATGTTTTGCTGCGTTCCATGCCGGTGAGGCAGGCAAAATTTTTCCATGGGCGCGTCCTTCCCTTCTTTCCCTTTCTCTGCATTGTATCACAGCTTCCAGCCCGTTACAAGCATACTTTTTCCATTGCCCTATCAAAAGATTCTTCTCCATCTATTTGTGGCTTTTTGTCTTAGAGGCCATTGACATTTTTTCTCTCCGGCGCTATAATGAGCATAGAACAATTAATTGATTGTTTAATCGTTTAAATGAAAGGGAGCGGAGTGGAATGAAAAAAACTTATAAAATAGAAGTGGACTGTGCGAACTGTGCAAACCAGATGGAAGAAGCTGCCCGTAAAACGCCGGGGGTGAAGGAGGTCACAGTTAATTTCATGACCCAAAAGATGATTGTGGAATTTGTGGAGGGTCAGGATACGTTGGCAGTGATGCAGCAGGTGCGTAAGAACTGCCGGAAGGTGGAGGACGGTTGCGAGATTTATCTATAAGGCAGGACATGAAAGGGAGCCGGGGGTAGTAAACCATGAACAGAAAGCAGAAAAAGATGCTGATGCGAATTGTGGCGGCAACGGTACTGTTTCTGTCTGCGAAGTTGTGGGGCGTAGAAGGTGTGCTTCAGGCGGCCCTGTATCTGGCAGCTTATTTGATAGTGGGTGGCGATATTCTGCGAAAGGCGGTCAGGGGAATCATTAATCGCCGGCCCTTTGACGAAAACTTCCTCATGGCGGTGGCTACGGTAGGCGCCATAGCGCTTGGTGTATACGAGGGCACGGGTGATTTCACCGAGGCAGTTGCTGTGATGTTGTTTTACCAGTTGGGTGAATTGTTCCAGGCCTATGCCGTAGGCAAGAGCCGCAAGAATATAGGTGAGCTCATGGATATCCGGCCAGACTACGCGAATATGGAGCAAGATGGAGAATTGATCCGGGTTGACCCGGACGAAGTGGCTCCAGGTAGCACGATTGTGGTACAGCCAGGGGAGAAAATTCCCATTGACGGTGTGGTGGAGGAAGGCTCTTCCAGT
The DNA here is from genome assembly GCA_019419995.1 of Clostridiales bacterium. Taxonomy (GTDB): domain Bacteria; phylum Bacillota; class Clostridia; order Christensenellales; family Aristaeellaceae; genus SFTH01. The sequence continues at coordinate 55,577 of JAHZHZ010000012.1, forward strand.
CTGAATACCAGTGCCCTTACAGGAGAAAGCCTACCTCGGGAGGCGAAGGAAGGGGACGAAGTAATCAGCGGTTGCATCAATATGACGGGCGTTTTAAAGATTCGCACTACAAGGGAATTTGGACAATCCACAGCTACAAAGATTCTGGAGCTGGTGGAAGAATCCAGCTCCCGCAAGTCCCGGTCGGAGAAATTTATTTCCCGCTTTGCCAGGATCTATACACCAGCAGTGTGTGGGGCCGCTCTGCTGCTGGCGCTACTACCACCATTGGTAAATTTGGCGATGAGTGTTGCGCCCAACTGGTCGGTATGGATCTATCGAGCACTGACTTTTTTGGTAATCAGCTGTCCTTGTGCGCTGGTGATCAGCATTCCCCTGAGTTTTTTTGCAGGGATTGGCGGAGCCAGCCGAGAGGGAGTGCTGGTGAAGGGTTCCAACTATCTAGAGGAACTGTCCCGTACCCGCACCGTGGTCTTTGATAAGACGGGTACCCTCACAAAGGGAGTTTTTGAGGTCAATGGCATTCACCACAGCCCAATGGAAAATGAGGAACTATTGGAATATGCGGCACTGGCGGAGAGTGCTTCCTCTCATCCCATCAGCATGAGTCTGCAGCGGGCCCATGGTGGCAGGATCGATCGCAGCCGGGTTTCGGATATCCGGGAAATCAGCGGTGAAGGAGTCATGGCCCGGGTGGATGGTGTGGAAGTGGCCGCAGGTAATGGGCGATTGATGCGGCATATTGGCGTAGAGTATGTGGACTGCCACAGCGTGGGCACCATCATTCATATGGCCGTGAATGGCAGGTATGCGGGACATATTGTGATTTCAGACATTGAAAAGCCAGGTGCCCGGCAGGCAGTGGCTGAACTGAAGCGGGCAGGCGTGGAGAAGACGATCATGCTCACTGGAGATTCCGAGGCCGTGGCCAGAAAAGTGGCCCAAGATCTGGAGATTGATGAATATCATGCCCAGTTGCTACCTGCGGACAAGGTCAAACAGGTGGAGAAAATGCTGGATGCTCCGGGACGGAGGGGAAGATTGGCCTTTGTGGGCGATGGTATCAACGATGCTCCCGTGCTCTCCCGGGCGGATATAGGTATTGCCATGGGGGCGCTGGGGTCCGACGCTGCCATCGAAGCGGCAGACGTAGTGCTCATGGATGACGATCCCATGAAGATCGTCAAAGCGATTCGCATATCTCGAAAATGTCTGGGAATCGTGTACCAGAACATTGCTTTTGCCCTGGGGGTGAAGCTGATCTGCCTGATTCTGGGAGCTGTAGGCATTGCAAACATGGGTCTCGCCATCTTTGCAGATGTGGGTGTGATGGTGTTGGCAGTGCTCAATGCTATTCGTGCCCTCCGGGTGCAGAAATTGTGAGCACCTTTGATTGAGGGGCCTGTTTTGACTAAGCTTCCCATTTTTGGGGGTCATGGGCCTAATTTCTGGTGAATGAATTTAGGCTTTATGGTATACTCAATTCGCAGGGCTCTTCAATTTTTGTGTGGAAAAGGTGCGGGAATATGGTCATACGTCAGGAAAACCCCGGCGATTTTCAAAACATTTACGCGGTAGTCAGGGCCGCGTTTAACAGTGCGGAACACGCGGATGGCAACGAACCGGATTTGGTAAACGCATTGCGTGCGAGCAATGCGTATCTTCCCGAATTGGAACTGGTTGCTGTAAGCGACGAAAAAATTGTGGGGCATATCTTGTTTACGCAGATCAGGATTGGGGATAGCATTCAGTTGGCTCTGGCGCCGCTGTCGGTTCTGCCCGCGTATCAGCGGCGGGGAATCGGTACAGCGCTGATACGTGAAGGACATCGAAGGGCGCGTATGATGGGCTATGGATATAGTGTTGTTTTGGGTAGTGAGAAGTATTATTCTCAATTTGGCTATCGCCCCGCAAGAGAGTACGGGATTTTTCCGCCATTTGACGTGCCGGAAAATAATTTTATGGCCTGCAAACTTACTGAAAATGCGCGCCCAATCCTTGGTGCCGTTCAGTATGCGAAAGAATTTGGCATTTAATGAAATTTCATGGCCATTTTCTGAGCAGTCGGGTTGAAAGGCTTTCCTCTTCCATTGTGCGCTTCAGGCAGTCTGCTGGTGATCCACCAGAGGAAAGGGGCTATATCTCCCGGCTGCAAAACTGGATGGAATGTGATTTTTTGCTATAATGGTGGTAGAGCAGAAGGCGAAAGGAGGGATTATCGTGTATGAGCCATTGTTGCTGACGGGCCTCGTTATTCTCATCTGCGTGTTGTTGGGCCGATTCATGGAAAAAATCCCCATTCCTTCCCTACTGATCTTTATTGCCTTAGGCATGCTCTTTGGAGAAAACGGGGTTTTCCGGATTCCTTTCAATGATTACGAGGCAGTCAATTCCATTTGTACCGTTTCACTGATTTTTATCATGTTCTATGGCGGCTTTGGTACCAACCTGAGATTGGCCCGTCCGGTGCTGGTTCAGTCGGCATTGCTGTCTACGCTGGGCGTGGCGGGTACCGCAGGGGCTGTGGCTCTATTTGCCCATTGGGCTTTGGGACTTAATTGGCTCCAGAGTTTACTAATCGGCGCAGTGATTTCTTCCACAGACGCAGCCTCTGTGTTCAACATTCTGCGCTCCCGGAAGCTGGCGTTGAAGTACCACACGGATTCCCTGTTGGAAATTGAATCCGGGTCCAATGATCCCATGTCTTATATGCTCACTGCCGTGGCCGTGGGGCTGCTGGGAGGGCAGCAGATTTCTATCGGCCTTTTGTTGTTGGAACAGCTTTCCATCGGTGTTGTGTGTGGCCTAGCACTGGGGTACTTAGCGGTACGCTTGCTACACCGTCCATTGCTACCTTCCCAGCAGAGCCATACTATTTTTCTGTTGGCGGTGATGATTCTGGCTTATGCCCTTCCATCGGTGCTTAATGGTAATGGATATCTTAGTGTCTACCTCTGCGGTATCTGGATTGGTAATTCCAAACTTTCCGGAAAAAAGTACCTGGTGCATTTTTTTGATGTACTTACGCACATCGCTCAGGTGATGATTTTTTTCCTGCTGGGACTGTTGGTTACGCCCGTGGATCTACCACGAGTGTTGTTGCCTGCTCTTGGGTTGACTGCCTTTCTTACATTGGTGGCCCGTCCAGGGGTGTGCGTGCTGTTGATGGCGCCCTTCCGCTCCAGTTTGCGGCAGATGGCCCTGGTATCCTGGGCTGGGTTGCGAGGCGCGGCATCCATTGTATTCGCAATTGGTGCCGTGCTGGGCGGTGCTCAGACTACCTATAATTTGTATAATCTGGTTTTTTGCATGGTGCTGTTCTCCATTTCCATTCAGGGCACATTGCTTCCGCTGGTGGCCCGGAAACTTCGTATGATTGATCCAACTGCCGATGTGGGACGTACTTTCACCGACTATCAGGAGGAAGGCGACGTTCATTTCATCCGCTTGAAACTGGCTTTGGAGCATCCATGGTGCGGTCAGACACTCAGTCAACTGAAGTTGCCTGTAGATCTGCTGGTGGCCGTGATCATACGGCGGGGAGAGATCATCGTACCCAGAGGAGATACCTGCTTGGAGCCAGAAGATTTGATGGTGTTAGCCGCTCGCAGTTTTGAGAAACAGGATCGGCTCAGCCTTCAGGAAATTGTGGTGGACGGAGGACAGCGTTGGGCCAACAGAGCTCTATCCCAGATTCCTCAGGTTCATGATCAGAGAGTGATTCTGGTGAAGAGGGGTATGGAAACCATCATTCCGGCGGGAAATACAGTGCTGCGGCGCGGGGATATTTTGGTGGTGGCGCAGATTCCAGATAAATATGAATCGTAGGATAGACATAGTTCACAATATTGAGGCCTCCGGCACCTTTTGGTGCCGGAGGCCCTGCGTTGGAGAAGACGTATCCCCCATGGAAAACTTTATGTCATTCAATATCCAATTCAGGTGGTACGTCCAATTCTTCTGAGACGTATTTGCCGTTTTTCTTGCGTTGGCGGACACATTCCGTGAGAAGATACTCGATTTGCCCATTTACGGAGCGAAAGTCGTCCTCCGCCCAGGCGGCAATGGCGGCGTAGAGCTTTGCGCTCAGGCGCAGGGGCACTTGTTTCTTTCCATTATCTGCCATCAATACAGGCTGCCCGAATTCACCACGGGCTGTGGATCACGATTACCACACAGCACTACTAGAAGGTTGGAGACCATGGCCGCCTTGCGCTCCTCATCCAGTTCTACTACATGATTGACGTTCAGGCGTTCCAGCGCCATTTCAACCATACCTACCGCACCATCTACGATCATCTTTCGGGCGTCAATGATTGCTGAGGCCTGCTGGCGCTGCAGCATTACTGCGGCGATTTCCGTGGCGTAAGCCAGATAGGTGATGCGCGCTTCCACTACTTCGATGCCCGCTTGATTCACCCTCTGCTGAATCTCTTGGCGAATGCGCTCTGCTACTACTTCGCTGGAACCCCGCAGACTACCATCATCTGCTAACCCGTCGCCGGTGGTATCTACATTGGGAGAGACGTCGTAGGGATAAATGCGCACGATGTTGCGCAAGGCGCTGTCACATTGCAGGGAAAGAAATTCCTTGTAGTTATCCACGTTGAACACGGCCTTGGCCGTATCCACGATCTTCCAGGTCACCGCAATGCCAATCTCCACCGGATTGCCCAGGCAGTCATTAATTTTCTGACGGCTGTTATTCAGCGTCATTAATTTCAGGGAAAGCTTTTTGTTGGTCAACTCTATCGAATTTCCATTGGGAGTCGTGGTCACAGACTTTACATCTCCGCTTTGCCCCAATTTCGTCTTGGCTGCCGGATTAACTGCTACGCAGAAGGGATTGACAAAGTAGAAGCCATCTCCCTTCAATGTGCCAATGTATTTGCCAAACAGAGTTAGCACCAGTGCTTCCTGAGGCTTGAGCACCTTCAATCCCGGAAGTGGCAACCAACTCAAACACAGTACTATCAGACTCACTATCAGTAGCGCATTTCCTTTTCCGGATTCCGACTGTACTGCACCAAGTATTGTCCCTATCAGCGATAATACCATTACTAACAGCGTGATCACCATTACTGGCATTCCCAGCTTTCGCCGAGTCAGGATTTTTTCATTCATACAGATCTCCCTCTCTTGTTTAATTTGATATCAAAATAATATCATATAGAAACCAGAATGTCAATAGCTGGACGAAAAAAACGCGCCGAAGCGCGTAAAGAAAGATAAGTCACAAGCTGTCATTTTTCATCTGTGCATGATTTTTGTATTGCTTAGGAGTGGTACCTTTGTATTTGCGGAACTGTTTGATAAAGGCGCTGGAATCGGAAAAACCGCAGTGTACAGCCACCTCAGCCACGTTCATATCTCCACTGGTTAGAAAGTGAGCGGCGCATTCAATGCGATAATAGTTAAGATAATCGATAGGTGACCGATGGACGATGGTGCGAAAATAGCGACAGAAGTATTTTGGGGAAAATCCGGTCAGCCGTGCCAGGGTATCCAGAGAGATATGTTGGCCATAGTTATGCTCAATGTATTCCAGGGCAGGCTTAAGTTGTTCCGCTTTTTGCCAGGTACGCTCTGATACAGTGCGCAACTGGGCGGCGCTCAGAGTGTTGATCTGGTAGTGAAGAAAGCCGAATACGGCGCTGAGCATTTCGATGCTGCGTTCGCTGAAATCTGCACCAAGACGGAAGAGGCGGTCCACTGCCGGCCGGAAACCTTCCCGGGAGTCGATGGTTTCCCTTCTTAGGAAGACGTTGTTGCGCGTCAATGGGCGCAGGGCACTGCGGCAGGATTCAATTCCTGGCATAAGGGCCTCGGGATCAAAGACAATGCAGTCGTACACGCAGTTCTGAGGTTCACCGCCATGGATTACTCCACCGCCCACAGTCAGCAGATCACCTGCTTCGGCTATCACAGCGTCGTCATCCAGATAAAAGTGCATGCGCCCCTGTAAAATGCGAATAATTTCCATTTCCTTGTGCCAGTGCATGGGCATGCGGTAGCGGGGAAAGTGAGCGTCCACATGGTAGTAATCCAATGGAAAATCACCCGTGCGGTGGGGAATTTGCTCATGATAATCCAGATAGTGCATGCTACATCCCTCCCTCGGCGACTGGTGAAAATCTAACCATTTTATGTGATTATACCACAATACACGTCCAGACATCAATGTTATATTGTGATTAAATACGATAATTATGCGTAATAATATTTAAAATCATTTAACAGGAGGAGATTGACCATGGCAGAGAACAGATATGTTGGTTCCTATCCCGTCATCGGTATCCGGCCCACTATCGATGCCCGCCGCGGCGTGCTGAAGGTGCGTGAGGTGCTGGAGGACCAAACCATGAATATGGCGCTGTCCGCCAAGAAACTCTTTGAAGAGAATCTGCGCTACAGCAATGGAGAACCGGTAAAGGTTATTATTGCAGATACCACTATCGGCCGTGTAGCTGAGGCGGCCGCCTGTGAGGAAAAATTCCGCAACAATGGCGTGGCCATTACCCTCACCGTTACACCTTGCTGGTGCTATGGTTCCGAAACAATGGACATGGACCGCAATACCATCAAGGGTGTGTGGGGTTTCAATGGCACGGAGCGTCCTGGCGCGGTGTACCTGGCCAGCGTACTGGCTACCCATGCCCAGAAGGGCCTGCCTGCTTTCGGTATCTATGGCCATGAGGTGCAGGATGCGGATGATACTACCATTCCTGCCGATGTTCAGGAAAAGCTGCTGCGCTTCGGCCGCGCAGCCGTTGCGGTAGCCACCATGCGTGGCAAGAGCTATCTGCAGATCGGCTCTATCTGCATGGGCATTGGCGGCTCCATCATTGATTCTAAGTTTATCGAAGAATATCTGGGAATGCGCGTAGAATCTGTGGACGAGGTGGAGATCATCCGCCGCATGACGCAGGGCATTTACGATGAAGCTGAATTCCAGAAGCTGAAGGCCTGGGCTAAGGATAATGTGGTGGAAGGCTTTGACAAGAATCCCGAAGCGCTGCAGAAGACCCGTGAGCAGAAGGATGCGGACTGGGATTTCACCTTGAAGATGTACCTGATCATTAAGGACCTGATGAACGGCAACAAGAACCTTCCCAAGGGTTATGAGGAAGAGGCTGTGGGTCATAATGCTCTGGCGGGCGGCTTCCAGGGCCAGCGCCAGTGGACCGACTTCTATCCCAACTGCGACTTCCCCGAGGCCATGCTCAATACCAGCTTTGATCACAATGGTGCTCGCGAACCCTATGTGTTGGCCACGGAAAACGATGTACTCAATGGCCTGAGCATGATGTTCATGAAGCTGCTGACCAATAAGGCACAGATGTTTGCCGATGTGCGTACCTACTGGAGCCCCGAGGCGGTCAAGCATGCCACTGGCTACGATGTAGAGGGTGCAGCCAAGGAGAACGGTGGTTTTATCCACTTGATCAATTCCGGTGCCTGCTGCCTGGATGCGAATGGCCAGGCTCGTGACGAGGCGGGCAATCGGGTAATGAAGGAATGGTACAATGTCACTGCTGAGGATCAGAAAGCCATCATGGCCAATACCACTTGGAACTATGCGGATATGGGTTACTTCCGGGGTGGTGGATATTCCTCTCGTTTTGTGACGGATTGCGAGATGCCTGCTACCATGATTCGTTTGAATCTGGTGGATGGCCTGGGTCCGATGCTGCAGATTGCCGAGGGCTGGACAGTGCGGCTGCCCGACGAAGTGACAGATAAACTTTGGAAGCGTACGGATTACACGTGGCCGTGCACCTGGTTTACTCCCCGTTGCGATGGAAAGGATGGCCCCTTCAAGTCTGCCTATGATGTCATGAATAACTGGGGCGCGAACCATGGCGCCATCAGCTATGGCCATATCGGTGCAGACCTGATTACATTCTGCTCCATGCTTCGCATTCCGGTGGCCATGCACAATGTGCCTGCTGACAAGATCTTCCGTCCTTCCTGTTGGAACGCTTTTGGCATGGATAAGGAGGGCGCTGACTATCGCGCCTGTGCCAATTATGGTCCCTTCTACAAGAAATAAAAAAATTATGAATAGAGGTAGCGGGCTTTTGCCCGCTACCTTTTGCGTTATAGGGGAATGAGTAAAAAATCTTAGAGAGCTATTGTTTTATGAAAAAGGAAGGATTAGCGCAGGAAAAAACAACATGAAGAAACTGCTTACTTGCCTGCTGGTACTCTTGTTGGTGAGAAGGGTTTGAGAGTCCAGAGGAAGCAGTGACGAGCTATTTGGACGCTAAGAAGGCAAGAGGTATGCAGAGTATAATCTCTACCTTTGCCATTGAGACATGGGTACATGCAAGCTCTATGCTTGGCCGGAGTCATACGGGGAATTTACAACGGATCTAATGGAGCTGGAAGGTGAGTACGAGGTGGAAATTGTAGGATTTGCTGATCCTACAACGTTGTTTCACCTTTATAGTTATGAAGTAATTCAGAAAAATATTGTCCATCAAACGTCGGAATATGGTTGCGATGAGGTGCGGGATATGGTTGTTCGACTAAACATGAATGGAGAGGAATGGTATCAGTGTATGTTGGTTGGGTGTTATGGAGAAAAGTGGTACAATATTAAATTCCTTGGAAACAGTGGAATATTACTCGGCATATGTAGTTTTGCGAGCAGCCTCGCCCTGGCCAATTGACTGCTAGAATAACTTGTAAATGCAAGCTTTATTCTTGTGTTTGTAGAGCCTGAGCCTGTAAAGGTAGTCATGGTTGCGCATATAAAAACCTTTGAAAGGCTTAGAAATAGAGGAAGGCTTACAGCTACAAAGAGGTAGAAAAGATGCTGTGACAACCCTGAAAAGGATAGAAGTGGGGATTTAAGAGGGCCAGTATATCTATGTATATGCGTATGTAAGCATATCTTATAAGGAGGCCATAGCAACATTGAGAAATATCGTAGAAAAAAGGTGGTTAATCATATTAGAAAGGCCGATATAATTTTGCAAAACGGATAGGCTTTTTTGGAGGAAGCTATCTTATTTCAGAGAGGGCAAAATTCCCCTATCAGGAATGAATATTTTCTGGTGAGAAGGGAGAGGACGATAAAATTCGGAGGAAAACTCCCCCATTTTGCCCTGGAGAAAATGGGATTGAATAAGGCGACGTATTATTCAATACCCATCAATTTTTTTGGAGCTAACTGCTGTTTGCCCCTTACCTCCAAGGATATTCTACAACAAACGTTTGATTACCCCAAGGATTCCAATAAGGGCACTTCAAGAATGATGATTGCGGGCATTGAGAGACTAAGGTAAAAAAAGCCCTACCAAGATTGTATCAAATCCTGGTAGGGAATTGGTGCGGTCGACGGGACTTGAACCCGTACGGTCTCCCACACGCCCCTCAAACG
>JAHZHZ010000013.1:0-43164 GCA_019419995.1 Clostridiales bacterium
AGCGTATAGGGGAACTTGACCGCCTGTTTATCAAAATCTACGAGGACAACGCCAAAGGCAAACTGAACGATGACCGCTTTGCCATGATGAGCAAGACCTACAAGGATGAGCAGGCGCAACTCAAAGTTGAAATTGTAAATCTGCAAAGAGAAATCGAAGTACAGGAACGACAGATAGACGACCTTGAACAGTTTATTACGCAGATACACCGACCTCACAGAACTCACGCCATACGCTCTTAGAGAGCTTGTAAAGGCAGTTTATGTGGAGGCACCGGACAAGTCCAGCGGCAAACGCAAACAGGGTGTACATATCGAATATGACCTTGTTGGCTACATCCCCGTAGATGAACTGATAAAAGCGGAACAGGCATGACCGAAATCATGCCTGTTCCAAGAAATTCACATATTACTGTTTTACGACCACCGAGCAATGCTCCCGGGTTTTCTTGTGCCATGATGGCTTACAGGCGGCAATCCAGCTTCTTCAGCTCCTCCACTACGTAATTGTACACAAAATCTGCTGCCTCATCCACGGCCTTCTTTTCCTGCATGGACTTGTCCCTGGAGGAGATTTCTATGGTACCATTCTTGAGCCCCTTGGGACTAACCACCACGCGCACCGGCACGCCAAAGAGATCGGCATCAGAGAACATTACGCCCGCGCTCACAGACCGGTCATCCCAGAGCACTTCCACACCCCTGGCATTCAACTCATCATAGAGCTTCTGGCTCAGTTCTGCCACCTGGGGATCGTCCGCCCGCAGGGAGCAGATCTCCACATGCCAAGGTGCGATGGAAATCGGCCAGATGGGGCCATAATTATCCCTGTGGGCCTCGCAGACTGAAGCGGCCAGGCGTCCCACACCGATACCATAACAGCCCATGATGGGGTGCTTCATGGAACCGTCAGCATCCACATAGGTCATATTCATGGATTCCGTATACTTCGTCCCCAACTGGAAGATATTGCCCACTTCAATGCCTCTAGAGGTATAAATGCTCTTCTTGCCGCACACGGGACAAATGCCACCATCGTAGGCTTTTGCCACGTCCACGTATTCCACTTCACCCATCTCCCGGTCAATGTTAAAGCCGGTGTAGTGCTTATCCGCTTCATTGGCTCCAGTGGCAAACCAGTTGACTCCCTTCAGGCTGGCATCGTATACGACGCGCACATTCTCCGGAAGCCCCATAGGTCCAATGAATCCGGCGCTCAAACCGCTCTCCTGTGTAATTTCCGCGGGATGGATCTCCGCTTTCAAATAGTTGCGCAGCTTGGTTTCGTTGATATCCAGATCTCCCCTAAGGAAAGCCACCACATAGCGATCCGTCATATTCTCCTGATATACCACAGCCTTACATGTCGCCGTGGCCGGAATATGCAAGAATGCGCACAAATCCTCGATGGTCTTGACTCCGGGCGTCGCTACCTTCTCCAGGGGGGCAATCTCGCCTGCTTCGCCATGGACAATGCAAGGCGCTGCCTCCATATTAGCCCGATAATCACACTCATGACACAGGACAATGGTATCCTCGCCCACAGGCGTAAGCAGCATGTATTCATGGGAAACCTTGCCGCCCATCATTCCGCTGTCGGAAGCTACCGCTACCACCTCAGGCACACCTGCGCGCTTGTAAATGCGGTTATAGGCCTCGTAGCATTCCTGATAATAGCGCTCCAGATCCTCCTGAGAAGTATGGAAGGAATAGCCATCCTTCATCCTGAATTCACGCACGCGAATTAACCCGCCGCGGCAACGAGGCTCATCGCGGAATTTGGTCTGAATTTGATAGATCATGAAAGGATACTGGGTGTAGGAATCCATCACATCCCGGACAAAGTGAACAGCCGCTTCCTCATGGGTCATGCCCAGTACCATATCCGCGCCCGAGCGGTCCTGAAACCGCAGCAGTTCGCTTCCGATGGAATCATAGCGGCCAGACTCGCGCCACAAGCTAGCCGGCATGGTAACGGGGAACTGCACTTCCTGGCCACCGATGCGGTCCATTTCCTCGCGCATGATCTTTTCAATCTTGTTGGTAATGCGGCTGGTGACGGGATAGAGGGTAAAGATGCCATTGCCCACAGGCTTGATATAGCCACCGCGCATCATCAGCGCCTGGCTGGCAATCTGACAATCTGCTGGGGTCTCCTTATAGCGTTTGGAAACGAGATTTCTGACCTTCATGAAGCGTCCTCCTTGTCATTCAAAGCCTGAAAAAAACACCTTCGCCCCGTGCAGGGGCGAAGGATTGCTTCGCGGTACCACCTTGCAAAATACTCTTGCGCCCTGTAACGGGAGCACCCGGCAGAGTTTCGCTGTTCCAACGGGTTCCTCTGCAAACTCAGGAGTCCGGAGTCCTGCCGCTGTGCCACGCGTCTCGCAGCTATGGACGCGCTCTCTTTAGACACAATCGCCAAACTTTCTCCCTCAACGTTCCATCTTATTATAGCAGAATATGGCGCAATTGCAAGTGAAGTTTCGGTTGAGCGGAATCCATTTTGAAAGACGCACCAAGACACAGGTCCATCAGTCCACCCTTCATCCCTTCGCTCTGCAAGGTGTCAACTCGCCCGCATTTTGAAATTCCCCTTAAAGCTGAAAATCCCAATTCAATCCTTACCATTTTCGAAATCTTCTCTCATAGCGGACTGCACCATAGCCGGAATGGGCTTAGCCTTTCCCAGGGAATATTTTAATACCGAGTTCAAGGCCAAATCTCCATTTTCATTTCGCAAATAAATTCGCAGTTCTTCAATAAACATTCCTGCATCGGAGACAAATTCAAAGCTCTTGCCTTCATCACTGCGCGCTAGAAAATACTTGTATCCCCATCCATCTTCCCGAACGGCATTAAGTACCTGCAGCGGTCCATAAGGAAAATGAATATTTTCCCAGCAATAATCGATATATTGGGCATCAGGGTTCTCTTTCCTCTCCAGCAACAGGCCCAATGCCGTCCGATACAACCGATCCCCCACCGCATAACTTGCACTGATCTGGGGCGAAGGCAAAGAAGAAGTAATCATCATCTTCCCAAAATCGCAATTTTGAAGGGTGATATATACCTCTTGAACCACTTCCCCCGCGTCATTAAATAAACTTTGATGAATTTCCAGAGCACCATTCTGCTCAATGCTTCTTCTTTCGTCATTTGTCTGATCCAGCAAAAGATATACCAACTGTTCGCTTCCATCTGTCTTTTCAAAGTAGGTGCCATAAAGCGCCTCGGGCTTTTTTAGCGCCGGAGCCTGAGGTCCTGCCGCAAAGGCCACACTGCTGAAGATAAGGAGCCCCAGCACCAGGAAGCACCCAAGTCTTTTTATTGACCTTTTCATCTCAAGTACACCTGCCTTTCATATTCTCATTATATATGATCAGGTCTCCTTTAACAAGACTTTATACGCCAAAAATAAAGCAGGCGCAGTAAACTGCGCCCCTACATACCAATCCTGTCCTGCGAATCAGTGTTCGTCAATCCAAGCCTGAACCTTATTCTTAGCAATACGGGTAATCTTCTCTTCCGGATAGGGAGAAGACTCGCCGCCCTTGCCATAGATAAAGCAAGCGCCCTCCGGCATGCGATAGAGAATCTCCTCATAGCCTTCTGGATCACCGTAGTTCCCCTGCGTATACTTATGGACGAGTTCGGCCACGTCGGTATCGTAAACCGTCTTGCAAATGATCTTTTTCATTCATTCATCCTCCTTGGATATGTGGGGGACACATCCCCCTGCGCTCATTATACGTTCCATATTTTTATATAGCGTTGCGTAGTGGTAAAATTTTGGCGAAAGCCCTGCCCGTTGCTCCAAAAAATGCATGCTTTTTCCGACTTTTTGCTCATTCTTTTCTTAAGAGGAAGTGCATTTCCACGGGATTGTGGTCCGTAGCAACAAACCCCGTATCCACCACACGGCAGGAAAGTACTTCCACATTATCAGATACAATAAAGCCATCCAGAGTCACTTCGTAACTCTCCCCCTTTTTATAGGGAGCGCCGGTATCCCTGCAAGAGAGCACTGGATTTTCCAAATCCAGAGAATTTACCAAAGTGAATCCCTCTCCCAACAGTTCCTTGGGGAAGGGCTGAGCCCAACTGTAATCCGCACCGGAAATACCGGTAACCGCAGAAGAATCTCCCCACACATCCTTGTTAAAATCTCCTCCGGCAATGACGTAATTTCCCTGGGCCCGTTCCTGGGCCATCTCCTCTAATAGCAGTGCCAGCTGCTGCGTGGCAATGCTGCCGTCAGATGTATAAGCAGAGAGGTGCAGGTTTATCAGGCAAAGGGTCTTCCCTCCCTCTACCGGAATTCTGCTGACATCATAGCAGCGGTCCAGGTCAAAAAACTTGCGCAGACCGGACTCAATGGGCAATTTTCTGCGCACTGCTTCGGAGACGAACACATCGGACAAGGTCAGAATGCCACTCTGTGAGGCGCCATGGGGCTCCAATAGAGGGTAAAACAGATAGCTCGAATGATAGTTCTGAGCAAACACTGAAGAATGACTCTCCATAAACGCCGACTCCAGCAATTCCCGCTCATTGACGTGATAACTGCGGGTAGAATGCTCATCCACTTCTTGAATGAGCATAAAATCCGGCTTCAATGCCTTCAATGTTTCGATCACAGACCCGATATTCTGTTCCACCGCTCCTTTGGAATAGGCTCTAGACTCCTTTCCCCCATCCATAAAGAAGGAATAATCCGCGCTGTAGGCGCCAAACCCCACATTCCAGCTCACAATGCTTTGGGGCTGTTCAGGAGCCAGCTGATTTCGAGCTCGCTGAGTGACCGGCAATTCCTGATCATCTTCAATGCGGCTGTAATCCACCAACAGATAAATCACATAGCCGCCGACCACCAGCAGAACGAGAATCAGAATAATCAGCAAAACCAAGAACAGTTTTCTCATAATTTCTGCCTCTCTCAACAGATTTTCAGCAACATGGTGTGCTGTTCATCCATTTCTACCTTTAACAGGCCCTGTTTTTCCAGCGCCTTCATTACATCTGAAAAGCGTTTAAAGCCAATTTGCCTTTCTTCAAAGCCCGGATAATCGCTCAAAATGGTGGACTTGAGTATGGAGGGATTGACCCGATCAAAGCCCTCAGCCTTAAAGCGCTCCAGTGCTGTTGTAAAGGCAGGTAGCCAGTTGCTCTTATCCAGTTTTGCTTCCGCCTCAGCCGCATTCAGGCCAATCATCAGGGAAGATGCTTCCGTCCAACTGCGCAACTTGGAGGACTTTCCAGATATCAGCGCTACCAACTTTCCAAAGGTAGAACAGCCAAAACTTTTTTCGCTAAAATCCGGGCGCAGGCGCATGAGCGTATCCTTGAGTTCGCTGGCATAGAGCTGTTGCTGTTCCTGATCCTCCACAATATTTTCCACCTGCGAGATCAGTTCGTTCAAATCAGCATCCGTCTGCCGCTCTCCCTTCTGCTTCTGCTTGGGTTGCTGGGCCGCCACTGATTCAAGAAAAAGAAATTCATTGCAGGCATTGATAAATATGCCTGATGCCGCCTCTGAGCGAGATATGCCCAGCACAAATTTCCCCATGGTTTTGAGCCTGCCCACCAGCGGCATATAATCGCTGTCACCTGACACAATGCAGAAACTATCAATCAGGGGATTAGTATAGGCCACCTCCATGGCATCCACCACCAGCGTAATATCCAGATTATTCTTTTGATTCTTTCCATAGCGCAGGGAAGGAACCACCTGAAAAGTGTTGGACAACAACACCGGCTTGAGCTCAGAATATCGGTCTGTATAGCCGTAAACCTTTCCCAGCAGAATATCGCCCCGAATTTTAACTTTATCAATAATTGATCGGAGCATGCTCTCCTTTCCTCCGGCATTCTCCAAATCCACAAACACCGCAAAGTTGGATTTTCCCATTTCTATTTCCTCATTTCAAGTTTTCCGGGTTCAGGCAAGCCAATTCCGGAAGTGTGAAGCGCCCGTCCCGACGCACCAGAACATCATCAAAGTAGATCTCTCCACCACCCCATTCAGGCGTTTGAATGCACACCAGATCCCAGTGCAGCGCCGATCGGTTTCCGTTGCAGCAATCATCATAACAGGCTCCGGGGGTAAAATGAAAAGATCCACTGATTTTTTCGTCAAACAGGGTATTTCTCATGGGCCTGTCAATGAAGGGATTGACTCCCAGCGCAAATTCACCCACATACCGGGCGCCATCGTCCATATCAAAGACGCGGTTAATCCGGGCCGTATCATTGGCCTGGGCATCTACAATTCTGCCGCCTTCAAATTGGAGTCTGATATTTTCAAATGTAAATCCATCCTGAATGGAAGGTACATTGTAAGATATAACCCCCTCCACACTATCCCGCACAGGCGCGGTATAAATCTCGCCGTCAGGAATATTGCATTCCCCCGCGCACTTTACTGCCGGTAAACCCGCAATGGAGAAACTCAAATCCGTTCCCGGGCCCAGTATCCTCACTTTATCCGTGCGCTCCATGAGCGCCTTCAGGACATCCATGGCCCGGTTCATCCTCGAATAGTCCATGGTGCAGACCTGAAAGAAGAAATCTTCATAAGCTTCCTGGCTCATGGACGCTGCCTGAGCCATGGCTGGCGTAGGATAGCGCAATACACACCACCGAGTCTTGGGTACGCGAATACGTCCGTGCACCGGTTCATCATAGTTCAGGGAATAGCATTCCATGCGCTCTGACGGCACATCGCTCAATTCTGAATCATTGCTTACGGCCGTAAAGCCAATATAGGCATCCATATGGCTCATCAGCAGCGCATCTGCCTCGGCGCGAATTTTCAGCTGTTCCTGGCTGTACCCCAGCGCCAGTTCCCGTTCGATGCGGCTCTGGTTCAGCCAGACAAAGGGAAGCGCGCCTGCGCTGTAGATTTCCCTGACCAGTGCCCGCACTAGCTCGCTTCCATCATTGCCGGCTTCCACCAGCACTTTATCCCCCGCTTTAGCCTGAATGGAAAAATGTACCAGCGTACTGGCCAGTTTCTCTACCCTCGGATCCATGAACTTTCCCCACCTTAAACATAGATTCACATGCGCTTATTATATCACATTCATCCAACGAAAGGCAAATCAACTTGTTTTCGCACAAGTTCGAAAATAGCACTATTACTTTAGGAATTATTCTCCCCGAAATTTCCTTGGGCATATGCACAGGTGTTCCCATCTGATTTTCCACCTTTTCCCTCAGATTTTTGTCTTTCGGCGCCTTTTCCACTCAATAAATTAGCGATCCCGTGCTCAAGGAATTTAGGCAGTAATATTCATGACATCTCTTCAGGCGAAGCGGACCATCACTTCAAATATAATCATTCAGATATGCAAAAGCGCTCCAAAATTGTCCTGTAATTTACCCCATTGGCCCCTCTTGGGATGCATTTATCCCCCGTTTAACTCCTAAATAGCTTCGTTTGGTCAAGCTGGGCAAAGCGCATCTAAAATAAAAAAGCCCCAGAAACCGCATGGTTTCGGGGCTTTTGAGCATTTTAGATAAAGCTTAGCGCTTGCTGAACTGCGGAGCGCGACGGGCTGCCTTGAGGCCGTACTTCTTACGCTCTTTCATGCGCGGATCGCGGGTCAGATAGCCAGCCTTCTTGATGGCGGGCTTGAGAGCCTCATCCGCCTTCACCAGAGCGCGGGCAATGCCGTGACGGATGGCACCGGCCTGGCCAGTAAATCCGCCGCCCTTACAATTGACGATAACATCAAACTTGCCCATCGTATCGGTGAGGGTCAACGGCTGACGAACCACCGTTTTGAGCGTTTCGTAACCAAAGTACTCCTCCAAGGGACGCTTATTGATTACAATATTTCCCTCGCCGGGAATCAGACGAACGCGAGCGATCGCCTTCTTTCTTCTGCCAACGGCATGGAAGCAAACAGTATTAGCCATTTTTCGTCCTCCTCCCTAATTACAGCTTGAGCGCTTCAGGCTTCTGAGCCTCATGCTTGTGCTCAGCGCCAGCATACACGAACAGCTTCTTCGCCATGGCGTAGCCAAGGGGGCCCTTCGGCAGCATGCGGCGAACCGCCTCACGGAAGGCGAAGTCGCTCTTTTTAGCCATCAGACGACGATAGGGAATCTCTTTGAGTCCTCCCGGATAACCGGTGTGGTACCGATACATTTTGTTGTCCAGCTTCTTGCCAGTGAATACCAGCTTGTCCGCGTTGACAACGATAATGTAATCGCCACAATCGCAGTTGGGGGTGAAGGTGGGCTTATGCTTGCCGCGGAGCATGGAAGCAACCTGAGAAGCCAGGCGGCCGAAAACCATACCCTCTGCATCGATAACGTACCATTTACGCTCGACGTTCTGGGAATTCGCCATATAAGTACTCACGAGTAACTCCTCCAAAATCAATGCTTTTGCGTAAAAGTGTGGTCAGAACTTTTGCGCTTCATGCCTCAAGCTCGGGGCTAGTGAGCGTATTGACACAAGATGTATTATATCCCATTTTGGCCATAAGGTCAATTCCGAACGTACTCCAATCTATAATTTAACATCCCTCTGCGCATTTTTATTTGTGCCACGCTTGGGAATCAGACTATAGCACAACCCCGCCAACGTCACCACACCGGCAAAATAGGCCAGAGCTGCACTTAAATAGAATCCCGTTTTTCCCCATCCGGAGGAGAGGGCAACAAAAGGCAGTTGAAGGGTGAGTAATTCTTCCGCCCGGGTAAATAAAACGGCATTGCCTCCCGCCAGGAGCACAAAAAACAGCATGGCTGACCACACTCCCAGCCTTGCCGGCCACATGTGCCCCCTGGAAAGGCGCAGCGTTACGCCGGTGGAAATGCATGCACACACGCAGGCGTGCATACACGCGAACAACAATGCCACTCCCCAGTTATCGCGCAACTTTAATTCCAACTCATAATTGAGCCCGGATTCAGCAGGCAAGTTGCCGAAGAAAATCAGCCCCAGTTCAAATAGAGCCAGGCAGCCCACAAGCAGCGCACCTGCAACCCGAATTGAATCACTTCCCCGCAGTGCGATCCATCCTGCCAACGCCGCTGCCAGAGCGCCGCCCCAGAACCTTCCGTAGCGCATGGGAAGCGTCAACGCACCAATGTGCCCAGCCTCCGCCAGCACCATGGCCGAAGCAATCACCAGAATCAAACCATAAACACAGGCTATACCCTTTCCCAATGGTCCGCCTGGCATCCTCCGAAACAAAGTAAACAGGCCGTCGGCCCCAGTCCTGCGCGAAAGATGCGCAACCATGGCAGTCAACAATCCAAATACTATCGAGGAAGAAAGTATGCCCAACCAGGAGGCCCGACCCATCTGGGTATAAAATGCTGCAAGATCCCGACCTGTGGCAAAATCTACGCCCATAGCTACGGCTACAATAGCCAGAGCAGCATAAAAGTGGTTGTTATTTTTCATAAAAACACCGTCCTGCCCAATTCTATGCAAGACGGTGTTCCCTTCATGTATTGTCTGCTCTCTCTGCTTCTGCCTCCCGGATCAATTCCTCCACCGTCATGGTCACTGGGCTCTCCACTTCAGGAACATAATCATCCAGCGTTGGATGTTCCGCTGCAGGAACTTCTTCATCCAATTCTGGCGGGCGGGTAGGCGGCGGATCACTGGGTTGCGCAAACATCGGATCGGGCTCGCCACCGCTAAGATCCGCATTGCTCAATACGTTTCCCAGCATCCTCACCAGATTCCAGCCCACAAAGAGCAAAAGCGCTATCATCAACAGCGCTACAATAAATTTTATCCACCAGCGCAAAGCTTTCTATCCCTCCAACGCAAACCGGGCTGCCCGACGCAGTGCGGACAGCCCGAAAATGCATATCTCTATTAAATGGCGTATTTTCTGATATACTCCGGAACGACCTCTGCCGCCGCGCTGACGGAGATCAGGAACTTGCAGTGATGCGCCTCTGAGAGCTGTTCCAAAGCTTTGAAAAACTCTTCCATTTCCGGTGCATCCAGCGGTGTACGAACCAGTTTTTTGAAAGCGTCCATCGCAATCAAAGTTACATCAAAGTTTGCAGAGAGCATGCCGCAGATAAAACCCAGCATTTCCGACGCCGTACACTTATGCCCCACCGGGTATTCGCTTGCATCTACAAAGCGAATTTCATGGCGCAGGTCATACATGTAACGCTTATCATCATCCACAAAAATAATATCGCCATGTTCCATCTTCAAAGACTCATTAACGAGATCAATCAGGCGCTTGGTCTTTCCGCTGCCCTTATCTCCAAGGATAATCTGTATCAATCCAATCATCTCCCTTCGATTTCTTGGAACCCATTTCATTATACAACAAAATCTTTGATTTGACTAGAGGGATTTGGCAGGAATTCCAGACGCCCAGGTCGAATATTCAGTGCGAACACAATCGGTTGGAGGCGCAGATCAATGAAATTGTTTTCGGATGAAGCAATCATGGAAAAAAACATCGCCCGCGAGCGGGTGTTTGATGGCATCATACTACATATCGATCACGTAACCAACGAATTGCCCAACGGCAAGCAGGCCAAGCGGGAAGTGGCGCTGCATGTGGGCGCTTCCGCCGTACTGCCTCTGGATGCAGAAGGCAATATTTATCTGGTTCGTCAGTTCCGGGCACCCATCAATCAGGTGTTGTTGGAGATCCCCGCTGGAAAACTGGACAGTGTAGACGAAGACCGGCTGCTGGCTGCCAAGCGGGAACTCATGGAAGAGACTGGTTTGGAAGCAAAAAACTGGTTGCATTTGTGCGATACTTTTACCACTCCTGGTTTTTCCAATGAACGTATCTCGCTGTATCTGGCCCGTGAACTACACATGGGACAGATGCACCCTGACGAAGATGAATTTCTCAATCTGGTAAAACTTCCCTTTGAGGAAGCCTATCAGATGGTGCTTCGCGGTGAGATTCAGGATGCCAAAACTCAGATTACCATTTGCATGGCAAAATCGTTCATATGAGGACAGAGGCGCAGAAAAATGGACTATGCCTATGGCTACATGCCGGATATTGAAACGCCCCGCCTTCGCCTGCGCAAGCTTACCATGCGGGACGCACAGGATATTTTCGCCTACAGCCAGGACCCTCAGGTAGCCCGATATGTGCTTTGGGACGCCCAAACCAGTCTATCTGAAGCGCGCAGTTTTTTGCGCTTCATGACGCGCAAATATCGCCTGGGTGAACCTGCCAGCTGGGGAATTGAATACCTGCCTACGGGAAAAATCATCGGAACCATCGGTTTTTCATGGATCCAACGGGAAAATGCTTCAGCTGAAGTGGGATATTCCCTTTCCCGTTCCTATTGGAACCAGGGAATTATGACGGAGGCTTTGAAAGCACTGTTGGAATACGGATTTACTGTAATGAATCTGAACCGGATCGAAGCCCAG
The DNA here is from genome assembly GCA_019419995.1 of Clostridiales bacterium. GTDB lineage: Bacteria > Bacillota > Clostridia > Christensenellales > Aristaeellaceae > SFTH01. The sequence goes on from JAHZHZ010000013.1 coordinate 11,395, forward strand.
CACGAAACGGAGAATCCCGCTTCCGGCGCAGTGATGCGAAAATGTGGCATGCAACGGGAAGGGCTGTTGCGTCAGCGCCTGTTAAACAAGGGCCGTTTTGTGGATGTAGAGCTTTACGCAATCCTCAAATCAGATTTTCAAAGGAGCTAAACCAAATGGGGATCGGAACGCATTCAACGCTCCGGTCCCCATTCTTTAATCTTCTTCAGTTTCTGGCAAAATACCCTCGTAGAGCACTGTGTCACCCTTACCTGCCAGCTCATTCACTAAGGCCGCGGCGTCAGAAAGCTGGCGCACAATGCGCACAGAGGACTTGGGATAATGTACGCTCATCAATCCCCGTATGATATCCTGAGTCTCTTCAGGTCCTACGAGAATTACATAGTCTGCACAACCATCGATCTGCGTGCCCAAGGCAAAATTCTTATCCTGTGCATCTTTGTCCACTTCCGTCAGGCCGGCTGTAACCAATATTCTACGCCCCGGAAACTCAGATAGCACCCAAAGCGCTTCAGCTGCCACCTCAGGCAGGCCGTTTTGGGAATCGTCGATTACATTCACCTCGCCGTTCACAAGCTGCAAACGGTGGCGGAAGGGCCTGAGCTTTTCAACTCCTTTGGCGATTTCCTCCATGCTCAGGCCTAGTTTTCTGGCCACAGCCGCAGCCAATGCAATATTGCGCACACTGTAACGCCCTAGGAGGCGGGTTTGCACTCGCATGCGGCCTCCGTCTGCACAGACCAGCTCAAAGCTGCTGCCTCCGGGGCCGCACTCCAATTGTTGGGCATACATAAAGCTCTCCACTTCGTTTCCCAAAGCAGCGCGATATTTTTCTTTTTTGCACAGTGCATAGAGCCGATCCCCAAACCCATTATCGGAGCCAAAGAAAGCCATTCCATGCTCAGGCAAACTCTGAATCAATTCGTACTTGGCCTGAGCTACGCCTTCCAGTGATCCGAACGTATCCAGATGTGCCCCGCCAATACAGGTCAAAATACCCAGACGAGGTCCCATCAACCGGGCCATTTCCCGCACCTCGCCCCGCTTCTGAGCACCCATCTCCGCAATGAATATTTGATGGCGATCATTGAGCTGTTCATGAATCACCCTAGAGATGCCCATGGCGGTAGAAAAGCTGGGCGGTGTAACGAGTACGCGGTATTTTTCCGAAAGCAATGTCTTGAGTATGAGCTTTGTCTCTGTCTTCCCATAGCTTCCTGTGATTCCAATTCGAACCAAACCCTTGTACTGAATCAATTTTCGGCGCGCCGATTTATAGTAGCGGGCATTAATTTTTTCCTCCACCGGCTGCATCATCAATGCCGCCAGCAGGATCACATAATCCACGCCCACAAACATCAAATAGGGAGAGAGCGTCAACAAATGTAGAACAATCGTCCCCAGCAAATTCAGCACAAATACCAAACCCATCAGCCGGCAAATGCGCCGTGTCCAGCTAAAGGGCTTGCGTTGCGGAATCCGTGATTTCTGAATAAAATCCACAAATGTAATTGCCAGGAAAATCACAAGCATCAACCAGTTGCACAGATTTTCTCTGGCTTCCTCCCGCTGCATGGCCATGGACAGCAAAATGGGCAGATACCAGTTCAGCAATGACGCTCCCAGTGCAATTAGTACGTCGGACCCCAACAGTCCACCATACCGGCGCAAATCCCTGCGCAGAGAAGAAATCTGATAGCGCTGCGCCTGAAGCATATGCATGGCACTTCCGCCTGCTGCAGTACAGCAAGCGGCTACCAACAGAATTCGCACCACTACATAAAAAGCCGTCATTCCTGTTCTGTCTCCTCCACCACCAGCATGGGATCATCCTCCGGATGCGCTTCAGGCAGCTGTTCCAGCGCCATAATGAGCGCGTCCTCTGAATTCTCATAGTAGCGTTTGCGATAACCCACGTCAATAAATCCCAATTTATGGTATAGATTCTGCGCCACTTTATTGCCGCGGCGCACTTCCAGCGTCATCCAATTCATACCGCTGTCCGCGGCCAGCTGAATCATAGCTTTCGTCACTTTTTCCCCGTAGCCAAGGCCCCGACGGTCCGGATGCACAGCGATATTAGTGATATGGCCCTCATCTACGATAAACCATACGCCCGCATAAGCGATTGCCCGACCATCCTCGCGGACAACCACGTACCTCGCACACTGGTTTTCCGTAACTTCATGCAAAAATGAAGCCTTCGACCAGGGGGTTTTGAAACATGCCGTTTCAATCTCATGGACCGCATCTACGTCGTCCGCCGTCATCAGTCCCACGGTAATTTCACTCATATTATCGTTATTTCCCTTCGTTGATCCGCGCCTTGCGCTCCCGCTCCGCCTGAGGAGCCCGTAAATAAATGGGCGTAAGTTTGCTTCCTTCCATCCATTCCTGCGCACGAGCCTGTGCCAGCAAGCAGGCCGCATCGGCACGCAGCTGGCGCAGATGCGCCGGGGCAATCAGTGCCTCAGGCAACATCTGGCGCAGTTTGGCTTCATGTACTCTCAGGCCATCCCCCAGGAATACCAAGCGTCTATCTCGGGGCAGTTTGTCCAAAAAGGCTTCCAGATCCATGGCTCCATCTTCCAAATAGCACACGGGCCAACCACCAGTCATCTCAAAGGCCGCGCAATACACTTGTCCCCGGCGGGCATCCAGAATGGGACAGGCGAGGCCGTCAAAGCCCGCGTAATTCATGGCCAGCGCTTCCAGCGCATCTATGCGCGCACAGGGCTTATTCCATGCATGCGCCAGGCCCTTTACCGCGCACACCCCAATGCGCACGCCGGTAAACGAACCCGGGCCCGCAACGGCAACGAAGCAATCCACCTCTTTGCATTTTAAGCCCGCACAATTCATGGCGGAATCCAGAGCCGGCATTATGGTCTCGGAGTGGGTCAACCCATGGTTCATCACCGTCAGGTGCACAATTTCGCCATCGCGCATGACGGCACAGCTCGCCAAAGGGCCGGAGGTATCTATTGCAACAATATTCATTCCCTCATCCTCCATTCCTCCAGCGCCTCTTCATTCACCTGCACGCCGCGGGTTTCAATGTCTATCGTGCGCAGATTCTCATTTCCTCCCGTCTGCCGGGAAAGCGTCACTTCTACAGCCGGTTCAGGATCAATTTCCCCCATCTCCGGCCACTCAATGATGGCCACTCCATCGCCGCCAATAAATTCATCTAACCCGGCCGCGTAAAACTCCTCCGGGTCGTTGAGGCGATAGAGGTCATAGTGATATACTTTCATTCGCCCCTGATAGGGAATCAGCAGCGTAAAACTGGGGCTGGGCATAGTGCCGCTTACACCAAGGGCACGGGCGATTCCTCGAGCAAAGACGGATTTGCCTGCGCCCAGATCCCCGTGCAGCAGCACGCAGTCCCCGCTCCTGAGACCCTGTGCCAGGCAGCCCGCCAGGCGCAGGGTCTCTTCCTGCGAATTTGTCTGATACTTCATACTCTGCCGCCTTTTCAGCGGATACAGGCTACGCCCTCCGGGCGAATGCTCAGTATGGTCGTCGCCTTTTCACCAAAGACAGCATTCATCGCCTTGGCATATTCTTCCACCATCTCTGACGGTACAAAGGCCAGAATGGTTCCTGCAAATCCGCCGCCATGTATGCGCCAGGCACCCTTGCCCTGAAGCATGCGCCGACTCATCTCCAAAGCCAGAGGCATTTCCTGATTATCGCTGGACTCCACATGCAAATTCTGCAAAAGCTTCCAGCTACTTTCTCCGGAAGCGATCACCGCGTGGAAAAAGGCGGCCAGATCGTCCCTTTTCAGAGCATCAACTGCATCGCCCACCCTGCGAGTTTCATCCACAAAATGGAAAGCACGCAAAATGGCGCGGTCGCTGACCACATTTTTCAGCTTGGGAAGGGCAGCTTCCAGTTCCTCCGGAGTCACATCTGACAGCACTTCCCGGCCCAGCTGCTGAGCCACCTGTTTCATCTCCACCGGTATAGATGCATAAGCACTGGTGAGGTTCCCATGCTCCCCGCCGGCGGAAACCACGCAGACACTATAGCCCTTTCCACCAAAGTCGTAGGAAATTTCCTCTACCTCGGCAATTTCCGGTGCAAAATCCACCGCCACAAGGCTGCCCACGGCGCTGGCCGTTTGATCCATCAATCCGCTAGGCTTGCCAAAATAAACATTCTCTGCAAACTGTGAAATACGTGCATTGAGCTTTGCGTCGATGCTCCAATTGTTATACAGAGCATCAAAGATCGCAACCAGCATGACCTCAAATGCCGCCGACGACGAAAGGCCGCTGCCCTTAAAGACCGTACTAGTCACCTGCGCATCAAAGCCCCCGATGGCATAGCCCAGTTCCTTCAGCCGTGCGGCAACCCCACGAATCAGGGAAAAGGTGGTCTCCTTTTCTTCTTCATGTACCTGCAAATCTCGGATGTCCACCACAAACGGCTCCTGATAACCTTCAGAGTACAGGCGCACAGTCATATCCTCATTGGCAGCCACCGCCGCCAACGTATCCAGATTGACCGCCGCTGCCAGCACACGCCCCCCATTGTGATCGGTATGGTTGCCCACTACCTCCGTGCGTCCCGGCGCAGAAACAAAGCACTCCGGTTCACGGTTAAAATGCGTTCGAAAAGCTTCTGCCAACGCATTATAACGGGAAAACTGGTTCACACCGGCATACAGGGCATCCAATCGCTGCTCATTGCGCTCAAATACCGCTTTGACATCCATATTTACATCCCTCCGGAATTCTATTCTGTTTGTATTGTAATCCAATTCGTCAGATTGTGCAAGAGTTTTCGGACTTATCGCCAAATCTCTTGACATAAAATCCGAATTGGCAGATAATGATAGTAGCTATCAATAGGGGGAATAACAAAATGTCTAAAAACACCACCGATTGGTTGTATGCACTGTTGGACTATGCCGAGGCTAAGCAATTGATTGAACCGGAAGACCGCTCCTACACTCTGAACCGCCTTCTGGAAATCTTCGCCCTGGATGCGCCGGAGTGCGAACAAACTCAGAAACAGTCCACACCTGAAACTGCCACATCCATACTTGAACCCCTGATGGATCTGGCTGTTGAGCGGGGTCTTTTTGCCGACAGTGTGGAGCAACGGGATTTGTTTTCCGCAAAGGTCATGGGCGCACTCACTCCTCACCCGCAGATGGTCCGTGAACGCTTTGCCGCTCTGGCTGCCCAATCCGGAACCCGAGCAGCAACCGATTATTTTTACCGTCTCTGCCGGGATGTCGATTACATTCGCGTAGATCGCATAGCAAAAAATGTGGGCTTTACCCATGATTCTCCCTGCGGCGAACTGGAAATTACCATCAATCTCTCCAAACCGGAAAAGGATCCCCGGGATATTGCCGCCCAGCGCAGTGCCAAACAAACAGGCTACCCTCGCTGCATGCTCTGCAGGGAAAATCCGGGCTACGCAGGGCGCGCAGGTTTTCCCGCCCGCCAGAATCATCGCATCGTGCCCATTACTCTCGGCGGCGAATCATGGTACCTACAGTACTCGCCCTACTCTTACTACAATGAACATTGCATCGCGTTTAACCGCGAGCACATTCCCATGAAAGTTTCCCGCAGGAGTTTTGTCCGGCTGTTCGACTTTGTGGAACAATTCCCGCATTATTTCATGGGTTCCAATGCGGATTTACCCATCGTTGGCGGTTCCATTCTCTCCCACGACCACTTCCAAGGTGGCGGACACATCTTTCCCATGGATCGTGCGGGTGTCCGTATCGGTTTGACTGCCCCCGAAGCGGGCGTAGAAGCTTGGGTTGCCGACTGGCCTATGACCTGTATCGTACTTCGCGGCGAGAATCGCCAACAGTTGACCGACTTGGCGGACACCATGCTTGACGCTTGGCGGAAATACTCTGATCCTGCGTGCGGCATTCATGCTTTTACTCAGGAGACGCCTCACAATACCATTACTCCCGTTGCAAGGATGGAGGATGGCAAGTATAAGCTCTACCTGGTGCTGCGCAATAATCTGACTACAGAGGAACATCCTCTCGGTGTATTCCACCCCCATTCAGATCTGCATCACATTAAAAAGGAAAACATCGGCCTGATTGAAGTAATGGGGCTATTTATTCTCCCCGGGCGCTTGGTCAAGGAACTGGGGGATCTGGAAAAATATCTCACCGGTGAAATCCCCATTGATCGTGCTCCCGCGCCTGGCGCTCCGCTGGAGAAGCATTACGCGTGGGTACGAGAGATTGCCGCAGAGACGGGAACGTCCCTGAATCCCGAGCAGGCGCAGCAAGCCATGCGCGACGCGCTGTCCCTCAAATGCGCACATGTATTGAGGGATGCAGGCGTATATAAGCAGACTCCCGAGGGTGATGCTGGCGTACTTCGCTTCCTGAAAACGCTCGGTTATACGCATTGAAAACTCCTTCAGCAAACAAAAACCTGTCGCATTATGTGCGACAGGTTTTTTCTACTCTTACCGGGATAAATTGGGGATCTACCCCCACAGGCATAGATCCCCGAAATGATGGCTTAATCCACTGAGGTAGGCGGGTTGCAGAAGGGACAGGCCCGGAAGCCCCACTTCACCACAAAGTCCAACGCTACGCCCGTACCACCAGACATTCCGGCATCACTGCAGCGAGAGTTCTTGTGGTAATAGAGCATATCGCTATCCACATCGATGTACACCCTGGTATCCGCCGGCGCGGAATACTTGATGTCGGATTCCTCGTAAGATTCCGAACCACCGATGCACACCGGACATTCCTTCTTGCCCAAAGCCAGAGCCTTGGCAAATGTACCTGCTGAAGCCCCGGAGCCCGCATGCACCTTGCTGCTGTGGTAGTATTTATCCGATGCGGACGAATACACCGTTTTGGATGCGCTGCTGGCACAATTGGGGCAGGCCGTCTTACCGTAATTCAGAGCCGTTTCCAGCGTTACCTGCGTAGCACTGGGACCTGCATCCTCCTTGCTGGCATGATAGTACTTGCCGCCCACCGATGCCCAAACCTTAATGCCCGAAGCACCCGGCTTATAGGTATTAGAGGACTGAATTGTGCTGGTGTGAGTCACGCAGTAGGGGCAGGGATCCAGGCCCAGAGCCAACGCCGGCCCGCGGGTTCCTTGCACCGCGCCTGAACCTGCGCAGGTCTTGGAATAGTGATAATACTTGCCACCCTTGACCGCATAGACCTTAGTCTTTGCAGAAGATGCGCAGACTGGGCAGGCTGATTTACCATAGTTCAAAGCCGTTTCCAGCGTAATATAGGAGGCGTTCTGCATTCCTGAACATGTGCTGGTGGTATGGTAATACTTGCCACTGGGCACCGCATAGACCTTAATTCCGGAGGTGCCAACGTCATATTTGCCGGATGAGACCAGATTGACGTTGCTGGAGCCGCCGCTGGGCTTGGTAAAGCTTCCGCTGGTCACATTGCTGATGCCACTTCCCGAGCCGCTCGTTCCGGACCCAATGCACACCGGACAAGATTTCTGCCCCATGGACAGAGCTTCCTCCAGCGTGCGCTGCTGGGCATTTTTCATACCTGAACAGGTGGCGTTGGTGTGGTAATAGTTGCCGCCCGACGTGGAGTACACCATGCGGCTAGCCGCCGAAGCACAGGTGGGACAAGCCTTCTTCCCCGCAGCCAGCGCGGTAGAAAGTCGAATCTGGCTGGCACCACTCATACCTGAGCATCCGGACTTGGTGTGGTAGTAAGTACCGTTCTTAGTGGCATATACGTAAGGACCAGTACCTGAGGTAGAAGCGGCTGTACCCTCTCCAGCGGAGCTGGACCCCCAGCACTCAGGGCACTGCTTCTTACCTGCGGCCAACGCCTGCGCCAGAGTGCCTGCCTGTGCATTCTTCATGCCGGAGCAGCTGGCATAGGAGTGATAATACTGGCCGTTTTCCGTGGCGTAAACTACGCGATTTGCTTGGGATGCACATACTGGGCAAGGTGCCCTGTTTGCTTGCAGGGCATTGGAAAGGCTGACCTGAACGGCATCCTTCATGCCGGAACAGCTGGAGTTCGTATGATAATACTGCCCATTCTTCGTACCCCAGACCATTACGCCAGATCCGGAACTGGAAGTTGTGGTGGATGTACCGGTGCTGCCAACAGATGCGCTGCCCCAGCACACGCTACACTTTTTCTTACCCAGCACCAAGGCTTCCGCCAAGGTAACCTGATGGGCCCCACTCATATTGCTGCAGGTCGAGTTGTTGTGGTAATAGGTACTATCTTCCCTGCACCACACCAGTTTCCCTGCCTCGGGACAGCAGGTGGAACAGGCCGTCTTGCCTGCCTGCAGTGCCTGAAGCAATGTCATGGACTGGGCATTTGTCATGCCGCGACAAGTGGGATTGACGTGGAAGTTCGACCCGCCACTGGTAGCATAGACCGTCTTGCCGCTCTTGTCAGTGGTAGTGCTGGAGTCAATGTACTTCAGCCCGTTCTTATCCAAAGAATTTACTTCGTGGGTGATGCACACCGGACAAGCCTTCTGTCCTTTTTCCTCCGCAGCCTCCTTGGTGATGGGTGAAGCATTCTTCATGCCCGAACAGCTGGAATCAGTGTGGTAATAGTCACCGTCTTCCGTGGAATAATACGTAGCCTGACCGGGATAGCACAGAGGACACTTGGTCTTTCCCTGCTGGATAGCCACGCTCTCCTCCACGGTAGAAAGTGCAGCACCTGATTCAATATTGGTACAGGCAGCATTGTTGTGGTAATATGCGCCCGTTGCCGTCACATAGACCGCATTGCTGGTGCCGGTATTTCCACCAGAGACATTGGCAGCTGCTATGGGTGTCGCCGTAGCGTTGGGAGAAAGCGGATCCAGCGTCTGGGAAGGAGTAATGCCTTCAGTGCCGGAAATGCCGGATGCACCGCCCGTTCCTCCATCTCCTCCGTTGAGAAGAGAATCAATATCCAAGCCTTCTGCCAATCCCGCCGTGGCACTGGGCGTAGGCGTTATACCTGCCGCTGCCGCCGTAGGCGAAGGCGTGGTCATGGTGATGGGCGGCGGATTCGTGGTGGTATCGCCACTGCCGGCCAACAACGCAGAAACCAGAAGCACGAGCAAGATGATAAACCAAACGCCCGATGCACCACTCACAGCCCAACGAATGGGCATCTCAAAGCGGCGTCTGCGCCAGAGAAGATAGATGCCCAGCGGAGGCAGCAGAACCAACAGAACATAGGTTACCCAATCGTTCTCATCCACATAGCGCAGCAGCGGACTGGTATTTTCGTAATTGCCCGCCTCGTAATCCTGAGCGTCCTCATCCAGATAGCGGTCATCATAGGCGCCGTCATCCTCATAATAGCCGTCGTCGCCTTCCTCATAGTAGCCGTCATCTTCGTAGCCGTCATCCTCGTAGCCATCGTCTTCATAGCCGTCGTCCTCATAGCTATCATATTCATAGCCATCGTCGGCGTAAGGATCATCCGAGGAATCTGCAAAACGGCCGCTATATCCTTCGGAAGCAAAATCGTCATCTTCCGGCCTGTAGTCTCCGCCCTCGTAGTCTTCGCCCTCCAGGTAATCCTCCTCATAATCGGGCGCTCCATCCTCAGGCTTCCGCCTCAAGCCCAGACGGTGGATCTTGCCATCGCCAAAACGGAAGGCAATTCCATCCTTCGATGCCTTGATTTTCAGTTTTCCCAGCTTATGCGTCGCCATATACTCACCTTTTTACCGTTAACAGTTCCTTTCGTTTCAATCCGTGCAACTGGTAAACGTACAATTATGTCTATTAACACATAGAACCATTACAAGGATACAACAGAACCCCTAAAGCTGTCAATCGGTATAAATCGAAAAAAAATAGCCACAAATTTGCGCTTTTTGTATCATTTTACCATAATTATCTTCATAGATGTGTAATTTATAGAAATACTTCCGAAAAACATATAGAAATCGAAGGAAAGTCATAGTTTTATGATACTTTTGTGCTATAATTGCTATAATATCGAAAGATGGAATACTTGGAGGGGAATACATATGTCTAAAACGAACAAAGGCCTGCGCATCGGCAACTACAGGATCACGCCCCTGGGGTTGGGGGCCATTGCCCTGATCCTGTTGATCATCCTTGCGGTGGTCGTACTGGTGGTCGTCAAGCCCTTCAGCGACGAATCCAGAATCAAAGTACAGCCCAGTCCCAGCCCCACCGTTACGGCAGAGCCGACGCCAGTACCCACGCCGTCTCCCACGCCCGAACCCACACCCCGTTCAGCGACCATTCGAAGTCTGGGTGAAATCGGCATGCAGGACAATCTCCTGGCCGCGGCCAAGAACGGTGACAGTTATGATTTCAGCGAAATGTTTACCTATATATCTGATGTTATGGGCGACGCTGATTACACGGTTGCTGACGTGGAAGGTTCCCTTGGATCAACGGTGCCTGCCTCGGGCAGCTCATCCGGGCTCACTACTCCCGCATCCCTGATTCAGAATTTGAAGGATGCCGGAGTGGACATGCTGACCATCGCCAATGATCATGCACTGGACGGTGGCATAGATGATTTGATGGCAGCCCTGGAAAACTGCAAAAACGCAGGTATGGAATACATCGGGGCAGCCGCCAGTGCTCAGGAAAAGAGCACGCCAAAGGTCATCGACATCAACGGCATTAAGGTGGGCTTCGTGGCCTACACCGACACTCTGAACGGCAAAGAAAAGAACGTAGACAGCGATACCATGAAGTACGCCGTCAATCTGGTCAAATATAGCAATGCGAAAACCGACATTCAGGCTTGCCGGGATGCCGGAGCCGAGGTTGTGATTGCTTACGTCAGCTGGGGAGAAATGCTCAACCGGCAGACCACCGACACTCAGAAGCAGATGGCCAAGGTGCTGGTGAGCGTAGGAGCGGATGTAATCATCGGTTACAATCCCCATGTGATTCAACCTGCCACCTGGATTGAAATGAAGGATTCCGCTGGAAACGTAGTCCAGCGTACCCTCTGCCTGTGTGCGACCGGCAATTTCCTCTCCGATTCCCGGGAACAGTACAGCGATTCGGGCATCATCTTCCAGTTTACCATTCAGGAAAAGGCGGACTTTAGCGGAGTGGAAATCACCAGCCCCGTATTTATCCCCACCTACGTCTGGCGCATTGAAAATGAGGACGGCACCTATGATTACCGTACTCTGGCCGCCGGTCAGTGGCTGGAATCTTCTCCCGAAGGCATGAACTACACCCAGTACAGCCGTCTGAAGGAAGTCTGGGCTGAAGCGCAGAGCATCATGGGAACGGATGTTGCCACCGTAGCCGCGGAGTAGCTTAAACTGGAAAGGCAAAAAAATCTTCTATTCGGGCTCCAAACAGTGTTTGGAGCCCTGTTTTTGAAAGGAGAATGCCGGTTGTCTCAAAAAGGGACTGCGGCAGAACAAAATAAAATGGATCTGAGTCAACGATTATTGAACTGGTACGATGAAAACGCCCGAAAGCTACCCTGGCGGGGTATTCGCGATCCATATCGCATTTGGCTATCTGAGATCATGCTTCAGCAGACCCGGGTGGAAACCGTGATGGGGTACTACGAACGCTTCCTCAAACAATTTCCCGATGTGACTGCGCTGGCCACTGCTCAGGAGGATGTAGTGCTGAAACTATGGGAGGGACTGGGCTACTATTCCAGAGCCCGCAACCTGCACCGAGCAGCCAAGTTGGTTGCCTCCCAAGGCGGGAACTTTCCCGAAACAGTGGAAGGTTTACAGCAGCTTCCGGGCATCGGCCCCTATGCTGCTCGGGCAATCGCCTCCATCGCCTATGACCTCCCCGTTCCCGCGCTAGACGGAAATCAGATGCGCGTACTCTCCCGCTGCTTCGCGGTGGAACAGGTTTTAAAGACCCCCTTTGATCTGGAGGCCATCGCCCTGAAATACATCAGTGCTCAGCGCCCTGGAGATTACAATCAGGCACTGATGGACCTGGGCTCGAGCGTGTGCACCACCCGACATCCGCGCTGCGAAATCTGTCCCCTATCTCCCCTGTGTATGGCCGCACAGCAGGGAATGCCCGAGCGCTATCCCCTGCGTCCGGCGCCCATAGCCAAAAGGGAGGAAGAACGCACTGTATTTTTAGTGCAAGTGGGTACTTCCATCGCTATCCGACGCAGAAATACAGAAAAGCTGCTGGGAGGACTGTATGAATTTCCTTCCGTCGAAGGCCACCTAAACGAGGAAGAAGCCCTACAGCAATTGGAAGAGATGGGTTTTTGCGCAATACGCCTTCTTTCCCCCCTGCCACCTGCACGGCACGTATTTACCCATAAAATCTGGCGCATGCAGGGTTGGCGCCTGTCTGCAGAAGAGATACCACAAGCCTTTATCGCAGCCGATTGCATCCAATTGCAGCGCCTCGCTTTTCCCAGTGCCCTGCGACGCTATTATGAACTGGCCCTGGAAATACTCGAAGAGAACCATTAAGCTCTTGTGGTTTCCGTGTTGAAGCAAACTGATTTCTATGGTAGAATTAGCTAAAGCCTTTCTTCTAAAAAATAAACCCTATAGACGAGGTGAATATTTAATGCAGGCTATAATTAATGGAAAAATTGTCCTCAGTGATCGTCTGGCAGAAGGATGTGCGCTGCTGTTTGATTCAAAAATACAGGGCATCATACCCGCTAACGAAGTTCCTGGTTCCGCTCAAGTCATTGATGCGGCAGGCAAATATATCATTCCCGGCCTGATTGACATGCATATTCACGGCTATATGGGTGAAGATGCCTCCGACGGAAGTTATGAAGGGTTGCGCGTGATGGCGGAAGGCGTGGCAAAAAATGGTGTAACCAGCTTTTTACCCACCACGATGACCGTATCCTACGATGACCTTCGGGCGGCCTTCGCACAAATCCGCCGGGCCATGGCCGCGTCAAGCACGATGGATTGGCAGGGTGCTGCAATTCTGGGAGTCAATGCCGAGGGACCCTTCATCAATCCCGCAAAAAAGGGCGCACAGGCAGGCGAGAATATCCGTCCAGGAGACGAAAAGTTTCTGATGGAATATCTAGACATACTTCGCGTCTTTACCATCGCCCCGGAAATGCCCGGCAACATGGACTGTATTCGTGCTATGGCAGGAAAGTGTCTGATTTCCATGGGACACACCAACGCCAATTTTGACGAAGCAATGGCCAGCATCGACGCAGGCGTAGGCCACGTAACCCACCTGTTCAACGCCCAAACCCCGCTGTTGCATCGGGATCCGGGTGTGGTGGGTGCTGCTCTTACTGATGATCGGGTAAGCTGCGAATTAATTGCCGATACCTTCCATGTCAGTGCCAAACTCTATCCCCTGGTAAGCCGATTGAAAGGCGATAAACTAGTCCTGATCACCGATTGTACCCGAGCGGGTGGTTTGGCGGACGGGGAATACACGCTTGGGGGCCAGCCTATCTTTGTTAAGGGGATCGAATGTCGTCTGGCTGATGGCGTCATCGCCGGCAGCGTGCTGAAGCTGAATCAGGCAGTCAACAACCTTTTGAAAAACAGCTCGCTATCCATCTGGGAAGCCGTCAATGCTGCCAGTCTAAACCCCGCCAAGCGCATCGGTGTGGACGCCCGCAAAGGTTCTCTGGCAGTCGGCAAGGATGCGGATATCGCCATCTGCGATGGAGATTTCAATATCTACCGCACCATTCTGAGCGGTCGAACCATCTATCATATCTGAGGAGGATCTGCCCGTGAACTTGAAATTTATTCCCCAGCTGGATCCGGAATTTCAACCCATGGAACTGATTCTGAGGGATTATGAACGGCGAGTTCGCAATCAGGGCGCTCAGCCCTTGAAAATTGCCCTGGAGCGCAACAGGGGATACTGCGAGCGCTTTGATTTCGACATCCTAAGGGATGGCATCGATGATGAGCTCAGCTGCAGGGTATTGGAACGCTACATCAAGACCCTACTGTGGGTTTACGGCGGCTGGAAAATCCATGTATATGGCTCCAAAGTTATCTACAACCACCTGCGCGCCGCCTATCAAAAGGGCGGCTTAAGGGAATTTGACGTGTGGTTTATGAGTCGCGTCTATGAACGTCCCTTTGAGGTAGTTCTGGTGGATGACGTGGAAGAAATGCCCCGCACGCACCGGAACGCCAGCAGCGTAGGCCGCCATTTAAGTGGCTGCCGCATCGGCTTTGACGCAGGTGGCAGCGACCGCAAAGTCAGCGCTGTCATCGACGGCGAATGCATCTATTCTGAGGAGGTCATCTGGCATCCCAAAACCCAGTCTGATCCGGAATACCATTACAGGGGAATTATGGAATCCTTCCGAACCGCCGCGTCCAAGCTTCCCCGGGTGGATGGCATCGGTGTGAGCACCGCAGGTGTACTGATCGACAACAGGGTCATGGTAGCCTCTCTGTTCGTAAAAGTCTCCGATGAAGATTTTGAGCGCCGGGTAAAGAACATTTACCTGGATGCCGCCCGAGAGTTGGGGGAAAACATCCCTATTGAGGTGGCCAATGACGGAGATGTAACTGCTCTGGCAGGCGCCATGGATCTGGAAGAAAACGGTGTATTGGGCATTGCCATGGGTACCAGCGAGGCAGGCGGATATGTGGATCCTAACGGAAACATCACCGGCTGGCTCAATGAGCTGGCATTTGTGCCCGTAGATTTCAATCCTTCGTCAGCCGTAGACGAATGGAGCGGCGACTACGGCTGTGGTGTAAAATACTTTTCCCAGGACAGCGCCATCAAGCTGGCTCCAGCTGCCGGAATTGAGTTGGATGCCGAGGCCACGCCCGCAGAAAAGCTTAAGGTGATTCAGGGGCTGATGGAGCGAAAGGACCCCCGCGCCATGAAAATCTATGCGGATATTGGAATTTATTTCGGCTATGCTGTAGCCTATTACGCCCGCTTTTACGAATTCCGGCACGTACTCATTATGGGCCGGCTCACCAGTGGCGAAGGTGGTGTACTGCTGCTGCAAAGGGCAAGGGAAGTGCTTGAGGAAGAATTCCCGGAGCTTGCGGAGAAAATCGTGCTGACCATTCCCGATGAATCCAGTCGCCGGGTCGGCCAAAGTATTGCTGCAGCCAGTCTGCCTCAATAATCCCCCGGCAATTTTAAAAGCCTCCATTCCCATTTTCGGGAACGGAGGCTTTGCTTTTCATTAAATGTGCAACTCAAGCGCTCAACTGCGCCGTGCCGCTTTCTTTTCTTCAAAGGTTTTAAAGAAATGCTCCAGCACGGGCACCAGCACAAAGGCCACTATACCAGAAGTAAAGCCGCCATTGTACAGATTGAAGCCGCCATGAATGGCCGGAACGCTGGTCACCAGGCAGTAGTGCAATATACCTGCTACGACGCCTGCGATGGGCCCATAGTTTCCAGTGATGGGAGCCAGGCCACTGGCAAAGCACAGACCCACCACAATAGCCTGAGCGTTGATGGCGTTGACGCCAAACAGAGAACCAATGAAGTAACCCACCATGATGGGCAGCACGTTCAGAGGAGTAGCGCCTGCGCAGCAGAAAGCCAACATGCACCACACCACGCCAAAGGTGGGGCCGGTAAAGGTGGCTCCGATAAGGTTGTAATAGGCCAGAATGAACAGGCCATAAATGCCGAAATTCATAACAGCCGGACCAATGCCGTGCTTGGACACAAAGTCCACCTTGTGGCCGGGATCCAACAGAAGCCGGGAATAGCCCTTAAACCCGCCGTTGAGAATCAGGCCAAAGAGGATGCACAGCACAAAACAGGAAACGGCAAAGATGTTACAGAAAGTTGCGTTGCCCTCGCCCAACGTAGCAGCAATGGCCGGCGCCTCAATTCCCAGCGTCTTGTACATGGTTGCAAAAATAGCAAAACCCAAGAAGCCCGCCGCAGGGCCAGCATTATACAAATCATAGCCTTTGTGGAAGAACTGCGCGTGGGCACACAGAGCGGGCATGGTCACGCCCACCACAACGCCAATCAATAATGCCAGGGCAATGCCTGTAGCCGTGATATCATGCACTTCCGTGGATGGATAGCGGAACAGCACTTCACTCACCAGTGGAGCGAGGGCCGTGGAGAACATGGCGAAATTGATGTTCTTTGCAAAGGGCTGCCGCTTAATCAGCGAATAAATGAAGGTACCCAGGATAAAGGGCAGAATATTCAAAATATTGATTCCGAAAAAGCTGAACCCCACGGTAAGCATGTAAGCCGCCACGGTTCCGCCGGCTGCTGTCGCTCCAGGCAAGTACATCATCAGACAGCAAACCGCACCCACCAGTGCCACATTTAAAAACGCGCCAGAAATGCTGCCAATCTCCACAAAAAAATAGTCCTTCGTCAGCAGCGACGGCTTGGTGATGATGCGCCAGAGACCACCCAGCATATCCGCACGGTCCGGAGCACACAGAGCACCCACCAAAAACGCTATGGTGAATGCGGAGAGCACATACTTCAGAATTTTACTACTGCTGCAATTGCGCAGTTTTTCAATACTCATAAATATCCCTCCTGTTCCCTTCCAAGCACATCAAAACCCACCCGTCAAGGGGTTGGACGAGCGGGTTTTGTGTTTCTATTCTACTCAGATGCCCGCCTTGCGCGCCGCAGCCTCTACCACGTGCCCAATGAGTACGGAAGTGGTCACGGAACCTACGCCGCCGGGAACCGGGGTAATGGCCTCGACAATGGGCTCCACCTCATCAAACTTGGCGTCTCCAGCGATGGCGCCCTTGCCACCCTTGGAGTTGATCTTTTCCGGATCCCAGTTGATGGACACATCAATGACCACCTGACCTGGCCGAACAAAATCCTTCGTCAAAGAGCCCAATACGCCCGCAGAGGAAATCAGAATATCCGCATTGCGAGCAATCTCAGCGGTATTGACGGTGCGGGTATGGCAAACGGTGACAGTGGCATTCTTGCCCATCAGCATCATTGCCGCAGGCTTGCCCACCACCAGGGAGCGGCCGATTACCACAGCATTCTTACCCTTGCAGTCAATGCCGTAATAGTCCAGAATTTCCATGCATGCCTGGGGAGTGCAGGGAGCAAATCCCAGATCGCTGCGCCCTTCAAACACACCGGCATTGGAAAGATCGGTCATGCAGTCCACATCCTTGGCGGGATCCAACGTGTTGCAGATCTCATCCTGATCCGCCTTTAGATGTTTCGGCAGGGGACGGAACATCAGCACGCCATGAATGGAATCATCTGCATTGATCGCCTTGATTTGCGCAATCAGAGCTTCCTTCGTAACATCCGCCGGCAGCACAAACTTTTCCACTTCTACACCGATCAGCTCTGCACGCTTGGTAGCACCATTCTCGTAGGAGAGATCCGAGGGATTTTCCCCGCAGCGCACGATGCCCAGTTTGGGGGTGATGCCCTTCTCCTTCAGTTCAGCCACCTTGGCCTGCAGCTTCGCGTTCAGCGCCGCGGTCACTTCCTTGCCCAGCAGTTGCTTAGCCATATCACTAACCTCCGAACTTCGTTTGTATCATTTCAGGGGCGCGGCAATTAAAAGAAGTTGGCGCGCACACCGGCAAAAATCTCATCCGCCATGGCACAGTATTTATCTAACATGCCATTGGCCTTAGCGTTCATCTCCTCCGCCACCTCACGATTCTTGAGGCTCTTGGTGTTAATGAACACATTCAGGGATGCACTCTGAAGCGCCGCCTTACAGCATACCGCTCCACAGCCCGCATCGCTCACTGCCAGGCGAGAACCCTTCGCCGCAAATACAGCAATGGCCTCGATAGCCTCGCAGCACAGCTCCATGATGTGCATGGGCACTTTGCAGGCCACGATAGTAGCCTCTTCCAATACCTGATCCCGGGTAGGATCGTCCTTGGGAATGCCATAGGCCTTAGCCAGGGGTTCAAATCCCACCGCATCCGCCGGCACCTGATCCAAAAGCTCCGTTTGAAGCGCATCGCACTTCTTCTTAAGCGCAATGATTTCCGCTTCCACGGCAGCGTACTTTTTCTTTCCCACGGTCAACGAGCCAACCATGTTGCCCAAGGCCGTACCAATGGCGCCCACCAGGGCCGCCGCGCCACCGCCGCCCGGAACGGGCGCGCTGGAGGCCAACACTTCAACAAATTCTCTGCAGCTGTTCTGGGTGAAATCCATGGATCTTTCTCCTTTATGCGCATTTCCTTGGAATTTTCCTTTTCCGGCGGATCATTTCAATCCGCAGGCCGGCAGAGATGGGAATCCCAACTATCCGCCTTACTATTCAAAACCTGAAAATATGGGTGACATTGCTGCCACCCATATTTGAATCTATATCCGTCGATTAGAACAGGCCGGAAACCTTGCCAGTTTCGGTGTCCACATCCACGCGGCGATAGGCCGGATCGGATGCAGTGCCGGGCATCATGGAAATGGTGCCTGCCATCGGGCA
Organism: Clostridiales bacterium; assembly: GCA_019419995.1. GTDB lineage: Bacteria > Bacillota > Clostridia > Christensenellales > Aristaeellaceae > SFTH01. Next base: position 29,762 of record JAHZHZ010000013.1, read on the forward strand.
AAGGAACTTGGCTCCGCCGTACTCCAGGATGTCGCGGATGGGCAGACGCCATCCCTTCGGCACGCCCTTCAGAGTCGGATCGTGGGACAGGGACAGATGGGTCTTAACCATCATAGTGCAGTAGTCCGCATACTTCGGATCGCTCTCGAAGCGCTGGGCCTTCTCCACTGCCAGAGGCGCCCAATCCACGCCGTCTGCGCCGTAAACTTCCTTGGCAATCAGCTCGACGCGCTGACGCAGCGGCATATCGAGGCTGTAGAGGAACTTCAGATCCACCGGATCTTCGCAAGCTTCCACAACTACCTTGGCCAGCTCCACAGCACCTTCGCCGCCATAGCGCCAGTGATCGGACATGGCGCAGCGCACGCCCTTCTCGGCGCACAGCTTCTTGATCAGTTCGATCTCAGCATCGGTGTCGGTGTAGAACTTATTGATGCACACCACCGGGTTGATGCCGGACTTCTTAATGGTCGCCACATGATGGAACAGGTTTTCGCAGCCCTTCTCCAGCAGCTCCAGATTTTCGGAAGTATACTCCACCGGCAGAGGACGGCCAGCCACAACTTTGGGTCCGCCGCCGTGCATCTTCAGTGCACGAATGGTAGCTACCAGAACGGATACGTTCGGGGTCAGACCAGACAGGCGGGTCTTAACGTTCCAGAACTTCTCGAATCCGATGTCCGCAGCAAAGCCGGACTCAGTGACGTGATAGTCAAACAGCTTCAGCGCCAAGCGGTCCGCAATGACGGAGCTCTGGCCGATAGCGATGTTTGCAAACGGGCCAGCATGAATCAGCACGGGCTGATGCTCAACGGTGTAGCACATGGTGGGGTTGATGGTGTTGCGCATCCAAGCGGTCATGGCGCCGGCAACTTCCAGATCCTCGCAGGTCACGGGCTTGCCAGAACGGCTGTAAGCCACCACGATTTTGCCAATGCGCTCGCGCAAATCCTTCAGATCGCGGGCTACGGCCAGAATAGCCATCAGCTCGGAACCTACGGCAATGCCGAATTTGCTCTCCATCAGGTAGCCGTCCTTGGGACCGCCGATACCCATGATGATGTTGCGCAGGCCCTGGGCGCAGAAGTCCAGTACCCAGCCCATCTCAATGCGCTTGGGGTCGATATCCAGGCGCTTGAGGTTGCGCTTGGCCAGTTCTTCATCAGAATAGTTGCGCTCATGCTGCATGCGGGCATTCAGAGCCACCATGGCCAGGTTGTGAGCATTCATAATATCGTTAATATCGCCGGTCAGACCCAGAGAAAACTCAGTCATGGGCATCAGCAGAGCGTTTCCGCCGCCTGCCGCAGTACCCTTGACGTTCATGGTCGGGCCGCCGGAGGGCTGACGCAGAGCGCCGCCAACGTTCTTGCCGATCTTGGCCAGACCTTCGATGAGGCCCAGAGAAACGGTGGACTTACCTTCTCCCAAGGGAGTGGGCGTGATGGCGGTTACTTCGATGAACTTGCCGTCGGGTTTGTCCTTCAGACGGTTCATGATCTTAATGAAGTCCAGTTTCGGGGTCTTGCCGTAGGGGATAATCTCCTCCGGCAGCAGGCCGAGTTTCTCACGGAAGTATTCCACCGGGGGCAGAGTCTTCTCAGCTTCCTCTGCGATTTGCCAATCTTTGTAGATGGTCGGATCAAGCATGGGTATCTTCCTCCTTCAAAATCTTTCCCTGGGGCACTTGTCTGTCCATGAACTATGCACGTCTCAGACTGCTTCGGGATACCGTCGCCCGTAGGCGCCGCATACCTCTCACAAGCACAAAGTGTACCACAATTATTCAACGCTGTCAATAAATAACTCACAAATTATTACTTTAAATTTCCGGTCTACCAACAGCGTTCATACCGCACATTTTCCGCGAAGCAGACTGGACAGTTTGCACGGAAAACGTTATAATGTACATACATAATTTTATCATAACGGTATTGGAGTGTCAATAGAATGTTGAATTACCGGGGTCTAAAGGCAGTGCGAGAGCATTTGACCATATCAGAAGCGCAGGTAGATCGTCAGATCGAAACCCTGCTTCAAACGCGAATGAAGACTATTGAAGTCACCGACCGCCCGGCACAGGCCGACGATGAGCTGGTTCTGGACTATGCCGGGGAAATCGGCGGTGAATATTTCCAGGGGGGCACCGCAGAAAATCAGACGCTGGTACTGGGCAGCGGCGCATTTATTCCTGGGTTTGAAGAGCAGCTGATGGGAAAGCGTGCAGGCGAGAGCGTAGACGTACACGTGCGTTTTCCGGAGCAATACCATGCCCCTGAACTGGCGGGTAAAGACGCCGTGTTTCACTGCAAAATCCGCCAGATTCGCCTGAAAGAACGTTACCGCCCAGACGATGAATTTGCTCGGGAAGTGGGTGGATGTGAAAGCTACGCACAGTTTCGTCAATCCATTCGGAAAGCCCTGCAAACGTATGCCGACGCTCAGTCTGATGCAGAGGTCAAGGAAAAGCTGCTCAATCAGGTGTGTGAAAGCGCCCACTTCGAACTGCCGCAGGCGCAGATTGATGCGGCACTGGAGCTGGAAATGCGTTCTCTGGAAAATCAGTTGGCCCGTCAGGGTCTGAATCTGGATCAGTACTGCAGTTTCATGAAACAAACCCGGGAAGATTTGCGCAGGGATCGCCTGCCCCATGCCAAACGCAACGTAGAGCGGCATTTGGCGGTTTTTGAAATCGCCCGTCTAGAAAACATCACGGCGGATGAAGAGGGCATTGCCCGTAAGCTTTCCGAAATTTGTGAAGAAAATCAACTGAGTTTTGAACAGCTTCAGCCTCAAATGGACGAATCTTTTCAAGCTGCCGTAGCCCAAAGCGTGATTACAGATAAGGTATTGGACTTTATTCTGGCTCACGCCCAGGTAGAAACCATAGAAGTAGGCAACTAACCCACACCCTACGATGCATAAATGGAGCGCGAACCCATGGAAGGGTTCGCGCTCCTTCATTAGCCTGCAAATTTGAAACCGCTAATCAGCGATCTGCATCCAACATTTCCTTCAGATTTTTTAAAATACGTCGCAGATCCCCATCACTGGGATGTCCCTTCGCAATTCCTCCCAGAATTTTAAGCGGGCCAAAGGTATCAAATCCCCTGCAATGGCAGCTACCCAAATACACAGCTCCCCTCTGGGAAAGGCGTTTGCCCACCGCCCGTGCATAGTCCCAATAGCAAAATCCACAGGTATATACAATCGCCACCCGCTTGCCCCTGAGGGAAATTTCCTCAACAAAGTCATTGAGCAGGCGATGAATTCTGTTAAAATAGATTCCCGAAGCCAGAATGATAGAGCGATAGGTCGATACATCCGGGTGCTGATTCTCCGCAATATTGATAATATCCACATCCATGTTCTGCGCCACGTAGTCCACCACCTTCCTCGTGTTTCCGTGGTGAATGGACGCGTATAGTATCAGTGTTTGATTCACAGCACCCTCCTGAAAAATAATCACATAAATTTATTCGGCAAAATGGGGATAAATCTCCGCCACCTGCCACAGGCAGAACTTACGCCTCTCCCAGGGACGCACGCAGTTCCTTGAGTTGTTCCAGAGATACGGGACAGACTTTGGAGCTACTGTGCAAAATTGCCTTGTCCACCAGTTCCTGAGCCCGCTTTGTCTCGCCATCCTCACGGGCGAAGTTTGCCAATGCGTACAGCGTAGTGATCTGAGAGGGTTTGGCCTTATAGGCCCTTTCATAGAAGTCCTTGGAGAGGCGGCGCTCCTGGGAAGCTCCCGCCTCATCTCCCCCTGCGGCAAGTTTCAGACCCAGCAATCTGTGATATTCCCCATAATTATCCAGCGTCGCCGCATCCTCATCGTCATACTCCATGGCTTCATCCAGCAGGGCTTTCGCCGGTTCAAAGTCTCCCGTTTCTCCCGCCTGGTCCACCAGGAACGTACCCAAAGCGCTGTAATAGCTGCTGTTTTTCGCATGTTTCCCTGCAAACTGGGCAGTCTCTATAGCCTTGTCCAGTATGCCCAGTCTCCACAGGCAAATGGAATAATTGATCCGCAGCTCAAAGTGCAGATCTTCAGATAGGCTCTTGTCCTGGCTTATCTCCTTCATCAATTCCCTAGCCTGCTCGAAATCACCGTGGCGCATCATTAAAACGGCATAGGACATCATTGCGCCATGTTTCCGGCAGCCCGCCCGGTAGGCCTCGTCATAAAGTCGCAGAGCCTCAGCGTACTTTTCCTTAGCTTCTGCCATTCTGCCTCTGCGGCTTAAATCATTGGCCTGTACATGGACATTGTAGGCCTTCTGGCCCATTTTATTGATTTTAATATTTTCAAAAAATCCCATGGATTCTTTGCTCCTTTCGGCTTTCAATTTTTCGACGCAGGCGCTCTCGCCGCCGGTCCAGATCGGGCAGTTCCTCAGGATCCACATATCGGGCCGCCAGATCTGCATACCGAAGGGCACGCCGGGGTTCATTGCGCCGGTGCTCATAAAATTTGGAAAGTTCCACATAGATCTTTTCCCGCATCTGTCGGCGCAGAGCCATCCGCTCCAGGATTTGTTCCATGGCCTGTTCATCCCGATTCTTCCGGGCCAGCAGATACATGCGCCATGCAGCCTGAGCGGCGATTTCATTTCCGCCCATCGTTGAAATGCTACCTGCGGGAGGCGGTATGGCCGCAATGCGGTACAGCTCCCGAGCTGAAGCCAGTTCTCCCTGGCGTTCCAAAGCCCGCCCCAGGCTGAACAGATCCGGCCGACAAGCTTCTCGCTCTGGGTGAGCATACAAATCACACAAACGCGTCAGAAGCGCACCCAGCGTAAACACATCCTGGCGATTGTGCTCGATCACGTCATCCAACAGGCTCATATCCCCGCACTTTAAATAATCAAAATACCGCTGAGGCACCTCGCTTCCAGGCAAATCTCCCTTTCGTCCCTGTCCTAGAATCATTTCCTCTAGCCGGGAAAGGCGACAGCTGCCCAAACGCAGCTTCCAGGCGCGCCTGGCGGGAAAAAGCAGATCCAACCCTGCCAACGACTGCCATTTTTCCCGAAGCCGGCACATAATAAACCGGCTTTCAAGCAATGGCAAATCAAAACTGTTTCCGTTGAAAGTACAAATAGCCTGAAAGCTTTCCATGCGATGGGCGACCGCGCAAAGCAATTCCGATTCCGAGGCGTAATCTCTCATCAGAAACTGCTCGACTACGAATTCATTTCCCTCCACAAAGCCTAGGCCCACCAGAAAGGCCACCGTCCCCGCTCCTCCGGAAAGTCCGGTAGTTTCCGTGTCCAGAAACAGCAGCCGATGTACATCCAGCGGGCGTCCCGGCCAGCCCATGCGTAGAAGGCCCTGGGGATCCAGCTTAAACAGGCGCGGATCTGCGGTTCGCCGACTGGTATAAACCGCAACGCCGCCCGCAGGCGTAGGCGCACTCCGGGTTCGCAGATCGGCAGACGCGATTGCGTTGAGTTTCGCCCGCAGTCCTGACGCCATGTTTCTCACCTCTCTTCCTATTGTAGAAGCTTGTGAAATGATTGTCAAGTTCCGTTGCCCTTGACAATCCCAACGGATGGGCCTATGATGAAAGGGATCGCATATCTACGATTTACGGGAGGATGATTACCCATGCCAAAGCCGCAGGAAAAGCGTAAGCGCAATATCTCTCTCATTCGCAGGATGCTGCCCTATTTCCGTCCCTACACGGGTGTCATGGCTCTGGACCTGTTCTGCGCCTCGCTGACCACTATCTGCGACTTGGTGCTTCCCCTGATCGTTCGCTTCATCACAGGTGCCGCCAGCTCCGGGGCCGCCGCTCTAACGGTCGCCGCCGTGTTAAAGCTGGGGGCCGTGTATCTGGTGTTGCGGATCATTGATACGGCAGCCAATTATTACATGCAATCCATCGGTCACATTATGGGTTCCCGAATTGAATCCGATCTGCGCAGGGATCTCTTCACTCACTATCAGGAACTTTCCCACGACTTCTACGATGAAGCCAAGACCGGTCAACTGATGTCGCGCATCACCACGGATCTCAACGACATCACCGAATTCGCCCACCACATGCCCGAGGAGCTGGTCATCGCCCTGCTGAAGGTGGCGGTCGCCTTCGTCATTCTCTGTGGCACCAATGTACTTTTGACCGTCATCATCTTCGCAGTTCTGCCAGTCATGGTGCTCACTTCCAACCACTTTGCCCAAAAGATGCGCCGCAGCTTCCGAGAATCCAGACATGAACTGGGTGAACTCAACGCCCAGGTGGAGGATAGTCTCAGCGGCATTCGCGTGGTAAAGTCCTTTGCAAACGAAGACCTGGAAAAGGAAAAATTTGCCCAGCGCAACAATATATTTCTTAAAATCAAAAAGGGCATGTACCACAACATGGCTGGTTTTCACTCCGTCACCCGCCTCTTTGATGGGGTGATGTATATCGTTGTAGTGGTACTGGGCGCACTGTTTATGTTGGACGGCAAGATCCGACCGGAAGATCTGGTGGCCTATCTGCTCTACGTGCAGACTCTACTGACCACCATCCGCCGCTTTGTGGAATTTTCTGAACAGTTTCAGCGGGGCATTACGGGTTTTGAGCGCTTTACGGAAATTATGGATCTACCCGCCAGCATCACACAGAAGCCGGACGCCGTGGAACTTCAGAGTGTGCGGGGCGAAATCCAGTTTGACCACGTGCGCTTTTCCTACAGCGATGGTACCTCGGTGCTGACAGACATCAACCTGACGGTACGCCCGGGAGAAAGCGTAGCGCTAGTCGGTCCTTCCGGCGGCGGTAAAACCACCTTGTGCAGCCTGATCCCCCGCTTTTACGATGTAAGTTCAGGTGCTATCCGCATCGATGGGCATGATATACGGGATCTGAACCTCAAATCCCTGCGCGATCACATCGGAGTGGTGCAGCAGGATGTGTACATGTTTTCCGGCACGGTGCTGGAAAACATCGCCTATGGCCGTCCCGGTGCCGGTAGGGATGAAGTGGTGGAAGCAGCAAAGCTCGCCGGGGCCCACGAATTTATCAGTGCTCTGGAGCATGGCTACGATACCCACGTGGGCGAACATGGCGTCAAGCTATCCGGCGGGCAAAAACAGCGCATTTCCATCGCACGGGTATTTCTGAAAAACCCACCCATATTAATTCTTGATGAGGCTACCAGCGCCCTGGACAATGAATCTGAGCGTATCGTGCAGCGTTCACTGGAGACGCTGATGCGGGGCCGCACCACGTTCACCATTGCGCACCGGCTCACTACCATCCGAAATGCGGATGAAATCCTGGTGCTCACCGATGACGGCATCGTAGAACGCGGCAGTCACAGCGAACTGATGGCTAGGGAAGACGGAATCTACCGCAAATTGTATCAGCTCTATACAGTCTAAAAGTGCAAAATCACCTTTCGAAAGTAGAAAGGTGATTTTTTATCTCAGCGTGTAAGGCATATGGGGGATAGCCACGCCCTTCTTCCCTGGGCGTCCACGATCTCACAGCGTATAAACTTTTCTCCAGGCTGAAGGGGATATATATTCTCCCGCATGCCCACGCCGCAGCGGCAACGTCCCTGCGTCCAGGCCAGATTGGAAATAAACGTACATACGTTCACCGGCGAGGTATGTACCACCAGCTCGCCATCCATCAGTTCCACATGAATAAATTCTGGTCCCTGGCTGGCGTAGAAAGATCCTCGCCTAAGCGCCGCGATGACGCCCTCAGGGGTCAGTGCATCGGCCTGTAGCATGGTAAACCCCCGCAGCTGCTCTCCTTCATACAGGTGACTGTCATCCGCTGCCAGCTGGGGAATGCAGCGCCCGGCAGTAGCTGCCAAATCCAGCACGGCGGTGGAATCCGCCCGGGGCGCATTCCAGGGTTCCCCTGAAAAGCTGTTGTAGACTTCCGCACCGCAGATGCCATCCAGCGCTTGCAAAAATGTAGGGGTATTGAGCGACCATGCTGGATGGGCGGCAATTGCTGCACCTCCCACCCGGTTGATTTCTTCAATCACAGCTTTATAATCCATGTTTTCCCGAAATCCGGCCGTTGCCGCCTGATGGGGAAAAATCCCAACTACGTGCAACAATTGATCTTCCAGCCGGAAATCAAATTCCTCCCCAGTGAGTACCAGCATCTCGCCAGCCCAGCCGGAGGACGCAGCCTGCCAGTGATCGGTAAGCGCCAAAAAATCATAACCCGCTCTCCGGTACAGTTCTATAACCTGTTCCGGTGCATATAGTCCGTCGCTCAGGGTCGTGTGCGCATGGGTATTGCCCTTGTAGCTGCGCTTGGCGGAATCAATCAAGATCATCTATTCTTCCCCCTGTTTTTCTTCACGGCCATCATCAACGGCGCTTCATCTCCCTGATTGAGGTAGCATTGCAACATGACATCAAAGCACCTGCGTTCAAGGCCGCGAGCCCAGGCCATCAGCGCTTCTCGCTCCCGTGCGCCCTCCTCGTGTCCGGGATAGATGCAAATGGTCATGATTCCTCCTTCCCGAAGCACTTTCGTAGCGCTCTGCACCGCTTCCAGCGTAGTCTCTACCCGGGTGGTCTTTCCATGCTCCCCTCCAGGCAGCCAGCCCAGATTGAACATGACAACATCCACACTTTCCGGTTCAAAGTAATTTATCAAATGCTCGTGGCCATCCAAAATCAGCTGTACCCTATCCTCCATTCCTGCGCTGCGGATTCTCTGCCGGCTCCGTTCCACTGCGTCCTCCTGAATGTCAAAGCCAAATACGCGGCCCTGTGGACCCACCCGTTCGCATAGCCAAAGGGCATCGTGCCCGTTTCCCAGCGTAGCATCCACCGCCCTGCATCCCGGATAAAGCGCGCCCTCCAACAACGCAGCCGCCCAGAAGCGGGCGGAACGAAAATCATTTGCCAAGATCAACCCTCCCGTCCTCTCCCTCTATTTTAATACGGGCAACGGGATCTGGCAAGGATACAAATTGGGCCCGACTCAATTTTGCCGGGCCCAATAATTCGCTTAATTGGAAGTGTAGGGTGCAAAGCTCTCCCGCACGTAATAGCCCCGCTCATGGGCGCAGATGGGACACTGGGCCGGAGCCTGATCCGCTTCCACCACATTGCCGCAGTTCAGGCATACCCAGCGCAGCTTTGCCCCGCCACCGGAGAAGAGCTTTCCGCCCTCCAATTGGTCGGCCAGCATGCCAAATCGCTGTTCATGTGTATTCTCAATGAGGGCAATGCCCTGAAAGATTCGGGCAATATCCGCAAATCCTTCCTCGCTGGCAATTTGGGCAAAGTCCGGGTAGATGTTGATATGTTCTTCCGATTCGTTATGCTGGGCATTGCGCAAGAGCGAAAGGGTGTCCGTGGTTAAATCCACAGGATAACTGGCGGAAATCTCCACATTCCCCACTCCCGCTCCCCGCAGCAGTTTGAAAAACACACCTGCATGTTCGTACTCCTGCCCGGCGGTATAGGAAAACACCTGGCTTATACAGGGAAGTTTTTCGTGCATGGCCGCCTTGGCCGCAAATTCATAGCGCGTACGCGCCTGGCATTCCCCTGCAAAGGCCCGCAAAAGATTCTGTATGGTTCTGCTCTCTGAAAGATTCATGGTTCTCAGCCTCCTTTTCCCTTATTATGGAGGATGGAACCTCTTTTCATACAAGCGCCCGCCGACAATTAATTGCCGGCGGGCCACTTCAAAACTTCTCCCTACGTCTATTTTTAAGAATTTTTCCTTCTGATCAGGGCAGAGGAATCTCATAAAACTGGTTCAAATACTCCTCAAGGCAAAGCTGATTTTCCATAATGTATGTGGCAGCCTCCTTACCCACATATCGGAAATGCCAATCTTCATTGGAAATGCCGGTAATATCCGATTTAACACCCGGATAGCGCCAGATAAAGCCATACTCATGGCAATGACGTTTCATCCAATCCCAGACGGATTCATTGCTGCAGCTTTCCGTATCCGACGAATCAATGTCCACGGCCAGGCCCAGCTGATGCTCGCTGTAGCCGGGATAATTGGCCACCTTCAGAGCCTGCGTCTGTGCCTGCGTATGAGAACTGCCACTGTTTTTATATTGGCGATACTTGAGAACGAGCATGTCCCATTGATCCTCGTAAGTGCGGTAAGAGGTCATCACCATGGGCTTGAGTCCATCGGCCCTGCATGCATCAAACATGGCCTGAAGCTCGGGATAAATGCGGCTATCCACCGCCTGACCTCCATTGAGTTCCTTTAAATCCACCGTCCAGTCTGGAGGAACCGGATTGCTGGCATTGACCAGGGTAAGGTTCCAAGGAAGCTCTGCCGCCTGCGGCGAAAGGGTGGCGGTAGGCACCTGGGGAGCGGTCTCCTCCTGTTCATTTCCTGCATCAGGAACCGTAAATTCAATAACTCCTGGAGTTGCCAGTGCGGCAGACATATTCGCCAGTACCATCAGCGCCAGTACCAGCGCCCACTTTTTAAAATTTCTCATGCAGTCATCTCCCGTAAAATTGCGGCCCGCGAAACGAAGCTGAATCTTTCCTCCGCAGCGCAGCCACCTTTTGCTTTTTGTTCATTAAAGGGTACCCCCGCCCTGTCCAGCGCAGACCGGATTCATCATCCACCCGTTCGGCCATAAATCCTGTACCACTCCTGGCTGGGGACACCTTCCCTTTCATAGAGAATCAGCGGGGCCAGCCAGTTTAATCCGCTGCCTCCACCTTTTACGCCCTCCAGCAACACCAATTTTGGGGGGCGCTGTGCCGTCGCATGGATGCTGCGCACCCGCTTGGGCGTCAAATTAGCTCTCTCCATGGCGGACATCAATTCAAAGGCCCGCCTAGACGGGTACACGGCACAGAAACGACCGCCATACTTCAGCAGCGCCGCTGCCGCCGCCGCAATGTCGCTCGGGGTGAGATCATCCTCGTGGCGCGCAATGCGCTGCGCCTCCCGTGAACTGCAAATGGTGGCACCTCGTTCGCCATAGGGAGGATTGCAGACAACCAAACTGCAACGCTCCCGGCCAATCTCTTTCCAGGCACTCCGAAGATCCATGCAGTGAACGCGCACGCTTTCTTCCAAATGATTAAGTTGCACACTGCGTTCCGCCATATTTGCCATCTCCGCTTGCAGTTCCACCGCTTCCACCAGGATATCCGGCCGATGCCCAGCCAGCAGCAGTGCGATGGCGCCGTTGCCACAGCCCAGATCCGCGGCATGCTCTCCCTTTCTGGGAGCGGCAAAATCCGCCAGCAGCACAGAGTCCGTACCGAAGCAAAAAGTTCCGGGGCGTTGGATCACGCGCAGTCCCCCAGTTTGCAGATCATCCAGGCGTTCACCCGGCAACAGGAGGACACTCACATCAATCCCGGCATCTGATAAAGCTGCAGGGCCTCCACATCTAAAGCATTTAAATAACTCATCACAATGTATCCATTTTCAGAGCAATAGATTAGCGCCTCATCTGAAGCGGCTATGCCACATATGTCCCTGCCTCCGGCACGCACCCACAATACCGATCCGGCCGTGATCTGATCTCCGGAGGTCAATTCCACTACGTGTAACTGGCTCGAATCCATCAATGGCACGCCACACCTCAAGTACACGTACTGCACGAAACTAAAACCGGATTGAAAACCAGATTGTTCCCCCAACAAGTCGGAAGCGCTTCGGGCAATTTTTCCCGGGATATCATCTCCCTCCGGTAAGTCAGGCGCTTCGGGAAACACGTAATTCTCCAGCCGCACAACGTTCTGAGCACGCATCCGCGCCCGCGTCATGGAATCCGCCACGCCTGTAACCGATAGCCCGTTGACCAGTTGAAACTCCATCAGGGCAAGCTCGGTCTGCATATCAAAACTGTCCCTCGCCGGATACCCCAACGCCGAAAGATCTCTGCAAAGCGTTTGGGCCTCCACGCTCTGGTCACCCCTGCGCAGTGCGGAACTTTCCTGCAGCAGCGTATCCATATCGGAATAAAGTGCCCGACAGCTGTTCAAATCCATATCTCCCGTCGATTCCAGGCCCACGTCGCTTTGAAAACGCTTCACAGCCCGCTGTGTACCCTCTCCAAAGCGTCCCGTGCACTCTCCATCAAAATATCCCCTGCGCCGCAGCCAAATTTGCAGCGTGCGTACCATGGAACCGGAATCTCCGGCAGAGGCACAACTGTTTTTTAAGAAATCTTCCCAGGCAATGGGTGCTCCACTGTACAGGCGAAGAAACACTGCGCTGTCAGCAATACCCGTCTCCTTAAGCCCGTTGGCCAGCTGAAAGCGGCAAACCGCAGCCTGCGTCTCTTCCCCATAGGCGCCGTCACTACTGCCCGAGAAATAACCCAACTCCTTCAAAGCCCGCTGCAGTCTGGCCACGGCATCACCATAGGAGCCGTTGCTCAAAGGCTGCATCTCCGCATGCTGGCGGGCAAACGCGGTCAAATATTCCTCTTGACTAATGGCGTCTTCTCCCATCAAAAGGCTTACCGTAGCCTCATCCGGTTCTCCCGTGACTTCCAGGCCGTTGACATGCTGAAAATTGCGCAGCGCGTTTACGGTTACTTCGTTCAGTTCACCCTTGCAGGCACTGTCCCGATAGCCCAACTCATAGAGCCGGTGATCCACTTCCAGCAAATCTACTTGTTCTGCCACCGCGCTCATCAACAGCGACATCGCTCCAACCAGAGCAAAAGCTTTTATAAACTTCCGCTTCATCTTTATTTCCTCCCGGGTTGTCACGCAGGACGAATCTTTTCCAACAAAACAAACCCATTTTTCCCGTTATAGCGCACATACGCCCACCTCTGGTTGTAGGCCATCACGGAGAACTCCGCCGAAGCCGGGATACTTGTCAATACCTTGGAATCGGTGGAATAGGTTTTGTACAGTTCAACGTCTTCTCGGGCCCGTCCCTGTCGGTCACACAAAACTACATCCGTCTTGACTTCCTTGAACTTCTTGCCTTCTTCCTTTGGCTCGTCTTCCACCACCGGTTGTTCCCCTGTACTACTTCCAGGAAAATAGAGATAGCTTCTGGATGCAAAGCCCGTTTCTCCACTCTTTGTGCGTACACATGCCCAGTCATCGTCAAAGGCAAGCATCTGCAGTTCTTCTCCTCTGGCCAAATATCCTATCGCCGCCGCACCTGTAGAGGGCGCACGTCTCAAGGTAAGGCTACTTCCTGCCACCACATCCACATAGACATAGAGCTTACCCGTAGCCACCAACATTCCCTCCGCCCCATCCGGTGCAGGGTTCGGTGTCGGCATGGGATAATCCACCGCTGTGGGCTGGGGCTCTATCGTTGGCTTGATCGTAGGAGAAACTGTGGGCCATGGTTTCATCGTCGGCTCCGGCGTCTGCGTCGGCTCCAGCGTCTGCGTCGGCTCCGGCGTCTGCGTCGGCTCCGGCGTCTGCGTCGGCTCCGGCGTCTGCGTCGGCTCCGG
>JAHZHZ010000013.1:43264-61241 GCA_019419995.1 Clostridiales bacterium
CGTCTGCGTCGGTAAAATCGAAGGACTGACACTCGGCCCAATGCTCGGCAAAACTTCCGTCCCCAATGCGCTCAGGGGAAGATATCCCAAAGTTCCGTCTTCGCTGCGCACCTGCGCCCAGTCCCTGGACTGAGCGCAGACGATCAAAGCCGTACCTGTCGGAAGCTTCGCAAGAACCCGAGCGGATTGTACGGGCAATTCCAACAAATCTGTCTCAGCTACGAGGGTATATGGATTTTCAGGCACGGAGCTCAATGGATCCTCCACCAGATTGAATTCCTTCAACGTCTCCACGGATATCCATCCTGCAAAGCCGTTTCCACCCACCAGGGCCCAGGCTGCATCCACTGCGTATACATTGACCCGCAGCTCTTCAGGCAGACGGGCTATCACCTTGGATTCCAAGTTCGGCTGGCTGTGAATCTCGACCTGTTCCCGAAGCTTGGCCTGAGCAATGATCTGTCCCGGCTCCGGCAACGAAGAATGAGGGCCCTCCTGAGAAAGGGATATGGTGCGAAGCTGCGTTCCCGGATAGTAAAAGTTCAGGATTTCCCCAACGCTCATGCCATGGGAGGCTGCCATACACTGGGCTCCCCGCTGACTCATGCCTATTCCGTGTCCCCAACGCCGAAAGATAATTTGAAAAGCATTTTCCCCCTCCTCAACGGAAACCGTCTCGTTTGCCGAAGAATTGATGGAGAGCTTATACCAGTCCTCCAGCCCACCATAGGTGGGCACATCCACGGATATGCTGCTCCAAATCATCTCTCCCGTAATCTGGGATTTTGCCCGAACGCTCATCGTAAAATGTAAATTGCGATAGAGGCGGCTGGGTGCGGCATATTTGGGGTCTGTAACCACTATGGACTGAATGGAAAGGATTTCGGCGCTTCCACTCTGTGCACCCATATTTTTCAGCTGCGCTTCAATTCCAGCCATGAGTGCGTCTCTCAGTTCAGCCTTCAAGCCGCTGGCATTTTTAGCAATGGTCGCAGTAGTCTTCCGGGCGGAGCTATTTTCCAAATCGTAGGGATCATCCTTGACGACGCTGTAGCTGAGGCTGCTGCCCCAGGCATTTTTTGTAGATTCCGTTTGCCCGCCGTTGGAGGCTCCGTAATAGCAGGCAGCCAGAGAACCCCCTGCGTAGAGCACCTGGCCCCGGGTTTCATCTACCGCCTGGATGACCCGGGTCTGTCCGCTGTTGTAACCCCGGAACACCTGATCGCTGGTGGTATCGGTGACATCATAGCTTTTTGAGGCCCTGGATTCCATCTTGCGCAGGGCATAATTGCGTGCAGCTACCGCCTGGGCCTTCAACGCTTCCAAAGGGTAGGAGTTGGACATCTCATAGGCCACCACGCCATAGAGATAATCTTCAATGTACATCCGCAATATGGCGGCAATGGTTCCCCCAGAAGCGGCAAGATATAAGTCTCCACAAAATACGTTGGCCAAAGTGGGCGAAGTAAATCGAATACCCGTATTCCCCCCAGCACAACGCAGTAACTTCAAGCTTGAACCGCAATTAAATCTGATTCCCTTGCATTCCAGAAATAATTGATCGCCCTGAGCAGACACCACAACGCTACTGCCCGCAGGCAGGTTGACCTGCACGTCGCCGGACAACACGTAGGCACAATCCAATTTCATGCCTATGGATGAAGGATTATTTAAGCGGGTGAGCTTTACCCTGATCATGCCATTGCCCTGTGCCGAAGCCTCCAGAGGAAATCCGGCCATTCCCAAGACAATTACCAGCGTCAACGCCAACCAGCGCCTGAACCGGTAAACCAGGGCCCGTCCGTTTTTCCCCGCCCTATGCCGCATCTGCGCGTTCCCCGCTTTCGTAAGACAGTCTCATAACAACTCCGTTCGTTTTCCGATGAAAAATTTCCCCGTCTCTCCGTCCAGTACAAAGTACATCTCTCCAACAAAAGTCCGCCTACGGCCAAAACGTTTTTTGGTGCTCCCTGCGCTGTTCCAGAAGCGGCAAACCATGCTCCTTTGCCTTACGGAGGAAAAAGGGCCTCAGGCAAGCTGAAAACTTACCCCCGGCTCTTCCTATAGGGAAACCGGCACACAAGCCCTTAGAATACATTATATATGAGTTTCCATTCTCCTGCCATATTTGCCGCAACAATGTCAGAAACTCGCCCATTTTTGTTCCAAATGCTGTAGGTCTTGCTTTTAACCTGTGCCGCTGCTATACTAAGTGAGCCAGTTTATATTCTGAATGAGAATTGACAGATGCCTTTATCGCCAATTGCAGGCCTATTGACGCTGATGCAGAAATTCAGGCGAAAGGTTTTCCACAGTTCATTCTCAATTTTAAGAACCAAAAACGGCTGAAGAAAAATACGAACTGCAACCGGGTTTTCCCGGGTGAGGACCTTAAAATGAACAATCAGATTACGAAACGCATCGCAGTCATTCAGGATTTAAGTTGCATCGGACGCTGCTCTCTGGGAGTAGCCATGTCCGTTTTGCCTGTAATGGGCGTAGAAACTGCTGTATTACCCACAGCAATACTTTCTTCTCATACGGCTTTTGAAGAATTTACGTTCATGGATTTCACTTCAGAGGCCAAAAAAATTGTAGCCCATTGGAAAAAGATGAATCTACACTTTGATGCCATCTATATCGGCTATCTGGGTTCACTGCAGCTGATCCAGCTCGCAACCGACTTCATCCGCCACTTTCATACTCCCCAAACGCAGTTGATTGTGGATCCTGCCTTTGGCGATCATGGAAAACTGTACACCGGTTTCGATGACGCCTATGTTCAGGGCATGCGCGATCTGTGCACTCACGCACAGATTATCCTGCCCAATGTGACGGAAGCTTGTTTCCTAACGGGCATGCCCTACGGCGAAAGCCCGGAGCACAGCAGCCTCCTGGCACGCCGGGTAGAAGAAATGCTGGGCGATTCACTAAAGAATGTTGTGCTCACCAGCTGCTGCTTCCCCGATGGAAAAACCGGCTTGATCTGTGTGGGACAGAACGCCTTTTTATATCCCCATGAACAGCTTCCCCTGGCTTGCCACGGCACGGGAGATCTGTTTGCTTCCGTATTTTGCGGCCTGATGCTGCGCTGCGAAGATGTGGAAAAGAGTGCATGTGTGGCCGCAGACTTTACCTTTGACTGCATCCGCCACTCCATGTCTTGCCCCGATCATCGCTGGTACGGCGTAGATTACGAGGCCATGTTGCCAGAGCTTGCCCGCAGAATCGCCCACTTTTAACAGATCCAGGGATAAAGCTCCTCCTCAGATTGGGAGACGAGGCCGTTTACCTCACCGCGACTCAATTTCAACATCCTGCTCAGTCGGCGCTGCCTTTATTTCCATATGTGCGTGCACCATTTTGATGGATGGGAAAAATATAGTCCCTTGCAAATGCCATCAATGGCCATTATTCTATGGCTTTGATTCCCATTTCCTCCAGTTTTTTTAAATTATACAACATGTCTTTCAATGTTTCCGGCGAATGCCCCTTCCATCCAACCACTTCGCCGACTACTTTCAATGGATATTTTGAGCGGTAAGATTTTGTAGGATTCCCGGGGAATTTTTTATCTGTGACATTGGGATCATCTTCAAATTCCCCCTGTGGTTCCACCACATAAATTCTTTGTTTTCCATCCCCAACCGCCAGTTCTGCGCCCCAAATGGCGGCATCCAAAGTGCCCGAAAAGTATATATATTTTGCAATTCTGCCCCCTGCATAATTAGAAGGAAAGCCTCTTGTCAACAAATCTCCCGTTTTCAATTCCGCCTTTGTCCCATGAAAAAAAGTTCCAGCACTGAACGTTACCTGTCTATCCATCTGTTTTCTCCTATGCCCATCGTTTTCTCTTAATCCATACTATTCATACATCTAATAGGTCAATAATAACACAACTGTGTTGCCTCTAATATAAAACTACAATGTTTAAGTTTTCACCCCGCTTGTACCAGCATACAAACAGGCAATCTCAGCTCCCCCCCACTACTATCGGCACGAATCAAATTATTTCCAATGCTTCAGCTGTGAAAGATAGGCATCAAACGAAGCGCGTCTGAATTCATCGTCCAGATGATCGGGGTTCGGCATATGCCCCACCAAATAATCCATCAGGTCATCCTTCGATGGATAGGTAAATTTGCCATCTGCATAGCACCATTTGCAATAATCCTCATTGTAGCTTTCATCCAGTTCCCGGCTTATCAAATCATCCTCGTATAACGGCATTCCACAGCATTGGCAGACAAGCTGTCTAGGCGAACCCAGCAGCGTATTGATTGACACATCAAATTCCCTGGATAATATTTTTAATGTTTCCGTATTCGGTTGCGTTTCCCCCGTTTCCCAACGGCTGATCGCCTGTCTGGTAACATGGATGCGCTGTGCCATTTGCTCCTGTGTAAGCTTATTTTTCTCACGAAGGTCCTTAAGAATATCCCTGATTTCCATGTCTACCCCTCCTGAAAAGATGCTACCTTCATTATAAGTCTACGCTATGATTCTAACAAGCAACACGCCGTTGCCATGAACGTGCACATTACTTCAGATATAGATTCCCTCCACACTCCTTATGGCAACACTGCAGTTGGCAAATTCATCCTGCGCCGGGATAGATTGGACAGCGCTTTGTTGTTTTCCAGCACACCTCTGCTCTCCGCTTTGAAATCAAACTCTGTCACAACCGTTGAAATACACAGACACGCCCCTGTCCGGTTTTCCTTTACCGGTCAGGGGCGCGCTTCAAAGACCGCAGTCCTTCCTATGGTTAACTAATTTTCCAGTTCTTTCTACAAGACCCTGGACAAAAACTCCCGCAGCCTAGGGGTTTGAGGATTGGTGAGCACCTCTCCCGGCGCTCCCTGTTCCACAATTACACCGCCATCCATAAATACCACGTCATGGGCCACACTCCGCGCAAAGCCCATTTCATGGGTGACCACCAGCATTGTTAATCCGCTCTTGGCCAAATCCTTCATAACGGATAGAACTTCGCCCACCATCTCAGGATCCAACGCAGAGGTCGGTTCATCAAAGAGCAGCACTTCGGGGTCCATGGACAGGGCCCTGGCAATGGCCACGCGCTGCTTCTGCCCGCCGGAAAGCTGACGGGGCTTGGCCTGCACAAACTGCCCCATACCTACCTTCTCCAGATAGCGCATAGCGTTCTCCCGGCTCTGTTCAGCACTGCGCCCCAGCACCTTCATTTGTCCCAGCATACAGTTTTTCAGCACTGACATGTTATTAAAAAGATTGAACTGCTGGAACACCATTCCCACCCGGGCGTGATACTCTGCCAAAGACAACTCGCCTGTCTGAATATCCTTCCCATGGAAGCGAATGACCCCCGCATCCGGGGTCTCCAGCAGGTTAATGCAACGCAACAGCGTGGATTTTCCAGAACCGGACGAGCCGATGATACAGGTCACTTCACCCTTGCGAGCTGCAAAATCCACATCCCGCAACACCTCATGGCTGCCAAAGGACTTTCGAAGATGGCTGACCTCAATCACATAATTTTCCATGTTCAGGCCTCCTTATGCACGTGGATTACGGCGCGGCTGTCGGACTGAGAACCCATGATCACATAATTGTCCGGCCCATCCATCTTCTTTTCTACCCAGCGTAGCAGACGGGTAATGGTAAAGGTGAGCACCAGATAAATCACTGCTATGATAAAGTAGACCTCAAAGTAGCGGAAGTAAGTGCCCGCCGCCGACTTGGCCATGAAAAACAACTCCGTAACGGAAATGACGTTGAGCACCGAGGAATCCTTGATGTTGATGATGAATTCATTGCCGATGGACGGCATGATATTTCGAATGGCCTGGGGCAGCACCACGTGTACCATAGTCTGCCAGTGGGTCAGACCAATGGAATGCGCCGCTTCCGTCTGTCCCTTATCAATGGAAATAATTCCGCCCCGAACGATTTCCGCCATGTAGGCACCGGTATTGATGGAAATGACGAAAATAGCTGCAGCCATTCTCGGCATATTGAATCCCGTCAATTGCAGCGTTCCATAGTAGATGACCATGGACTGCACGATCATGGGCGTTCCCCGGAACACTTCAATATAAGCGCTCAGTATGCCGTGAACAATTTTCAGCGGTATGCGTTTGAAGGGGGATGCCTTGGGTCCAAGTTCAATTGTGCGCACAATGGCCACCAATAGGCCGATCAAAAAACCCAGCACCGTACCCGTAATAGCGATTAAAAGCGTATTGACGGTTCCCTGCACAAAAAGTCCGCCATACTCTTCAATCAGAAAGCCCACCCAGCCGAAAAATGTCGTTGGCATAATGCTCCTCCTTTATGTATGCGCTTCGCGGGCGCACACACATGTACGCCCGCGAACAAATTCACCAATTGGTTTATTCCGCGCTGGGCTGTGCAGCAAGAGCTTCACCCATAATCTGCACGCGCTCCTCTTCGGAAATGGTAGCCAGTGCCTCGTTGATTCGACCCAGCAGTTCGCTGCCCTTAGCCACGCCCACCGCAATGGTGGTATCGGCGGGATCCGCCTCAAAGCCCTGACCATCCTCAAAAGCCACAAAGGTCAAATCCGGGTTTGTCGCCACAGCGCTCTCCGCACCGGGACGTTCAGAAATATAGCCGTCCACCGCACCAGAAGTTACCGCCACGATCATCGTCGGGAAGGTATCCATAGGCGTGGCGTGGTTTACATCGGGAATCTGATCAATAACGGTATCATGAAAGGTATTGAGCTGCCCAACTATGGTGGCCCCGGAAAAATCTGCCAGAGAGGTAGCCCCAGCATAGGCCCCATCCTTCTTAACCACAATTACCAGATCACTCTCGTAATAGGGGTCGCTGAAATCGATCGTGGCCTTGCGCTCCTCCGTGGGACTCATGCCGGCAATGATGCAATCAATAGCACCGGACATAATGGACGGAATCAGGCCGTCCCACTCGGTCTTTACAATTTCCAGATCGCAGCCCATGGCCTCAGCCACCCGCTTGGCGATGCGCACATCGTATCCGTCGGCGTATCCGCCACCGGCTAGAGGCACTGCTTCTTCACTTTCACCCGCCTGCGTCCAGTTAAAGGGCGCATAATTACACTCCATACCCACGCGCAGAGTCTCCGCGCAGGCGCAGCTCACGGTCAACATCACAAGTACCAGCAGAACAGTCAGCATTCTCTTCATTCGTCTCTTCCTCCTTAAACTAATTCCCCTGGGTCGGAATTGCCGGAAGCATAAAAGCGGCCGCAGCTCTGCGCTACGACCGCTGGAAACTCCAACAAAAAATGCTGTTCTCCGGCAATAGCGCTCCACAGCCTCCGACGAAGGCCATGACAGTCGCACGGATCTTCTCCGTACGCCCAACTTGAACCCCTTCAAGCAGGTTCGCATTTCGGCGGCGTCCCCTTTTATGCGGATTCATAGCTGCTTGAACAGCTCCTCCGCACGACTTATGAAAGCCGCGCCTCTAATTGCGTGAGGTTTTTAAAACCTTGTATGTATCATAAGCTCCGAAACTGTTTTTGTCAATAGAAATCCTTTGATTTAACAAAGTTAACAAGGGATTTTGTCGTATTCCCCCGTCTTTGCCCCCTTATAGACAGTTTTAGCTTTATTCCATGCATCTGATTGCTCCTGTATGGCATAGTCAACTACTCTGAAAAAGGATAGTGCCCCACAGGTGCCTCTTTTTTTTCGGCATATTCAAAATCATTGCGTCATAGTGCACAATTTTTTTATCCAATTATGTGCAAACACTATAGTCACAAATTAGAAATTGTGGTATCATGGCATTAAACCTTTCCAAATCTGCAAATTTATTTTGATAGCATTCTCAGCGGCACACAGGGAGGCGCACATGAAGACAAATCTCAAAATCAAAGATCACATACTCATCGCTTCCATGCTCTTCGGCCTGTTTTTCGGCGCAGGAAATTTAATTTTCCCACTCATTCTAGGCGCTCAGGCCGGTAATCACCTGCCCGCAGCCCTTTGCGGCATGCTGGTGACCGCCGTGGGCATTCCTCTGCTGGGCATACTTTCCATGGGACTTTCCCGCAGCGAGGGATTGATGCATATGTCCAGCCGTGTCTCCCGCCCCTACGGCTATTTCTTTACCTGTGCCCTGTATCTAACCATTGGCCCGCTCTTTGCCATCCCCCGGTGCGCTGCCACTTCCTTTACAGTGGGCCTGGTCCCGTTGTTGGAGGGACCCGCAGCGCTCATCCAGGCAATCTTTACCCTGGGTTTCTTTGCCGCGGCACTGTTTTTTTCCCTGCACCCATCTCGAATCATGGATTCCGTGGGCAAATTGCTCAACCCCATCTTCCTGTTTTTTCTGAGCATCGTAAGCTTTGCCGCACTGGTCAACCCCGTTCAATCGATTCAAAGTGTAGAAGCCTCCGGGAACTATATTTCCAACGCCTTTTTCCCGGGTTTTTTGCAAGGTTATGATACCCTGGATGCTCTGGCCTCCCTGGCCTTTGGCATCATCGTCATCAACAGCATCCGGCAGTTGGGCGTAAAAGAGCCCAAGGCCATTGCCCGCAGCACCGTTAAATCTGGCCTGA
Organism: Clostridiales bacterium; assembly: GCA_019419995.1. Classification (GTDB taxonomy): domain Bacteria; phylum Bacillota; class Clostridia; order Christensenellales; family Aristaeellaceae; genus SFTH01. The sequence goes on from JAHZHZ010000013.1 coordinate 51,822, forward strand.
TGAGTATGGCACTCATGGCACTGATCTACACGGTCATCTCTGTCATAGGAGCTCAGAGCTACAGCCTGTACGCCGAACGCCTGTCCGAGCCGGGCTTTACCGGAGGGGATGCATTTGCCATCATCGCCCGGCATTACTTTGGAACGGCAGGTGGTCTACTGCTCGCCCTAACGGTAACTTTCTGCTGTCTAAAGACTGCCATTGGGCTGATCACTTCCTGTGCTGAAACCTTTGCGGAATTGTTCCCCTCCCTGCTGAGCTATCGGAGCTGGGCAATACTCTTTAGCGCTTTCTCCCTGCTGGTTTCCAACATCGGCCTTGCCAAGATCATTGCTTTTTCCACCCCGGTGCTGTATTTCCTGTATCCTCTCTCCATTGTGCTGATCCTGCTGGCCCTGTTTGGAAAGTTCTTCGATCACGATACCACCGTATATCGCTGGGCCATTGGCCTGACCATGCTTTCAGCGGTTCTAGACCTGCTGCGCGTCAGCGGAATCAAGGTTTTCCAAGGATTTACTACCCTGGTAGCCCAACTGATCCCCCTGACCAATTTGGGTCTGGGCTGGATTTTCCCCGCCGCGTTGGGCACAGCGTTGGGGCTAGTGCTGCGGCACGCAAGGCACGCCCAGGCAAAATAAAGAATCTCCTCACTGTTCCGCCAGCCGCCTGCAAGCCGCTGCCAACGCACTCAGGGTGGAACAGGATATCATTGTACTGACGGTGGCAAACGCCTGAGTACTCTTTAAATACGGCCACTTATTCTGAGGAATGGGGTTGAGCCAGAGCACTCGCCCTGCCAGATGCTTCGCATCCCTCAGGCTCTTGATGGCCCCTGGCAAATCAATGGTCTTGGCATCTGAGAGAATCAGCAACGTAGTGGAATCATTCAGCGGACAGGGGCGCATCCCGCACAACTCCTTCAATGCTCCTCCCAGATCCGTGCCCTTTCCGTATATGCCTGACTTTCGCACGTACTCCCGAAATAGGTCCATATTTTGCAGGCTGAAAGCATCGGCCTCAAACATTTCCTCTGAAAACAGGAACACCCGGGAACTCTCAGAAACATGATTCAAGGACTGTATGAATCTCAACGCAAACTCGGAAAACTGCACCATGGAACCTGAAACATCGCACAACAACGCCAGCCGCCTTCTGCGCTGGCGCTTCTTTCTATGGCAGAGCCGGTACAGACTTCCTCCAGTCTCCAATCCCTTGCGGATGGTACGTCTGAAATCCAGCTTTCCCACGTGTCCTGCCTGTTTATGCTTGGCAGAAAGCTCACTGTTAATCTGCTGAGAAATGGCCTGAATAAAGGCGATGGCTTTGGGAATCTCTGTATCTTTAAAGCGGGAAATATCCCGGTACATCAAACCCATATCAGGGTCCACATCCTCGCAGCCAATGGCCGCGTCTTCCATGCGCAGCTGTTCTTCCAAAATGAATTTTGCAAAGACAGAATGAATGAAGTTGTTATACAATTCCGGACTACGGGCAGCCGGCTCCCGGTAATTTTCCATGAACCGGCGCAGCCGCTGGCGCGCTTCTTCGCTCATGGCAACATATACTTCTCGCTGTTGATCGGTCAGGTCCATATCCTTCCCGTTAATTTTCAGCTCTTCCCGGGCCTGGCTGCGGACTTTTTCCATCTGGTCCTGCTGCTGAAGCTGTGCAAGCGCACGCTTGCGCATGGCTTCCTCGGAAATAAAAAACGCATCAAATACGCGGTCAAAGGCTCCCTGTTCCTCTTTTGACTTGGCATATACCGTCCTCAGCGCTGCCTTAACCAATGCCCTGTCCTCCAGCCCCAGCGCTAACAGCACGCGGCAGGCATCCTCCGTTTCCCGCGTGCCAATAATCAGTCCCTCCCGCCGCAAAAGGCTGGAAAACTGCGCGATTTTTTCCAGATAGATGCCAGGCTCAACAACCATGGCAATGCCCTCCCAGGTTTTGATCCTCCTCTGCAAAGATTTCCTCCGCTATCGCCAAATCTTCACTGTTCTTCAGGACAAAACCTGCCGTCTGGCGCAGCGCCTCGGGTGTAAGCTCTCGAATGCCCAAAGCATCCAGCGCCGCAGCCCAGTCCAGCGTTTCCGCAATGGAAGGCTTCTTTAAAATCGCCTCGCTGCTGCGCAACTTTTGCACCGCCACCGCCACCTGGGCGCACAGACGATCATCTACATGTGGCAATTTTGCCCGCAAAATAGCCAGTTCCTTCTCCAAATCAGGATACTGTATGTATAGATATGCGCACCTGCGCCGCAGCGCTTCCGACAGTGGCCGTGCCCGGTTTGAAGTGAGCACCACAAATGGAATAGAATTCGCCCGAATGGTACCCACCTCCGGAATACTCACCTGCATTTCCGACAGCAGCTCCAGTAAAAAAGCCTCAAACTCCTCGTCCGCCTTGTCAATTTCATCAATAAGCAACACCACGGGATTGCTGGAACGAATGGATTTGAGCAGCGGGCGCTCCAGTAAATACTCATCGCTGAACAGACTGCGCGTCAGTCTGTCCCGGTCCTCATTCGCCATATTTACCTGAATAGACAGCAATTGTTTTTGATAATTCCACTCGTAGAGCGCCTTGCTCTCATCCAGTCCCTCATAGCATTGCAGGCGCACCAGCTCCCGGTCCAGCGCGGAAGCCATCACCTTTGCAATCTCCGTCTTCCCAACACCCGCGGCTCCTTCAATCAAAAGCGGCCTGCCCAACTGCAACGCAACGCAGAGCACCACTGCCAGCGTATCATCGTAAATGTAATGAAGCTCGTCCATCTTGGCCTTCAGTTCCTTGAGATTCATTTCCATGACGCTTCAACCCCTTTGTCTCCCTATTACCACATATGAAACCATCTTTAGTCTATACTTCAGCTAATATATAAATAAACCATACTTGGGAACATAAACGCTTCTATAGCCGAAACAATGCTCAAATTAAGGAAGAAAATTTCCTCTGCCTTCTCCAAACACTTTCGATGGGCAAAACCATTTGGGGACGCCACTCTGCATCTCCGACAGACACGCCCCGCGCTCTAAATCAGATATAAAAATATCCGGCAGCACTCTCATCAAGGCTGCCGGATCTTCTGGCAGGGGCAGAAGGACTCGAACCCTCAACAAAGGTTTTGGAGTTTATCCCGAGGATTATCCAAATCACACTACGACGCAAAACGGGTTTTAAGGCAAGTTGTATATCGTTTTTCACCGCCCAACATTGAATTAACATTCTAAAATCATCTTGAATAATATGCACCTCCCCGGGGTGAGGATTTGGGAATTATCCTGATTATTTCCTACATAAATCCTCCCCCACATCTGATGATATGAGTGGTAACAGAATCATAAATTTCTTATGGTATACTACATAGCACAAATTATTCCGATTCGAGGTGATGCTATGTTCGAACTCTTTACTACTCGCGAAATTGCAACTGCTGTTTGGCTCATTCTCTTATTATTCTACATTCTATACAAACAAAAGACTCGCGAAGCCTTAAAAAAAGTATGCAAAGCCGCATTAAAACCCAAACTTGCAATTCCTGCCATTATTATATGTGGCATTGGACTTGGTCTTTCATATGTGGCCTCGCAGTACTCTTTTTGGGATAACGCCTACTATAAGGATGTAGTAATGTGGATTCTCTTTGTTGGCCTCCCGCTCTGTTTCGGAGCCATATCCTCCAAAGAATCTGACTACTTCAAAAATGCCATAGCCGATAACCTTAAACTGACAGTTCTGTTCGAATGCATCTATTCGACCTTTACATATTCCCTTTTTGCAGAGCTTTTAATAATACCATGTGTAACATTCCTTGCGATGATGCAAGTTGTTGCAGAACGGGAGGAAAAACACAAAGCTGTTGCAAAGCTGTTAAAGGTTGTTTTTGCTATCATCGGTTTGACAACGCTGTTTTTTACCACAAAACACGCAATCGAAGAATTCCAAATGGATATGACAACAGGAATGCTAGCCTCTTTGATAATCCCTCTCACATTATCAATCCTATATGTACCATTAGCATATATATTGGCCTTGTATTCCAAATACGAACTTGCTTTCCTCCGCATGCGATTTTGTGAACCAAAGAACCGATGGATTCGCATTAAGCATCGGTTGAAAGCTCTCGCTGTGTGTAACCTATCTCTTCGCAAGACCACTCTTTTGTCCCAGAATTCAGCAAAGTATATGTATATATCGATGCCCGAGCAGAAGTTTAATGAGTTCTTATTGGCGATACGGGACAAGAATAAGTGGAATACATTATAAGCCCGAGGAAACCATTCCCCGGGCCATTTTATTTCATCGCTTTTACCTTCCGATAGAACGTTGCTTTCGTCATGCCTGCGCGCTTCATGGCTTCCACGGCGGTTGTTTTGCCGTCCTGCCAATCCTTCACGATGGCTGTGAAGTCGGCGCAGGGCTGGATTTCAGGCCGTCCCATGCGCCCTTCCTGCTTGGCTATGGCAATACCCTCGGCCTGACGTTCAAGCAGACATTCACGTTCAAACTGCGCCAAACCCGCAAATATGGTAAGCATCAGTCTGCCCGAGGGACTGGACGTGTCAATCTTTTCTTTCTGCGACACGAAATCCACACCCTTCTCCGTGAGCCTTGCGACGATTTCAAGCAGGTCGCGGGTGTTGCGCGCAATGCGGGAATAACTCTCTACTTCCACCACATCGCCCTCGCGCACATAATCCAGCATGGCTTGCAGTTCAGGACGGTCTGCGTTTTTGCCGCTTGCCTTTTCGATATATACGCGGTCATACTGCGCAAGGTCTTGCTCCTGCCTTGCCGTATTCTGTTCCTGCGTGCTGACGCGGATGTATTTAATTCGTGCCATTGTTCCACTCCCTTTCGCTGGTTATAGTGTATCATAATTGTATCAAAAAATCAATACCAATTATGATACGTTGCAAAATATATTTTCAAACTATATGGTACACAAAAATACGCTGTTTTTGACCGTTTCACAAGGTATACTATTTGATACGCTTCCGGAAACGACAATGAACCCCGCAGGCGCAAGCGCTGCGGGGTTCTGCCGTTTAGGTGAATGTGATTCTGATGCCCTGACCGCTGTTGTTGAGTGCATCCTGCAACACGCGGGCGCAGGCGTTGGAAAGTTCGGTATCAAAATCAATGTATTTTCCGTTGAGATAGGTTTGTAGGTTCAGTTTCACATCAATTCCATTTTCGTGGAGAAACTTTTGAATCTGGATAGGAAACATTGCTTCGTTCATCTTCTTGCACATCACGGCAAATTCTTCAATATGACTTTCGTGGGCTTGGTTTTGTTCTCTTTTTTCTGCATACTTCTTGAAGTATTCGTTGTTGTTTTCCATAATTTCCTCCTTGCCCCGGCACTTCCTTTATACATACAGAAGCCGGGGAACAATAATAATAGTATTTATATAATCATAGGGAAAGCGGAACCCCGCCGCGCCCGCAAGGGCGCGGGCTGGGGTTTCATTTCTGCTGTTTTGGTGGGTTCTCTTATATGGAACCCCACCAAATCGGCAAACCTACAATTTCGTAATGATGACGTTGGGACGGTTCTCAATCCTCCGTCCCTCGGCTACGGAATAGCCGCAGTCTGTAAGCCGTTGGGAAAGCCTTTCCCACGGAATGAGCCTGCCTTTATCATTTTTGATGCCGAGGGCTTCACGCAATGCCTGTTTATCCTCCTTGAATAGAGGTCGGTTCAAAAAATCCTCGGGAACATCGATGATTCCATGCTCCTTATCAAGCAAATAAAGTGTATCAAGGTCGCCGCGATAGCGCCCCCTCGCCTGCTTGATGTGTGTATCATTGCTGTTATGCACAATGAAGAAATCCATGTGAGAACGTATGTTGATGGCTGTTTCACAACTGGCGTTCAGGATGAAAAGGTCGTATTCCTCGGGAATGGCTTCATTCTCCAAGATGTATTCCCGCGCCGAAAGTTGTTCCCGGCTCATAGGGTGTTTTTTGCTGGACACGCTCCAAATTGAAATCGGATTGCGCCCACAAGCCCGCGCAATGGCTTCAAATTCCTGCATCTGCCCCACACGTGCTGCGTATAAGCCGCCCACCTTTCCGACAGGAAGCCGCCGCAGAAGCTGTTGTATGCTTGCGTAATGAACAGTATTGTATTCTTCATACTGGCGCAGGGAAGCCGTATCAATGGGAATGATGGTCTGTGGGCATGGAAGATGCGCCAAAAAATCCGGTGTTGCGGTAATCGCTACAACGATGGTCTTTCCGAGGATGGCTGCATCCCGTATTGCATTGCGGGCAAGGCTGGCATAATTGGGTTCTGCGCTGAATGTTGCAAACTGGACAAGGTTGTGGGCTTCGTCGCAGATGATGATTTCAAAATGGTCGGTAAAGTTGGGATATTTGCTGACCCACATGCCGAATTTCGCGTATGTGGTTACAACTACTTTGTCCGGCAGTTCCGAGGAAAAGAACCTCCCGGCTATATCATCTTCATAATACTGATAGGGCGTTGTGAGTTGTTCTTCCTGTGAAAGCCGCTGGCAACCGTTGCGCGTATCGATTAGATACAGGGCGCGGCGTGGGCTGGACGCAAGCGAGGCAATATGGTTGATGGCGCAGGTGGTTTTCCCGCACCCGCAGGGCGCACAAACTACATTCAGAACGCGCGGGGCAAATTGATGCACGTCCAGAACATCCGATAAATATTTTCCTTTTTTCATTCAGTTCTCCAAGAAAATCAAAGTGATTCAATAAAAATGGGATTTGAAATGGATAAAATAAAGCGCTTTTTCCTTCCGTTTCTATAATAATTATATCACAACCTGCATTTTTGCTCAAATATTTGACTGTTTTAAGCAATTAACTTCGGAAAACGTGCTGTTTCGGCGCGAAACAGGCGTGTTTCCAACCGATATGCAGGAAATCTCCCGGATTTTGCTGGATTCGATATGAACTCGCATTGAATCGCCGTGAATTTGCAGGATGCGTTTGCATTTCTCCGCGATTCACGCCGTTATTCTGTAAATTTATACAAAATATTCAAAAATACCTTGACTTTTTCGGGGGGGGTATAATTTTGTTATACTTTTACAAAGGAGGAATATTCATACATGCGTATCATCATTGACACCGAAAAAGGCCGTATCATCCTGCCGAAATCCTTCTTCCCGACCCTTGATAAGATGAACAAGATTCTTGCCGAGGGTGGTTCGGATAAGAAATGGACTGCCGAAGAATATGTGAAGGAACAGTTTGAAAAGGCAATGAAGGAAACCATGCTCCGCGCAGGCGACCAAGTGGTGAAGTAACAATGGCTGCGCGCATTACGCCCGAGGAGATTGTGCGTATCAATCAACTTTACAACAAATACGGCACTTACGCCGAAGTCGCCCGTAAGGTTGGACGCTCTGCTTCTGCCGTTGCAAAATATGTGAAATTGAATGGCGTCCCCCAGATTGTGAAGCACACATTTCAGGAAGTTGTAAGAAAAGAGGATTGAAAATAAAGAAAACTTCTATATTGCTTTTGCTAGTTGCCTGTTTGCTATTAACTTCATGTGGGATGGCAAAAACAGAATATAGGAATCCAATAACCGGTGAGCCCATCACCCTTGCAACATCTAACAAATCATACATTCATCGAAATAATGATTTCGTTGATGAAGGAACTTATATCATTGGTGAAGAATCCCAAAAAATCATTTTGACGAGTTTGGGAAAAACTGAGGGAGATACTTGGCGCTTCGTAAATGATACGATATATGGCGGAAACACTCGATACGTTTCCCCCTCCTAGCAAGCAACTATTTGGCGTCGCTCCTTTCTATGGTTTTTCTTCTACTAGCATAAAAGATTTGGAAGAAGCTTACTCTAAAACAGCAAGTTCTGAAACGGAACGTCTAGAAAATGAAATGTTTGCGTCCGTGACGAAATTAGCCCTAAACTCGGCAGATATTGCGCTCATAAATGGCGGATTATATAAAGGAGCATCTATGAAATCCGACGATTTGTGGATAGTAGAAGATAACGATACCCTCGCCTCTTTTGCAGAACGCCTTGTTGAAATCGGTGAAGAATATCTCGTTGGTTGGTATGATGAAGAACTCTTTTATGAAGGATTCCTTCTGTGCGTATGGGAGGACGAAGAAGGCTATTCCAATAACAAAGATATGCTAATCGGTATATGGTCTGACGAAGGTGGTTATGAAAACGTGTTGTTCAACAAGGGGTCAACACTATATAATCAGGCCATCAAAGCATACAACTCTTTGAAGGAAAAAAGAAACCAGACTTATGCCGAATCCATGGGAATTGCATAATCTTTTACTTGATGTAGGAAGCCCTCCCGAGTGGGAGGGCTTCCCCATACCTACATTGCAAAATGATATACCCTTACATTAAAGCCCGTGGAAAGGAAGAATCATGAATCAATCCATTTCACTGGCTGCATACATCGACGAATGGCTCTCCACCTTCAAGGCGCTGACTGTCAAGCAATCCACCTATGACCGTCTGGTAACGTCTGCGCAGGCGTTGAAGGGCTATCCTATTGCGGATATGCCCATCGAAGAAATCACCTGTGTGGATATTCAACGCTATGTCAATCAGCTTGCCGAATACGGCTATGGAATGACCACCATCAAGAAACAAATGCGCATTGTGACCGCGCCATTGAAGCAAGCCGCCGCACTCCACCTGATACCAACCAATCCCGCTGTGGGAATACGCCTGCCTGACCGTAGCAACGTCAAGAAGCAAAGCCGCGCCGTGCTCGCCTATTCCCCGGATGAACAAAGCATGCTGCGCTGGGTTCTTGAAACCTACCGCCGCCGGGGATATGCGGTCATGCTGCTGATGATGGAAACCGGCCTGCGCGTCGGTGAAGCCCTCGCCCTGCGCTGGCGGGATGTGCAGATAGAGCGCAAGCGCCTGTTCGTTCATTCCACCATTGTCCGTCTTGCCAATAAAAAGCAGTCCTATGTTCAGGACAGCGCAAAGAGCCATTCAAGCAACAGAACCATTCCCCTGACTCCCCGCGCCATCGAAATACTCAAACACCTTCCTCGGAAGCATGAATGGGTTTTCCCTGATAAATACGGCGACCATCTCTCCTATGAAGCCCTGCGCTACCAGACGCAGTGCGCCTGCCGGGACGCTGGCGTGGAATACCGGGGGGAACACGTTTTTCGCCACACCTTCGCAACCAACTGCTACCACAAAGGTATCGATGTTAAGATTCTGTCAAAACTGCTAGGGCATGCCGATGTGAATATAACCTACAATGTATACGTCCATTTATACGGAGACGGATTCGATGAAATGTATGCCGCATTGGTAAAATAGCACAAAAAAGAGCGACTTGCTTTTGCAAATCGCTCTCACAAATGGCAGGGGCAGAAGGACTCGAACCCTCAACAAAGGTTTTGGAGACCCACGTGT